>JANXUU010000130.1 GCA_025356055.1 Sphingomonas sp. | reverse complement strand
CTCGGGCGCCGAAGCGCTCTAACCGTATAGACAGCCAAGGAAATCGACATGGCCACCGCCGCCCCCACCCCCACCCAGACGAGCAACCTCGTCGGTCGCATCGCGCAGGTCATCGGCGCGGTCGTCGATGTCGCGTTCGACGGCGAGCTGCCGCCGATCCTCGGCGCGCTCGAGACCAGCAACAATGGCAACCGCCTTGTCCTCGAGGTCGCCCAGCACCTTGGCGAGAATATGGTCCGCACCATCGCAATGGACGCCACCGAGGGCCTGACCCGCGGCCAGACCGTGACCGACACCGGCTCGCAGATCCGCGTCCCCGTTGGCCCCAAGACGCTGGGCCGCATCATGAACGTCATCGGCGAGCCGATCGACGATCGCGGGCCGATCGGCTCCGACCTGTTCGCCCCGATCCACGCCGAGGCCCCGCTGTTCGTCGACCAGTCGACCGAGAGCGCGATCCTCGTCACCGGGATCAAGGTCATCGACCTGCTCGCGCCTTATGCCCGCGGCGGCAAGATCGGGCTGTTCGGCGGCGCCGGGGTCGGCAAGACGGTGCTCATCCAGGAACTGATCAACAACATCGCCAAGGGCCACGGCGGCGTGTCGGTGTTTGCCGGCGTCGGCGAGCGCACGCGCGAAGGCAACGATCTCTACCACGAGTTTCTCGACGCCGGGGTCATCGCCAAGGACGCCGACGGCAACCCGACCCCCGAGGGCTCCAAGGTCGCGCTGGTGTTCGGCCAGATGAACGAGCCGCCGGGAGCGCGCGCCCGTGTCGCGCTGTCGGGCCTCACCCAGGCCGAATATTTCCGCGACGTCGAAGGCCAGGACGTGTTGTTCTTCGTCGACAACATCTTCCGTTTCACCCAGGCCGGTTCAGAAGTGTCGGCGCTGCTCGGCCGCATCCCATCGGCGGTTGGCTATCAGCCGACGCTGGCGACCGACATGGGCCAGTTGCAGGAGCGGATTACCTCGACCAACAAGGGCTCGATCACCTCGGTCCAGGCGATCTACGTCCCCGCCGACGATCTCACCGATCCGGCCCCGGCCGCGTCGTTCGCCCACTTGGACGCGACGACCACGCTCAACCGCGCCATCTCCGAGCTTGGCATTTACCCCGCGGTCGATCCGCTCGATTCGACTAGCCGCGTGCTGACCGTCGCAGTCGTCGGCCAGGAGCATTACGACACTGCGCGCCGCGTCCAGGAGACGCTGCAGAAGTATAAGTCGCTGCAGGACATCATCGCCATCCTCGGGATGGACGAACTGTCCGAGGAAGATAAGCTGATCGTCGCCCGCGCGCGCAAGATCCAGCGCTTCCTCAGCCAACCGTTCCACGTCGCCGAAGTGTTCACCGGCATCCCCGGCAAGTTCGTCCAGGTCGAGGACACGGTGAAGTCGTTCAAGGCGGTCGTCGAGGGCGAGTATGACCATCTCCCCGAATCCGCCTTCTACATGGTCGGCGGGATCGACGAAGCGGTCGCCAAGGCCGAGAAGATGGCGCAGGAGGCGTAGTGGCCGACCTGCTTCACTTCGAACTCGTCACCCCCGAGAAGCTCGTCCGCTCCGAGGAAGTCCACATGGTGGTCGTCCCCGGCAGCGAGGGCGACTTCGGCGCAATGGCCGGTCACGCGCCGTTGATGACGACGCTCAAGGACGGCACGTTAACGGTGTTCAAGACCGCCGGTGGTGCGCCCGAGACGATCCAGGTGTCGGGCGGCTTCGCCGAGGTCAGCGCTAATGGCCTAACGGTTCTCGCGGAGAGTGTCGACTGACATTTTACAGCCGTCCCTGGTCGTCCGCGTCTTTACAACATATGCCCATCCCGTGATGATGCCCATCGATTATCCCGGGGGCAAACTTTGTTGGAATCTGTTGACCGACTGAGTGCCGACTTGCAGTGGCCCGCATCACGGTTTGGTTCAAACCATGCTTGGTTGATTGGACAGCTCCTAGCCGTCGTGGCCGTAATCGCGATCAATCCGATCGGTTACATCGGCGGGGGAATGGACGACTGGCAATATCTTCGAGCGGCACGCTGCTGGCGCGAGTTTGGCCCTTGTCTCCCCTATGACCACTGGCAGGCGCGTTGGCCCGTCATTGCACCGATCGCTGCGCTAACCAGTCTGTTTGGGGAAAACCGCTGGTCGGTTGGCCTGGCTGCGCTTGTTCCGGGGATTGTGTCGCTAATACTGCTAACTTTGATTGGAAATCGGCTGACGGGGCGACCGATTGGGTACATGGCGGCTCTTTTGTTGCTGTTTACTCCGACTTTCTCAACTCAGCTATTGGACCCATCGGTCGAAGCTACCGAGCTTAGTTTCTGTCTCCTTTCGGCGTGGATTTTATTGCGGTTCGGACGATCGCATGGCTTGCTGGCATCGCTTTTTTGCGGATTTTTTCTAGGGCTAGCCTTCCAAGTCCGCGAAACGTCTTTCTCAGCAGTGATTCTGATAGTCATGCTGCTCATCTTGTGGCCTCATCGACCAACTTTGCGTCTATGGCTGGCTGCCGGAGGCGGTTTCCTACTGCCAATTTCCGTCGAGTTCTGCTCTTTTTTCTCAGAAACGGGAGACCCACTGTGGCGGCGCAAATTGTCTATAGCGCATACGCAAATCAAATCTACCGAACTGCTAGGTCCGATCGATCGTGTTCATTCACCCTTCTTCAATCCCGCATATATCGCAAATTGGCGGCGCGAGCCCGGCGTCCACATTCATTGGATAATAGACGGCCTCGTCAACATGTTTGTAAACGCGAATGCCGGTCTTTCACTCTCTCTCATTCCTACTCTGTTGCTTTTTTTCTATAAGGACATTGGTAAGGAAACACGAAACAAAATCTGGCTTATCTACGTCGGGTCAATTGCCTACATGTGCGTCCTGATCTTCGCTTTTGCGATTGACCCGAAACCACGAATGATGACTGTACCGCTTGCAGCTTTATCGATCGGACTTGCGATTATACTGATTCAGTTGCGGAGTGTGGGAAAAAATCTCGCGTGCGCAGTTGCCGCCTTGGCACCCTTGCTTCTCGGGACGACCATGCTCGTCATGCACGCCGAGACCTATTCGCTTGACGATCCGGCAATAATTTGGGTGCGGCGTTACCCCGAACAAATCGATGTCGATGAGAATACCAGACGGGTTTTTGCCATGGTGCCGGAAATCTGGAGCAGGCCTGTCCCTTCGTCGCAATTCTCACTATTACTGATTCAGATCAGTATTCCTTGCGACGATTGGCTTCGGCAAAGCGGGTTCCAAGGCATCAAGGTCGAAGCAAAGGCATCGATGAGCCACATTCCGACGCTGGATTGGCGAACGCCCTCGGAACTATGCTTATTCCGCGCGAAGACGCCGGTGAAAACCGATCAATTTTATGCTGCAGTTTACCGGATCAATAAATACACACTCATCCATCAGCCTGCTATTTTCCGTTTCGCGATCCCGACGTTTCGGGCTTAGGCTTTCAGTAAAGTTTTACGGCTATTCACCATTTCGATTTCCGCGCAACGGATCGGATTGGGTGACGATGAACGCTTTCGGCAAGCGCAATGGACTGAGCAATAACGCGGCGCGTCCGAACTTCGGAGTTGCGCGGCCGATGAAGTCCGGTCCCGGTGCGGGCGCTGCCGGAAGCGATCAATTTCCGCCAGTCGAAGAGCTCGGCGAAGTCGCCGAAGGTCCCGTGCACGCCTCGAATTCCATGATCGGGGCGATGGACCGCCTCAACCAGCGCCAGAATGCGAGCGGTGAGCAGGGGGCAAGCAAGACCGAAGGCTTCGAAGCCTCGGTCCATCGCATCAAGGAGCAAGTCCTCCCGCGCCTGCTCGAGCGGGTCGATCCAGAAGCCGCCGCGACACTCGGCAAGGACGAACTGGCTGAAGAATTCCGCCCGATCATCTCCGAAGTGCTCGGCGAATTGAAGATCAACCTCAACCGGCGCGAGCAGTTCGCGCTCGAAAAGGTGCTGGTCGACGAACTGCTTGGTCTGGGGCCGCTCGAGGAATTGCTAAGCGACCCGTCGATCAGCGACATCATGGTCAATGGTCCCGACCAGACCTTCGTCGAGCGAAAGGGCAAGCTCGAGCTCGCCCATATCCAGTTTCGCGACGAAGAGCATCTGTTCCAGATTGCCCAGCGAATCGTCAATAAGGTCGGCCGGCGCGTCGACCAGACCACCCCGCTGGCCGACGCCCGCCTGCCCGACGGCAGCCGCGTCAACGTCATCGTTCCCCCGCTGTCGCTTCGCGGCACCGCCATCTCGATCCGTAAATTCTCCGAGAAGCCGATCACGCTCGACATGATGCGCGGCTTTGGCTCGATGTCGGAGAAGATGGCGACCCTGCTCAAGATCGCGGGTGCGAGCCGGATGAACATCGTCATTTCGGGCGGTACCGGCTCGGGCAAGACGACGATGCTCAATGCCCTGTCGAAGATGATTGACCCGGGCGAGCGGGTGCTGACGATCGAAGACGCCGCCGAGCTTCGCCTGCAACAGCCGCACTGGCTGCCGCTCGAAACGCGCCCCGCCAACCTCGAGGGGCAAGGCGCTATTACTATCCGTGACCTCGTCATCAACGCGCTGCGTATGCGACCGGACCGGATCATCCTCGGCGAAATCCGCGGACCCGAATGTTTCGATCTCCTCGCGGCGATGAACACAGGTCACGACGGATCCATGGCGACGCTCCACTCCAACAGCCCGCGTGAATGTCTCGCTCGTATGGAAAACATGGTGATGATGTCGGACATCAAGGTGCCGAAGGAAGCCATCTCGCGCCAGATCGCCGACTCGGTCGACCTCATCGTTCAGGTCAAGCGCCTTCGCGACGGGTCGCGGCGGACGACCAACATAACCGAGGTCATCGGGATGGAGGGCGACGTGATCGTCACGCAGGAACTGTTCAAGTTCGAATATCTCGACGAGAGCGCCGACGGAAAAATCATCGGCGAATATCGCTCGATGGGCCTCCGCCCCTACACGATGGAGAAGGCCAAGCAGTTCGGTTTCGACCAGCCCTATCTCGAGGCCTGCCTGTAAACGTCTCCGATGAGGAAACGCTGTGCGCGGGCCGCCGACAATGTCGGCCGTGCACAAGACATTGCGTCCGGCCATTCGACGATGACCGAGCACGACGACGCCATCCCCCCGTCCGACGAATCGCTCGCCGAGTTCGCAACCGCCCGGCGCCTTTCCGACACGGCGAACATTCTTCAGTTGGGACGGTCGGTCCGATCGTCGCAAGCAGGTGTATCTGAACCCACATCTCGGAACACCTTGGTTCCGGCGACGCACGGCCTGCCTCTCGCATAGTCACGAATCGCTGGTTAAGGTGGTGTTCCATCCGCGAGGAATTCCAATGGCCGGCCTGTATTTCGATCAATTCACCGTCGGCCAGCGATTCGTCCACGAGCTTCGCCGAACCGTGATCGAGAGCGACAACATGCTGTTCTCAAACATGACGATGAACCCGGCGGCGATCCACATCGACCATGAGTATGCCAAGCATACCGAATATGGTCGCCCGCTGGTCAACTCGCTACTCACCCTTGGGCTCGTCATAGGCCTGTCGGTCCAGGACACGACGCTTGGCACGACCATTGCGAATGTGAAGCTCGAGGAGACCAACTTTCCCAAACCCGTTTTCGCCGGTGACACGATCCGCGTTGAGACCGAAATCGTTGCGCTTCGCCCCAGCAAGTCGCGCCCGACGCAAGGGCTGGTGACGTTGCTCCACACGGCGTTTAACCAGCGCGACGAGATCGTCTGCACCTGCCAGCGCCTCGCCCTCATGATGAAATCCCCAACGGCATGACCCGAATGCGCAGCTGGCTGTTCGTCCCCGGCGACAGCGAGAAGAAAGCCGCGAAGGCTGCGCAGTCCGGCGCCGACGTGCTGATCTTCGACCTCGAAGATTCGGTCGCCACCGCGCGAAAGGACGCCGCGCGAAGAATGGTTGCCGACATCGTCGCCCGCCGCGAGACGCGTGAATGGTCGTTGTGGGTGCGCGTCAATCCGTTCGATGGCACCCTTACCGCCGCCGATCTAGACGCCGTTATCCGCCCGGGGCTCGATGGAGTCCTTCTGCCCAAACCCGAGGGGGGCCCCGACGTCGCCCGCCTCGCAGACCAGATCGCCAGCCGCGAAACCGCCGCCGGGATGAACCACGGATCGGTGAAGATCGCCGTTGTCGCCACCGAAACACCCACCGCCGTGTTTGCGCTTGGCAGCTACGTCCCGGCCCATTCGCGCCTCGCCGCGATGACGTGGGGGGCCGAGGATTTAGCCGCCGCGGTCGGCGCCACCAGCAACCGCGACGATGCCGGCCACTTCACCCCGCCCTACAAGCTGGTCCGCAACCTTGCCCTGCTCGCCGCCGCCGCCGCCGGCACCGCGCCGATCGACACGCTCCACGCAGATTTCCGCGATCTCGCCGGGCTCGAAGCCGATTGCCGCGCCTCGCGCCGTGACGGATTCGTTGGCCGCCTCGCTATCCACCCGAACCAGATCGAGGTGATCAACCGTTGCTACGCGCCGTCCGAAAAGGAACTCGCCTGGGCGCGCCGCATCGTCAACGCGTTCGCGGCCGACCCGACCGCCGGAACGCTCGGCATGGACGGCAAGATGATCGACCGCCCCCACTTGATTGCTGCGCGCAGGACGCTCAATCTCTAAAAGATATACCGCATCTTGAGCTGCTGGTGCGAAATCCCCGACGGCACTGCGAAGCGCACCGCCTCGGCGCTCGGCGGCCCGAAGCGGATCGCCGGGTTGCCTGAAAAACCAAACCCCTCGCGCGGGATCCCGAACCTCTTGTCGAGTTTTCCATTCGAATTACTGTCGTGGATAATCAATAGAGCCCACTCGCCGGGCGCCATATGCTCGACATCGAACATGGCGACATTCGCCGCCACGCTGCCATGCACAGCGCCCGGATCCTTGTCGCACTCGAGAAACTGCGTGGTCCGCCGCGTCAGGCAGAACAACAGATTGCCTTTATGGTCGCGCAGCCCCTCCACGCTGACCGTCAGGCTGGCGCTCGGCATTGAGGGCAGCGCCGTTGCCCCGCCCAATGCACCGGCTGCCCCCACGCACAGCGCCAGCCGCCGCAAACTCGCCCAGCCCCGAATCAGTCCCGCACAACCGGTCCCAAAAGCGGAAATAAAGTCCGTAATTGCATCGGTAGCGCTGGTGATGAAGCTCATGATGGCTTGCCGTTATCAGCCATTGCCCTGCTTTTCCATGAACCAGCATGAGCGGAAACATCTCCCAGCCCATATGATTGGTCACCCCCATCACCGTCATGACGGCGAGTACCACTCCCAGCGCGGCGACATGAATTGGGATCACGAACACCAGCAGCGGGATGACCACCGCCCCGGTCAGCGCTTCCCACGGATGAAAACTCATTGCCGCCCACGCGGTCGGCGGCTTGCTCGCATGGTGGACCGCATGGGCGATGCGAAAGGGCGTTGGCCGGTGCATCCAGCGATGGGTCCAGTAAAACCAGGTGTCGTGCGCAAGCAGGAATGCGAGGACGCTCAGTGGGAGCCACCACAGCGGATAGTCGCGAGCGCCCATGTATATCCGCGTCCACCCACGCTGCTGCCAGGCCCACGCGACGACCCCCGCCGGCACGCCATAGATCGCCGCTGACGCCAGGCTCCACCCGATCTCGCGCCGCACCTGCGCTCGTTGTCCGACGAGCCGCTGCGGGAACTTGCGTGAAGTCGCCCACGCAAACGCCCCGCTGGTGAGGAGATATCGTACCCCGACGATAACTGTCATCGCGAGTGCAGAGAGGAAGAGCGCAAGCATGGCGTCCGCTTACGCCATCCTGTGCCTGAAAGGGAGGGGTGGTTCGCGACAATCCCGCCCGCTAAAGGACGCCGCAATGCCCCCCCAATCCCTCATCATCCTCGGCGGCGGGCTTGCGGGCGGGTTGATCGCGCTCGCGCTCGCCGAGCGCCGACCCGACGTGCATGTCACGATCGTCGAGGCCGGCGCAACGCTCGGCGGCAACCATTTGTGGAGCTTCTTCGGCAGCGACATCGCCGTGACCGAGCGCGCGCTGGTCAAACCGCTCATCGTCCACCGCTGGCCAGCCTACGACGTCCGCTTCCCCGCCCACCAGCGAACGATCGAGCAACCCTATCACTCGATGACTTCTGAGCGACTGGACGCCGTCGTCCGCGCCCGGCTCCCCGCCGACGCCATCGTCCACGGCGTTGCCGAAAGCGCCACCGCCCGTTCGGTCAAGCTGGCCGACGGGCGCATGCTCGAATCCGACGCCGTCATTGATGCACGCGGCGCGGGCGACCTGTCGGCGCTCGACTGCGGCTGGCAGAAATTTGTCGGTCAGACGCTCCGCCTTGCCCGCCCCCACGGCCTCTCCCGCCCGGTGGTAATGGACGCCACGGTCGACCAGTCTGAAGGCTATCGCTTCGTCTACCTCCTCCCGTTCGGTCCGAACAATGTCTTTGTCGAAGACACCTATTACAGCGATAATCCGCTCCTTGACGCCGCCGCTCTCACAGCCCGCATCGCCGCCTTCGCCGCTGCGCAAGGATGGGAAATTGCCGCGCCCAATCATAGCGAAACCGGCGTGCTCCCGGTTCTCATGGGTGGCAATTTCGACCGCTTCTGGCCCGCCGCCGACCCCCTCCCTCGCGCCGGTGCCCGCGCTGCCCTGTTCCAGCCACTCACCAGCTACTCGCTGCCCGACGCGGTGCGCTTCGCCGCCTGGTTCGCCGCGCAGCCCGACCTCGCGGCCGCCGATACCCGCGCCTACGCCCGCCGCCACTGGCGCTCAGGGGGTTACTACCGACTGCTGTCGAAGATGCTGTTCCGCGCCGCCGAACCGCCCGAGCGCTACCGAGTTCTCGAGCGCTTTTATCGCCTCCCCGCTCCGCTGATCGAACGTTTCTATGCCGGCCGATCGACGGTAGGAGACCGCATCCGCATCCTAGCGGGCAAGCCGCCCGTATCTCTCGCGCGCGCGATCCGCGCGCTGGGGACCACCAAGTGAAGACCGCAATCGTCATCGGCGCCGGGTTCGGCGGCCTCGCGCTCGCCATTCGCCTGCAGTCCGCGGGCGTCCAAACGACTATTATCGAAGCCCGCGACAAGCCCGGCGGACGCGCCTACCACTGGCATCGCGACGGCCATATGTTCGACGCCGGCCCGACCGTCATCACCGATCCCGACTGTCTGATGCGGCTGTGGCGCCTGTCGGGTCACGACATGGCGCAGGACGTCACTCTCCTCCCCGTGACCCCCTTCTACGCGCTAGACTGGCCCGACGGCACGCGCTTCGACTACAACAACGACGACGAAAGCCTGTTCAAGTCGATCGCCGCGCTGAACCCCGCCGACGTCGAGGGCTACAAGAAGTTCCTCGACTACGCCGCCGGGGTCTTCCACGAAGGCTATGAGAAGCTCGGCACCAAGGCCTTTCTCAAGGTCGGCGACATGCTCAAGGCGGCCCCCGCGCTGGCCAAGTACCAGGCCTGGCGCAGCGTCTATTCGATCGTCTCAAGCTTTGTAGCTGACGAACATTTGCGTCAGGCATTATCCTTCCACACGCTCCTTGTCGGGGGCAATCCGATGACCTGCTCGTCGATCTACGCGCTGATCCACAAGCTGGAGCGCGACGGTGGGGTGTGGTTCGCCAAGGGTGGTACGAACCAGCTTATCGCCGGAATGGTTACCCAGTTCGAGCGCATCGGCGGCGTCCTCCGGCTCGACGACCCGGTCGAGGCGATCGAGGTCGTCGATGGCCAGGTCCGCGCCGTCCGCACCCGATCGGGCTATCGCGCCGAGGCCGATGCCGTCGCCTCGAACGGCGACATCGTCCACACCTATGGCCTGATCGAAGGCGACGCGCGGGGCCCGAAGCAGGTCAGGGCGCTCAAGAAGAAGCGCTATTCGCCGTCGCTATTCGTGCTCCACTTCGGGCTCGAGGGCACCTGCCCCGAGATTGCCCACCACATGATCCTTTTCGGCCCGCGCTACAAAGGCCTGCTCGACGATATCTACAATAACGGCAAGCTCGCCCCCGACCCCGCGCTCTACCTCCACCACCCGACGATCACCGATCCGTCGATGGCGCCCCCCGGCTGCTCAACCTTCTACGCCCTCGCTCCGGTCCCCAACATGGGTCAGGCGGACGTCGATTGGGAGAAGGACGGCGAAGCCTATGCCGAGACGATCATCGACACATTGGAAGCGCGGCTGATCCCCGACATTCGCAGCCGCATCCGTACCCGCTTCCATTACAGCCCGGCAGACTTCAAGGGCGACCTCGCCGCGCATCTCGGCTCGGCGTTCAGCCTCGAACCCGTGCTCACCCAGTCGGCCTGGTTCCGCACCCACAACCGCGACAACAAGATCTCGAACCTCTATTTCGTCGGCGCCGGCACACACCCCGGCGCGGGCATTCCCGGGGTCGTCGGCAGCGCCGAAGCAACTTCGCGCCTGATGCTCGAGTGACCCCGCAAGAACGCCAAGCGCTGATCGACGAGTCGGGCCGGATCATCGCGCAAGGCTCGAAGAGCTTCCGTTTCGCCAGCCAGATTTTCGACGAGGAGACACGCGGTCTAAGCTGGCTGCTTTATGCCTGGTGCCGCGCGTGCGACGACGTCACCGACGGCCAGACGCTCGGCCACGACGCTGTCACTCCCGACAACCCCGCCGAACGAATCGCCTTCCTTCGCGCGAAAACCGCCGACGCACTCGCGGGCAAGCCGACCGGTCTCGCCGCGTTCGACGCCTTCGGCACCGTCGCTGCCGAATGCGCCATTCCGGCAAACTTCGCCGCCGACCACCTTGCCGGGTTCGAGCGCGACGCCACCGGCTGGACCCCGGCAACCGAAGCCGACCTTCTTAGCTATTGCTATCAGGTGGCCGGCGCGGTCGGCGTGATGATGGCGCATGTCATGAGCGTTGCACCCGGCGACCGTGACACGCTCGATCGCGCCGCCGACCTCGGTATTGCCTTCCAACTCGCCAACATCGCGCGCGACATCGTCGACGATGCGAAGGTCGGTCGCCGCTACCTCCCCGACACTTGGCTAACCGAAGAGGGCCTCACCGGTGCCGACCTCGCCGATCCCGGGAACCGCCCCGCGCTCGCTAGAATTGTCCGTCGCCTCGCCATCCTCGCTGACTGCTATCGGCTAAGCTCGAAGGTCGGCGCTGCCCGGCTCCCCTTCCGCAGCCGCTGGGCCGTCAATTCTGCCGCTCGCATTTACGGGACAGTTGCCACCCGCGCGGTCGAACTGGGCGAGCGTGCGTGGGACCGTCGCATCTCGATTCCGCGTCAGGAGAAATTTGGTCTGGTGCTGATGGCGCTGGCAGACTCTCTCCGTACCCCTCGCGAGGTCAGCCGCGACGGCTTGTGGACACGCGCGTCCGATTGAGCGGGTGGGTCACGCTTCAAAGGGTTCCGAAGCGATTACCCGCCTGGGCGTCCTGAGCCCGGCCCGACCGCTCGCCCTTAACGCTACCTTCAACGCCTCTACCGGTGGCGCGTAGATAAACCCGAAACTTACCGTCCCCTCACGAGTTTCGACCGCGTGGTGGATCCTGTGCGCCTGGACGATCCGTTTGAAATAGCTCGACCGCGGTACGATCCGGTGCGCCACGCGGCGATGAACGATGACATCGTGAAACCCGAAATAGATTGCGCCATAGGCTGCGATTCCGGCGCCGACCCACGTTGCCCACTCGCCCCACCCCCACCGCACGCCGCCCGCCAGCAGCAGGATCGACGGCCCGGCAAAGATAACCGCGTAAAAATCGTTGAGCTCAAACATTCCGCGCCGCTCGCGATGATGGCTTTCGTGAAGCCACCAGCCGAGCTTCCCGTGCATCACCCAACGGTGGGCGACATACGCGACCCCTTCCATCACCGCGACGGTGGCGAGGAACAGCAGAAGTCCGAACGCGATCGACATCATGAGGGCCATATAGCAACTCCACACCCTGAAAGGGAGGGGCTGGGAGCGGGTCTCTACTTCACCGCCGCCAAAAACCGCATCAGCTCGGCGAGCGTCGACTCCATCTGGTCCTGCATCTGCGTGACCAGCTCATTTTCGCGCATGTGCAGATGGTCGAGGGGTTTCGAATAACTGTCCGAAAATGCCTTCAGATCATCCTGGTCGAAGATCCCCTTGGCCACCAGTTTGGCCAGGATCACCAACAAGCCGTTGGTGTTCGCGATATTGCCTGCGACCAGCGCCTCGTCAACCAAGCTCAGCGTCGGATCGCGCTCCTCGTCCTCATTGTCATCCTCGATTTCGGGGTCATCGGTTGCGTCGTTCATAAAGCGCATCTTAGGCGGGATCGACGAACCCTGCCAAGGCCCGCCACCGCTCGGCCTTTGGTTCGAACCGAAGCGTGTTGGCGGCGCTCGACGACGGCAGGTCGATCAACCTCAACTGCGTCTCGCCAAGCGCCCGCCGCCCGATCGCCGCCGCGGCCTTGCCATTGAACCCCACCGCCTCCAGTCGCGAATGCTCCGCGACATATCCGGCTAGCGCATTGTGCCGAACCGACCGCATCGCCCCATCGAGGCTGCCCGGCCGCACCGCCTCGCCGACCACATCCCACAGCGCCACCCCACGAGCGGCCAGCCGCGCCCTTCGCGCGTCATAGTGCAAGTCCACAAGATCCTCCCCAATCGCAACCCCCAACAATCGCCAGAACTGGTTTGTCGGATGCGCATAATAGCGCTGCGCCGCCAGGCTGGCGTCACCCGGCAAGCTGCCGAGCACCAGCAACCGCGCATTCCGGGCCCCGACCGGTGCCATCGAAGCCTTGAGCATCATCGCACCTGCTCTAGCCCCCGCCGCACGACACAGCTATGCCACGCGTCATGCCTACCCCGCTCCGCATCGCCCTTTTCTCGGGCAACTATAACTACGTCCGCGATGGCGCGAATCAGGCACTGAACCGGCTCGTCGGCTACCTCCTTGGCCAGGGTCATGCCGTCCGCATTTACTCTCCGACCACCGATACTCCTGCCTTTCCCCCAGTCGGCGACCTTGTCAGTCTGCCCTCTGTCGCCATTCCCAAACGTCCCGAATATCGCTTCCCGACCGGTCTCACCCGCGCTGTCCGTCACGACCTCGTCGCTTTCAACCCCGACATCGTCCACATCTCCGCGCCTGACATCGCCGCACGCCAGGCGATCGGCTGGGCGCGCCGCAACGACCGCGCGGCCATTGCTTCGATCCACACCCGCTTCGAAACTTATCTCGCTTACTATCACCTGCAACTGTTTGAGCCCGCGCTGCGCGCGCTTATGCGCCGACTTTACCGCCAGTGCGACGCGCTCCTTGTCCCTGCCGAATCGACCGCAGCTGTGCTTCGCGCCCAACGCATGAACCGGACCATTTTCCTGTGGTCGCGCGGCGTCGATCGCGAGCAGTTCAATCCCGGCCGCCGCAGCCTCGAGTGGCGCCGATCAAATGGCATTGGCGACGGCGACGTCGCGATCGCCTTCCTCGGCCGGCTGGTGCTCGAAAAGGGCCTCGACGTGTTCGCCGACGCCTGCGATTTGCTCACCGCAAAAGGCGTTGCGCACAAGGTTCTCGTGATCGGCGACGGCCCGGCCCGCGCCTGGTTCGCCGAACGCCTGCCGCAGGCGATCTTCCTGGGTCAGCAGACCGGAACCGACCTTGCCCGCGCGCTCGCCAGCGGCGACATCTTCCTCAATCCATCGGTGACCGAGGCGTTCGGCAATGTTACCCTGGAAGCGATGGCTTGCGGGCTCCCGGTCGCCGCCGCCGCCGCCACGGGCGCCACCAACCTCGTCTGCGACGGCGAAAGCGGAAGCCTCGTCGAGCCCGGTGAGGTCGAACAGTTCGCCGATGCGCTCGAACGCTACGTCCGCGACCCCGACCTGCGCCGCGTCCACGGCGGCCACGGCCTCGCCTATGCCAAGACACAGGACTGGAACAACATCAACGCCGCGGTCGAAGCCGCCTACTACCGAGTGATCGAACGGCGCGCCCGTATCGCCAGAACACTCGGCCGCTAGGATTCAAACCTTTTCTCCCAGTCAACCTGAGTCAGGCCGACCAGCAGCAGGATCATCACCACCTGCACCGCGATCCCCACCGGGCTGGTCAGCGAATGCAGGAAGGTGCCGCCGATTGAGCTCGTCTCGATCCCCTTCGCGCCCGCGCCATAGATTGCATAGGACACGAGCCGCCCGCCGAAAAATGCCGCGGTGAACGGCAAGAGCCGGATCCCCGCCAGCCCCGCCGCCTCGAACAATTGCGCCGAGGGCACCGGCGACAGCGCGAACAAACCAAGCGCGAGCCACGTGTGCCGCTTGCGCTTCTCCAGCTGCTTCCCCGCCGCAGCGACGTTGCGCGCCATCTTTCCGGGAATATGCCCACGCAGCGCTCGAAAGGCGTGCGCCAGTCCATACCGCCCGATCGCCGCCGCGCTCGCCCCGGTCAGGACGAGCACAGGCAGCGGAAGCTTCGAATTGACGCCGTAAAACACGATAACCGACCAGGTCGGCGGACCGAACGCGGGGAGCAAGTTCACGCCCAGCACGATGGCGAATAGGATCAGGCAAGAGGTCAACACGCTCCCCCCATCCAAGCGACGGAAGAGCGCGTCAACTTTTCCTTTGGCAGGCTTATTTCAACCGTTCGATCCGCTGCGCCGCCTCGTCGAGGATGGCGGTCACCTCGTGAACCAGCACCTCGTCGAAACCTTCGTGCGTCACGCGATTGCGCAGTGCCGACGCAAGATTGCCCATCGCGCGGCGGATATTCGCCCCGCCATGCCGTGCTTCGCGCGGCTTCGCTTCGTCTAGCCGGGCGAACAGCGCGTCGACCTCGGCCTCGTTCTCAGCGAGATGGGCGGTGCCCTCGGCCGTAACCGCATACGCTTTACGCGATCCTTCGGCCGCCTGCTCCTCGATCAGCCCCATGTCGGTCAGCATCGTCAGCGTCGGATAGATTACCCCCGGGCTTGGCGCATATTGCCCCCCGGTCCGCTCCTCGATCGCGCGGATCAGGTCATAACCGTGGCGCGGCTCGTCGGCGATCAACTTGAGCAGGACCAGCCGAAGCTCGCCCGATCCGAACATCCGCCGGCGTCCACGCGGTCGGCCATCGTCGCCGCCCCAGCCGCCGCCATCGCCTCGACCATCGCGGGGCGGTCCGCCAAACGCAAAACGAAATCCGCTCGGCCCGAAGTGGAATTCACGGGCCTCGGAATGGAAATCGCGGCGTCCACCGCAGGGACCGCTTCCGCGGCCGCTACTATTCATATTCATAAATTCGACTGTCCTTCCATGCGATAGCTCTAAGATATATCTTCGATTTATCTTTGCAAGAAGGCTTCGCAAAGTGGCGTGATTTTTCCGGACAAACCGCGTTAGTGCGTTTGATGGCCGACCTGTTCGCACCCGACGAAATACCTCCAACCACCGTCCCGGATACCGTCCCGCACGATGGCCCGCTCGCCGACCGATTGCGTCCGGCGAGCCTCGACGAGATTATCGGCCAGGAGCATCTCACCGGTCCCGACGGCGCGATCGGACGCATGGTCGCGGCGAGCAAGCTGTCGTCGATGATCCTGTGGGGGCCGCCGGGCACCGGCAAGACCAGCATCGCCCGCCTCCTCGCCGCCGCCGTCGGCCTACGTTTCGTCGCGCTGTCGGCGGTCTTCTCGGGCGTCGCCGACCTAAAGAAAATCTTCGCCGAGGCTCGGCAGTTCGCGCGTACGGGCCGAAAGACCCTCCTTTTCGTCGACGAGATCCACCGCTTCAATCGCGCCCAGCAGGACGGCTTCCTGCCGTTCGTCGAGGACGGCACGATCACGTTGGTCGGCGCAACGACCGAGAACCCCAGCTTCGAACTCAACGCTGCCTTGCTCTCGCGCTGCCAGGTGCTGATCCTCCAGCGGCTCGATCAAAAGGCACTGTGCAGGCTGCTCGACCGCGCGGAGGAACTCGTCGGCACCCCCCTGCCCCTCACCCGCGAAGCCCGCAACGCGCTCGTCGCCAGCGCCGACGGCGACGGCCGCTTCCTCCTCAACCAAGCCGAAACGCTGTTCGACATCGCCCCCGATGCCCACCTCGATCCCGCCGCCCTCGCCGCGCTCCTCCAGCGCCGGGTCGCGGTCTACGACAAGGATCGGGAAGGTCATTACAACCTCATCTCGGCGCTCCACAAAGCGATCCGCGGATCGGACCCCCAGGCCGCGCTCTATTACCTTGCGCGGATGCTCACCGCCGGCGAGGAACCACTGTTCCTCCTGCGCCGCCTGGTCCGCGCCGCGGTCGAGGACATCGGCCTCGCCGACCCCCACGCGCTCGTCCAGTGCCTCGCCGCCAAGGACAGCTATGACTTTCTCGGCTCCCCTGAAGGCGAGCTCGGCATTGCCCAGGCCTGCCTCTATCTCGCCACCGCCCCCAAATCGAACGCGGTCTACGTCGCGCAGAAAGAGGCTTGGCGCTCGGCCAAGGAGACCGGCTCGCTGATGCCCCCAATGAACATCCTTGGCGCGCCGACCAAGCTGATGAAGGACATCGGCTACGGCAAGGGCTACGCCTACGACCATGGCGCGGAGGATGGTTTTTCGGGCGCAAATTACTGGCCCGACGACCTTCCCCCGCAAACCTATTACCGCCCGACCGACCGCGGCTTTGAAAAACGCCTTGCCGAGCGGCTTGCCTGGTGGGACGAACAGCGCCGAAACAAACTCGGCGCCCAAGGGTTGAGCGATCACGGACAGGGAGGCGACTAATGTACATCGACAGCAGCACAGGAACTTACGTTCAGGATCAGGCGCTTCTCTGGGGCCCGAAAATCCTCATCGCAGTTCTCATTATCATCGCCACCTGGATCGTCGCGCGCGCGGTCAAATGGGCGCTGCAGAAGACCGTAGACAAGTCGCCTACACTCCAGCGCCACCATCATGGCGCGCCCGGCGAAAGCGTCGGCCACCAGCTCGGCACCATTGCGCAGCTGATCGTCTGGTTGGTCGGCATCATGGCAGCGCTTCAGTTCCTTGGCATTGGCCAGATCCTCGCACCGATCAACACGTTGACACTGCAGATCTTCGGCTTCCTGCCCAAGCTGCTTGGTGCCGGCCTGATTTTCTTCATCGGCTTGATCGTGGCGCGGATCGTTCGCAAGATCGTCGAGACCACGCTCAACGTCGCCAACGTCGACGGGCTCCTTGCCCGGGCCGGTATCGGCGACAACGCCAGGAATGATCCGGCAACTGCTTCGGCCCCCGCCCGCTCGCCGACGACCCGCGCGACCCTTGCCAAGGCTGCCGGGATCCTCGTGTTCGCGCTGATCATCATCCCCGTCGCGATCGCCGCGCTCCAGGTGCTCGGGATTGATGCAATCTCGATCCCCGCGATCAACATGCTGAACGAAATCCTTGCGGCCATCCCGCGCGTCCTCACTGCCGCGCTGTGGCTCGGGGTGGCGTTCATTGCCGGCCGCTTCCTCAAGACCATCATCGAGGGCATTTTGCCCCCGACAGGCTTCGACCAGGCGATCAAGTCGACCGGCGTCCTGCCTGCGACGACCACGCCGTCGAAGATCGTCGCCAACGTTGCCTTCGTCGCGATCATCCTGACCGCCGCGATCGAGGCCGCCCAGCAGCTTGGCGGGGGCACCATCGCGGTGTTCCTAGCGCAAGTCACCGAACTTGGCGGGAAAGTCATCTTCGGCACGCTGATCATCGTCGCCGGAGTGTTGCTGTCGCGCGTCATTTCGGGTCTTGTCGGCTCGTCGACGGGTGACGATGGCTATGCCCAGACGATCGTCCGCTATGCGATCATCGCGCTGTTTACTGCGATCGGGCTGACCTTCATGGGGCTGGCCGATGCGATCGTGATGATGGCGTTCGGGCTGATCCTGGGCTCGGCGGCAGTAGCCACTGCGCTTGCCTTCGGTCTCGGAGGGCGAGACGCGGCGGGTAAATTCCTTGAACGATACGCCGACCGCGCAGCAAGCCAGGCTCCGCTTCCACCCAAGGCGCCGCCGACCCCGCAGCGCATGCCCAGCGACAGCCAGCCGCCGCTGGTTTGAAAAGCAGCTGCTTCGACTCGTTCGTCGCCATCGATTGGTCGGGGGCGAAGGGCAAGAAGCACAAGGGTATCGCAGTTGCCGAGGCGCGTCGGGGGCCCGGCGCGCCTTGCCTCATCCGCCCCGGCCATGTCTGGTCGCGAACGGAGGTTCTCGCCTGGCTCCTCGAGCAGGCTGATCGCGAACCGACCCTGTTCGGCTTCGACTTCAGCTTCGCCCCGCCCTTCGTCGAACGTGGCTCCTACCTGCCCGGCGAGCCCGACCTGCCGACCGAAGCGCGCTCGTTCTGGGCCTATGTCGACTCACACTGCCTCGACGAAGACCTCGGCGCGGCGAGCTTCCTCGAACAACGCCACCGCCGTCATTTCTATTTCGGCATCGCCGACGGGCTGAAGTCCGACTTCACTCATTTTCGCCAATGCGATGCAGCACTCAACCGGCAAGCGGGCCGCAAGACGGCTTCGGCCTATGACGCGATCGGAGCGGCGCAAGTCGCAAAAGCGAGTTTCGCCGGGATGCGCCTGCTCAATCGCCTCTCGGGCAAAGTCGCCATCTGGCCGTTCGACAACCTCCCCCACGCCGCCAGTGCCGTGGTCGAAATCTATACCAGAATCTATCTCCAGCGTGCTGGAATGAGTGGCAAGAAAATACGTGCGTTCAATGACTTGAACAAGGCACTCAGCGGCCTCGATAGTGACCCGCTAACCGTCCCGTTCATCCCCACCGATCACCAGACCGATGCACTCGTCACCGCAGCCGGTATGCGCGCGCTGGTCGCCGATCCTGTTCTTGGCCCGGTCGCCTTCTCCCCCGCTGCCCTCACTCGACACATCGCCCGCACCGAAGGCTGGACCTTCGGCGTCCTGTGAAGCAAAGGGAGCTCCGACGCCGGTTTAGCTCAGATGGTAGAGCAGCGGTTTTGTAAACCGAAGGTCGCGGGTTCGATTCCTGCAACCGGCACCACCGATTTATCGTTCTTTATCAATATGTTAGATACAGTACGCGTCGTGAATATTGTCACGCAATTACCGCGGGATAGGGCGCCTGCTCGGATCAACGCACGGACGGGAGACCGTCCACTCAGCGACTTTGCACCAAGATCCGGGGCGTTATCTCCCGAGGCCCAATAGTGAGTCTGTGCATCAGGGCGCCGATCGAGCTAAGATTACGGCAATCGTTCGGGGCACCAGGAGCTTCAATGAGCCCGGAGAAAGCTTCGTCGAGCAACCCGCGGAGCGCCGTCAGGCCACGTCGAACATCGAGCACTGTTGCTCCCATCGGTAGGGAAGACGCGGGGTCCGGACTAGAGGTGTTGCGCTCAAGGTTTTCGGCTGCACTCCACCCAGGATCGACTTGACAATGCTCGGCGCAAGGTAGCTCACGCGTGCCAAAGCGATCGCATAATCGCGTCCGTACCCGAGTTGGGCCGCAGCCTGATCGAGTGCCCCACTTTCCATGATGGCCTTGCGCACCGCGAACGCCCGCGCCAGTAGCTTGACCAGGTTGGCATCGGCAGGCGTTGGGCTTCCCTCGGTCTCGAGCAGCATCCTGGCCTGCTTGCCAACGCGGATGAGCGCGGGTGGAAGGGGAACGCGAACCCGCAGGCCATCTTCCTTCGCGAGGGTTGCGTCGATCGCGTCGAGTTTCACGTCGATCGTCAATCCAGCAACCGAC
>JANXUU010000096.1 GCA_025356055.1 Sphingomonas sp. | reverse complement strand
CCGGGTTTGCCGGAGGCTCCAATTCCTGAGAAGGTGGAGCCGTTATGATCGAGACAACGAACAAGTTTGCGCATTGGTGATCTCGCCCAGAGCCGCGAGTAGCAGGTCGACCTCTTCAGCGGTATTGTAGTGGCACATGCCGACGCGAACGAGGCCACCTTGGTCGGCAAGTCCCAGACTGGCGACGGTTTCCACAGCGTAGAAGCTGCCTGACCATGAGAATATTCCTTTTTCGGCCAGATGTCGCTCAACTTCTTGGGGCGAATGGCCCTTCAACGTAAATGCGAAGGTAGGAACGCGTCCCTCCATCGTCGAAGGGCCAAAAAGGGTTGCGCTATTCATCCGTGCCAGACCGGCGAGGAAGCGTTCGCCAAGAGTTAGCTCGTAGGCGACGCAAGCCTCGAATGCGGCAAGAATCCTCTGCCGCCGATTAGTCTGGGTGGAAACAATTCCACCTAACCAGTCGAGATATTCGACCATCCCAAGCACGCCGGCTTGCGCTTCGAACGAGGGCGTTCCAGTCTCGAAACGAGAAGCGCCGCAGTTGGACGCAGGCCGTACCTTGTACGCGGCGACTGTCTCGATCAGTTCTTCTTTACACCACAGTACGCCAGCGTGGGGCCCGAACAGTTTGTAGGGAGAGCAGACCAGCAGGTCGCAACCCATCGCCCGGACATCGATCGGAACGTGCGGCGCCAATTGAACGGCATCCACGTAGATAAGTGCGTCGGATCCATCTCGGACTAAACCGACAATCGTTTGCACGTCGTTCAACGTGCCCAATGCGTTGCTCGCCCCTCCAACCGCGACCAGCCTGGTTCGCGGCGAAAGCAATTCCGCGAGAGATTCGAGGTTCAACCGACCGGTTTTCTGGTCGAAGTCGAGCCAACGGACCGTCATTCCCTTGTCTTCGGCCACTGAAAGCCAGGGCGCGACATTCGCGTCGTGGTCGAGGCGGGTGACAATCAGTTCATCGCCGTGCTGCCAGTCTCGGGCAAGCGCACGCGAGACTGCCAACGTGAGCGATGTCATGTTCGGGCCGAATGCGATCTCTCCCGGGGTGCCGCCAAGCAAATCGGCCATCGCTTTGTGTGCTTCCCGGCTTAACGCATCCGTTGATACCGATGTCGCAAAGGCGCCACCCGAGTTGGCCGTGCCGGTCGCCAGATGGTGGCTCATGCGCTCAATCGATTGGAGGCACGCCTGCGTCCCACCGGGCGCGTCGAAGTAAACTCGATCCTTGCCATCATCGGTGACCGCAAGAGCGGGAAATCGATTGCGAACGAGTTCGATGGGAAATGACATTCCCACACCTTAGCGGTTGCTTACGGTAGGCGACATCCACAATCGGAACGTTCTGAATCGTGCGGCCGCGCTTCCCACGCCGACTGCCATCGACTTAAGCTGCATCCCTTAGCCCGTTGCAAATTGTGGACGGCGGGAGCGTTCCCGCTTCTACTGGTCGTTCGCTCCCTAGTGGCAATCTTACTGAGGTTCGGGGCGGCCGCTAGTCACCTTCGACCACGATTAGTCTTTCGAATTGCCGTGGAACGCGGTGAAGCGGCGGGACGTTGCGTGGCCAGTCCCTCCCTTGTTCGGAAAGTCCCCAGATGTTTCGCAGCATCAACCCCGCTACTGGCGACGAGATCGCTACTTATCCCGAGCTGACTGCAGATGAGGTAGAGGCCAAGATC
This sequence comes from Sphingomonas sp., assembly GCA_025356055.1. Taxonomy (GTDB): domain Bacteria; phylum Pseudomonadota; class Alphaproteobacteria; order Sphingomonadales; family Sphingomonadaceae; genus Sphingomicrobium. The sequence continues at coordinate 40,649 of JANXUU010000096.1, read as the reverse complement.
GCACGTGCCGTAGAGCGGTTCGCGACGTGGCGGTTCACGCCGGTCGCCGACCGGACTGCGTTGCTCGACAGGATCGCGACGGAATTTGATGCCCGGATCGAACCAATGGCGCGAATGGCGAGCATGGAAATGGGTAAGACCCTCGTCTCGGCGCGCGCCGAGTTGCAGAAATGTGCTGCGGCGTTCCGCTATTATGCGCAGAATGGCGAGGCATTGCTCGCGCCGCAGCCGATCGCCGGGGCCAATGGTGAAGTGCACTTGCTTCCGCTCGGCCCGATCCTGGCGGTGATGCCGTGGAATTTCCCCTACTGGCAGGTGATCCGCTTTGTCGCGCCGACGATCCTGGCGGGCAATGTCGGACTGCTGAAGCATGCCAGCATCGTCCAGGGCGTGGCGGGCATGATCGAGGAAACGATCATCGCTGCGGGCGCACCCGACGGACTGTTTCAAAATCTCGCGATCAAGTCGGACAAGGTGGGCCCGCTGATCGCCGACGACCGCATCGCCGGGGTGGCGCTGACCGGGAGCGAAGGCGCGGGACGGTCGGTTGCGGAAGCGGCGGGCAAGGCGCTCAAGAAGGTCGTGCTCGAGCTTGGCGGATCGGATCCGTTCATCGTCATGCCCTCGGCCGACATCGACCAGGCGGCGAAAGTCGCGGTGATCGCGCGGATCCAGAACAGTGGGCAGTCGTGCGTCTGCGCCAAGCGGATGATCGTCCACGCCGAGGTTTACGATGCGTTTGCCGGAAAGTTCATTGCCGGGATGCTCGCGGCCAAAGCGGGCGACCCGATGGATGCCAGCAGCGAGATGGGGCCGCTGTCGAGTTTCGAGCAATTGAAGACGGTGCTTGGTCAGCTTGAAGAGGCTAAGGCGGCCGGAGCGAAGCTGGTGGGCGGCGAGGCGCTGCCGAGCAAGGGCGCCTATATCGGCGGCGGGGTGCTGACCGGGGTTCCGGTCGACAGCGCGCTTGCCCATGAGGAAATATTTGGCCCGATCGCGATGCTGTTCAAGGTCGCCGACATCGACGAGGCGATCCGCGTCGCGAACGCGATCCCGTTTGGCCTGGGATCGTCGGTATGGACCAGGGACAAGGGCGAAGAAGATCGCTTCATCGCCGGGATCGAGGCGGGAATGACCGCGATCAACCAAATGCTGGCGAGCATGCCCGAGGCGCCATTTGGCGGGATCAAGCACTCGGGCCATGGCCGCGAGTTGGGCCCGTGGGGGCTGCACGAGTTCATGAATATAAAATCAGTCCTCCGCCCGAATTGAGCTGAAACTGTCCGGCGCGCCGGAACGCGCTACCGTGGCCTGCTTTGTCGTCGCCCTGCATAATCACCTCAGTAATTTGGAGCTTTTCCCATGAAGTACCGGACACTTGGCCAAGGCTTGAAAGTTTCCGCGATCGGGATCGGCTGCATGCCGATGATCCGTGGCGGCAACATCGTCTACGGCGATGCGCGCGAGGACGAGTCGATTGCCACGATCCACGAGGCGATCGACCTTGGCGTCACCTTTTTCGACACGGCCGAGATGTACGGTCCCTTCACCAACGAAGAACTGGTTGGTCAGGCGATCAAGGGCAAGCGTGACGGCCTGGTGATCGCCACCAAGTTCGCGATGAAGTGGAACGGCAACGAGTTGGCCGGCCTGGACGGCAGCCCGGCCAACGCGCGCCGCGCCTGCGAAGGATCGTTGAAGAGGCTTGGCATCGACACGATCGACCTGTTCTACCAGCACCGCGTCGATCCCAACGTGCCAATCGAAGAGACTGTCGGCGGGATGGCGGAACTGGTGAAGGAAGGGAAGGTTCGCCACATCGGATTGTCCGAGGCCGGCGCAGAAACGCTCCGGCGCGCGGCTAAGGTGCATCCGATCGCGGCGTTGCAGACGGAATATTCCGTCTGGGAACGCGATGTCGAGGAGGAGATCCTTCCGACCTGCCGCAAACTCGGCATTGGTTTCGTACCGTACAGCCCGTTGGGGCGCGGTTTCCTCGCGGGCGGTATCCGCAGCCTGGACGACGTCGCTCCCAACGACTGGCGCCGCAACGATCCCCGATACTCCCCCGAGAACCTGCCGAAAAATCTCGCCATCGTTGATGCGATTGCGGTCGTTGCGAAGCGCCATAATGTCTCGAATGCGCAGATCGCGCTCGCGTGGCTTTTGGCGCAAGGCGAGGACGTTGTGCCGATCCCCGGTGTAAAGCGGCGGGAGACGATGCGCGATTCGGTAAGGTCGCCCGACGTTTCGCTGAGCGACGACGACTTGAAGGATCTTGACGCCGCCGCGCCAAGCGGAATGACCGCGGGACCTCGCTATGCCGAGCGGGGCATGCGGATGGTAAAGATATGATCGAGTTAGCTTATTCCTATGCCTACCGCGCAAGGCTGTTTCCAAGACCAAATACAACCACTCGGCGACAATCCAGCCAGCCTGCGGTTGAGCCGACAGGACTGACGTCAAGGAATTACTCCGTGACTGCCGCTAGCGGCTTGAGAGCCTCCACTCATCCCGCTAACGCTGCCCTCATCACCGGAGCGGGCCTGTAGCTCAATGGTAGAGCCGGCCGCTCATAACGGCTAGGTTGGGGGTTCGAATCCCTCCGGGCCCACCATCCGCGCTTGAACTTTATAGTCCCGGAGTTGCGCTTTCAAAGGAACCGCGCACCATCCCTCTCAAACGACCGGGCCCTAGGCCGCCATCGGCATGCGAAGGACAAGGTCGCTGCCGTCGGCACCCAGCCTTCCGCCGACGATCTGCGCCAGGCCGAACGCCAGGCGGAGCGCGAAATCGGCGCCACCGTCGCCGCCCCCAAGCAGCTCGCTTTCGCTTAGCCCTTCGAGTGCGCGGGGGCGGGATATGCGGAGTGCGCAAAACCCGTCCTCCCGCCGCACTGCGAGACGCAGTGTCTCCCCTTGTCTCGCGGCGCCGAGTACTGCTGCGGTAAACCGGTCAAGCAAACGATCGGCGAGTTCGCGATCGAGCGTGCACAGCCCCTCAGTCGGCGGCGCATCAACTGCCAGTGTCACACCGATCGCGCTCGCCTGCTCCTGAAGTCGCTCGGCGAAGGGCGTGAAGAACTCCTTGAAGTCGCTCGTCGGCGCGTCGCCCGCCAGCCGCCCGCGAAACCGCGCCGCGAAGTCGAGATCGTCGACCCCGGCGAGTAAAATGCGCGCCTGAGCGACGATTTCGGCTGCTCGGGCGCGATAGCCGCTTTGTGCCGGCCCGAGATATTGGCCCTCAATAATCTCGGCAAAGCCAATGATCGCGTTAAGCGGGGTCTTGATCTCGTGAACCAGTTCGCGAAGCGCAGCGGGGTCGAGCGATCCGGGTCTATTCGGCAGAGCCGAGCGCGCGAGCGCCTCGGCGCGACGGGCGATCCCTCGATAGCCGACGAAGCGTCCGTCGGCCGGGGCGAACGCAGGGACGCCGCTGATCAGCCAGCGCCCGGCGACGATTCCGGCCTCGGGCAGCGACAAAGTCGCGTCGCGAAATGGCGCACGGCGGGCGAAAGCGCGCTCCACGTCGCGATCGACGCCTTCGTCTGGGTCCGAGCGGGCGATCGAGCGACCGACGAGAGCGCCGCGGGGGGCTCCGTCAACCCAGCCGATATTGCCGCCGGGCCCGCACTCCCAACGAAACAGCGCGGGCGCGTCATGGTGGCCGTAGGCGAGCGCCGCCGAGTTGGGACGCGGCGCGACCGGCAATAACGCTAGTGGCGGCAAAGGCTCGCCACGCGGCTCGGGGGCACGCTGGGCATTGAGCTTTTCGAGACGATCGAGCAACTGGCTAATCGACGGCAATTCGCTCGGCGCGAGCGAGGGCGGTGGCGGCGCAGGAGCCGAGGTGGCGGGAGTCGGCGTCGGATGCATTGCCTCAAGAAAGCGACGAACTTCGAGCGAAGCGGCTGCGCGCAGTTGGGCATTTGGCAGCGCGCCGGTCAGCAGTGGCGCGGCGACGTCGAGCGTATCTCCCGCGAAAGCCTCGAGCAGCGATGGAAGCAGCGCCCGGCCCGCAATTGCGCGCACAGCGGCGGCGCGAAGTGGTTCGGCGACTTCCTGCTGCCCTTCGCGGATTTCGGCGAGTGCCTGATCGATCACCGGCCCATTCGCATCCGGCCCGGCGCGCGCAACCAGGTCGACCAGCTGGCGCCAACGCACCGCGCGGTCGTGCGGCCCGCTGGCGCGTACGGCAAGGATAGTGGCAAGGCGGTCGTCGAATTTCACTGGATGCGAATTGGCCTCATGGTCGGCTGCGGGCGCGCCAGACCTGGGCAGCAATCGGCGGATTTGACAGAGGCCGGCAATTAACCATCCCGTTTTAGGACAGTCGCATTACGCCTTGAAATCACGACGAAAAAGGGCGCCAGCTTGCGCCAGCGCCCTGTCCGACCAGTTAACCGGACTAGCGCGTCGCGACCCACGCCTGCCAATATTTTGCGACCTCGGACTGGCTCGGCCCGACCGCCTGCAGCGCGGCCATCGCACCTGCCTTGTCGCCCGATTGCGCCAGCGCTTCGCCGAGGCGAAGGTTGATGAGGTCGGCATTCGCCCCGGTCTTACCGAGCGCGGCGCGATAGAGGGTCGCTGCTTGGCCGAAGTCGCCATAGCCGAGCAACCGGTCGGCGGCGGCCATCGTCGTGGCGGCGGCAGGCGCGCCCGCCGCGGATTTCACAGCGGCAGTCGCGGCGGCACGGTCGCCAATCGACTTGCCCTTGGCTAGCGCATAGGGGCGCACGAAGGTCACCGACGACAGGCTTATTGTCTTGGCCGCAGCGCCTTCGTTGAGCAAGGCAACAGCCTCGCCAGGGAAGCCACGACCCGAGAACGTATCTGACGCGGCCAGATAATCACTTTCGCCGGAGAGCGACTTGGTGACGCGGGCGAGGCGGAAAATGTCGATCAGCCCAGTGCGGTCGGCTCCGCTCATGTTGCGATAGATGTTGATCGCGTCGCGCCAATGCTGCTGGGTCGGATAGGCGGTTACCCACTGGCGCGCTGCCTCGTAAGTGCTCGGCAGCTTGGCCTCGTAGGAGCGCGCGACCGCCGCCTGATACCAGCTTTCGGGGATCGTCTGGCCAGTCGCTTTGTTGCGTGCGATAGCCTGGCTGAGCGCGGCCACGCTCGCCGTCGGATTGCCCTGCTTGAGCGACAGGTCGCTCTTCAGTAGCAGCGCGTCGACATTATTGGGGTCGATCGCCAACGCCTTGTCGAGTGCCGAAGTCGCGAGCGGATATTGCTTTGCATTACCGAACACCTGGCCGGCATGGAGATAGACTTTGATCAGCGAATCGGTCGGCGCCCCGTTGGCGCGCATCGCGTCGGCGGCGGCGACCAGCCCCGGGTTGTCATCGGCTTCTGCCGCAGCCTGCAGCTGCAGACTGGCGATTGCGTAGCGGTCGTCTGGCGTCTTGGCGACGGCGCTGGCGGCGGCAGCAAGCCCCGGGATCGCAGCACTATTCTTCGCCTTGACCGCGGTCTGCAGGTCGATGATCGCCTTTTGCGCAGCCGGGCTCAGCTTGAGCTGGCGCTGCGCGGGCGAGACGGCGGCGGCGGGGGGAGCGGCCGTCCGCGGCGGGGCGGCGGACGCGCCATATTGGGCCGAGGCCGTACCCGAGGCGACGATTCCGATGGCGAGCGCGCTCACCGTCGTGACAGATAAGAATTTCATCAAGGTTCTCCTGGTAGTCTGCCGCTTCATCGGCGGGAATCCAAAAACGAAGCACGAGATAGCCCTCAATCGCTTCGGCTGGAAGCGGGATTGATGGAGAGTGACTGAACATCAATTGAACCAACGACTTAGAGTCACTCGCAAGGTTGTTAAATCGGCGCCGCTTTGACGCATGCCCCAGGAGCGGCTAGCGGCGCGTCTCGATGCTGATCCTCCTGTCCCCCGCCAAGACCCTCGATCTTGCGACGCCGTTCGTGGACAGTTCGACGGAGCCTCGCTTCGCTGCGGACGCCGTCCGGCTGGCACGTGCGGCAGCCAAGCTGAAGCCCGCCGAACTTTCGGAATTGATGCATATTTCCCCCGCGCTTGCCGATTTGAATGCCAAGCGCTTCAAGGGGTTCGCGAAGGCCGAGCAGCGCCCGGCGATCCGCACCTTTGCCGGCGACGTCTATCGCGGGTTCGATGCGGCCTCCGCCGAGCCCGCGGTGGTTGACTATGCGCAGGCCCATCTGCGTATCCTTTCGGGGCTTTACGGCATTCTTCGTCCACTTGACGCCATGCGGCCTTATCGACTCGAAATGGGGACAGACTGGGCGCCCAGGGGCGGCAAGCTGGTCGACCATTGGGGCAGAAAGGTCGCCAGAGCGCTACTCGCGGACCTTGCGGACGAGGGTTCAAATATCATCCTCAACCTCGCCAGCCGCGAGTATTTCGCGGTTGTGGGGCCGTTCCTGCCGAAGAAGGTTTGCCTCATTGCCCCTGACTTTAGAGTCCGCACCGCCAAGGGGCTGAAGTTTCAGAGCTTTACCGCCAAGGTCGCGCGCGGCGCTCTCGCCCGTTTCGTGTGCGACGAGCGGATAGCCGACCTCGCGGGACTTCAGTCATTCGACCGCGACGGGTGGCACTTTGACGAGGACGGGTCGATTCCGCACGTCCCCCTGTTCGTGCGCGCCTGAAGCGGACCGGGGCTCCAAACCGAACCAATGACCTCGCGCCTGCGCACGTACATGCGCGGGCGCGGGGGTGGTGTTGGTGGTCCTGATCGCCTAGACGGTACGGACGCAGCGGCGACCGCCGTTTCCGTCCGTTTTCTTACCGTCAGGACATAAGAATTGGCCACGACTCCGCCGGTTGCCGATACCAGCGATATCCAGCCCATCTCCATCGTCGAGGAGATGAAGACCAGCTATCTCGACTATGCGATGAGCGTCATCGTCAGCCGCGCGCTGCCCGACGTCCGTGACGGCTTGAAGCCGGTCCACCGCCGCATCCTCTACGCCTGCCAGGAAGCAGGCTATGTTGCCGGCAAGGCCTATCGCAAGTCGAGCCGCATCGTCGGTGACGTCATGGGTAAATATCACCCGCACGGCGACAGCGCGATTTACGACGCGCTCGCCCGGATGACCCAGGATTGGTCGATGCGCGTGCCGCTGATCGACGGCCAGGGCAATTTCGGATCGATGGACCCCGATCCCCCCGCCGCGATGCGCTACACCGAGGCGCGGCTCGCCAAGGTCGCCAATTTCCTGCTCGGCGACATCGACAAGGACACGGTCGACTTCACGCCGAACTATGACGCCAGCGAGCGCGAGCCTCAGGTTCTGCCCGCGCGATTCCCCAACCTGCTTGTCAACGGCGCCGGCGGAATCGCGGTTGGCATGGCGACCAACATCCCTCCGCACAACCTCGGCGAAGTGATCGCCGCGTGCCGCGCCTACATCGCCGACCCCGCCATCACGACCGGAGGACTGATGGAGTTCGTCAAGGGCCCCGATTTCCCGACCGGATCGATCATCCTTGGCCAAGGCGGGATCCGCTCGGCTTACACCACCGGGCGCGGCGGTATCCTCCAGCGCTCGCGCCACCATGTCGAGGAAGGGCGCGGCGACAGGAAGACGATCGTCCTCACCGAAATCCCCTACCAGGTCGGCAAGAACGGGCTGGTCGAGAAGATCGCCGAGGCGTGCAAGGACCGGCGGATCGAGGGCGTCAGCGATATTCGCGACGAATCTAACCGGCTCGGCGTTCGAATCGTCCTCGAGCTCAAGCGCGATGCCAGCCCCGAAGTCGTGCTCAACCAGTTGTGGCGCCACACTCCGGCACAATCGAGTTTCTCGGCCAACATGCTCGCGATCCGCGGCGGCCGCCCCGAGACGCTCGCGCTTCGCGACATCATCGAGGCGTTCGTCAAGTTCCGCGAAGAAGTCATCATCCGCCGCTCGAAATACGAGTTGCTCAAGGCCCGCGAGCGTGCGCACATTTTGCTTGGGCTGGTCGTCGCGGTGACCAATCTCGACGAGGTCGTCCGCATCATCCGCGGCTCGCCGAGCCCCGCCGCCGCGCGCGAAGCGCTGATCTCCCGCGAATGGGACAGCGAGCAGATCCGCCCCTACATCAAGCTGGTCGAGGCGGTCGAACCCCAGGCCGCCGGCGCGACCTATCGCCTGAGCGAAATCCAGGTTCGCGCGATCCTTGAGCTCCGCCTCCACCGCCTGACCGCGCTCGGCCGCGACGAGATCGGCAAGGAACTCGCCGGGCTCGCGACGATCATCACCGAATTGCTCGATATCCTCGGCGACCGCGCGAAACTCTATGCGGTCATGGTCGAGGAACTCGATGCCGTGGACGCCGAATTCTCGACCCCGCGCAAGTCCGAGCTCGCCGCGGCCTTCGACGGCCTCGACGACGAGGACCTCATCGAACGCGAGGACAATGTCGTCACCGTGACCATGTCCGGCTACATCAAGCGCACCCCGCTCGCCCTGTTCCGCGAGCAGAAGCGCGGCGGCAAGGGCCGTTCGGGGATGAACACCAAGGATGAGGACGTCGTCACCGAGTTGTTCGTGACTTCGACCCACAACCCGGTGCTGTTCTTCTCAAATTTGGGCCGCGTCTATCGCATGAAGGTGTGGCGCCTGCCGGAAGGCAACCCCGCCGCACGCGGTCGGCCGATGATCAACCTGCTCCCGCTCGCCGAGGGCGAAGTGATTACTACCGTGCTACCGTTGCCCGAGAACGAGGCTGAGTGGGCGCCGCTCCACCTCATGTTCTGCACTGCCAAGGGCACGGTACGGCGCAATCCGATGACCGCGTTCACCAACATCCCGACCGCGGGCAAGATTGCCATGAAGTTCGGGATCTCGGAAGAGGAAGGCGAGGAAGGGGATCCAACCGACCGGCTGATTGCGGTCGACCTGCTGACCGAGGAAGACGACGTCCTGCTCGCCACGCGCAACGGCAAGGCGATCCGCTTCCTCTCGACCGACGTGCGCGAATTTCAGTCGCGCTCATCGACCGGGGTGCGCGGCATTCGCCTGCTGAGTGATGACAGGGTCATTTCAATGTCGATTTTGCGGCGCGCAGGCACGACCTCGGAAGAACGCGAAGCCTATCTCCGCTCGCCCAAATGGCGTGATAACGCCTCCGCCGAAGGCCTGTCCGAAGAACGCTACGCCGAACTCGCCGACAAGGAGCAATTTCTCCTCACCGTCACCGGGAATGGCTTCGGCAAGCGCAGTTCGACCTATGAATATCGCCGCACCAATCGCGGCGGCCAGGGCATAACCAACATCGTCACCTCCGACCGCAACGGCGGGGTCGTTGCGTCCTTCCCGGTGAAACCCGGCGAGCAGCTGATGCTTGTCACCGACCAGGCGAAGGTCATCCGCACCACCGTTGGTGACATCCGCATCGCCGGGCGCAACACCTCGGGCGTGATGATCCTGCGTGTGGCAAAGGGCGAGCATGTCGTCTCGGTCGCCAAGATCGACGAGAGCGAAGAAGTTGGAATCGAGGCACTCGACGAGCTTGCGCCGATCGACGACGCGGTAATCGGCGACGACCTGGCCGAGGGCCCCGCCGACGGCGAATAGCGGAACGTGAGGCGCGTCACCATCGTTGGAAACGGCACAACGAAGGAGTTTACCATGTCGCTTCCCACCAACGCTCTCGTGCTTGTCGCCGATGGCCGCAAGATGCTGTTCCTGCGCAACCACGGCGATGCCAATCAGATCGACCTGCGCACCGAGGCGCATGACGAACGTCAGGATGCCAAGACCAGCGACATGGGCACCGACGGTCCCGGGACGCAGGCGCAGCGTGGCGGCTATGGCCGACCCGCGGTCGAGCAAACCGACTATCACCAGCAGGCTGAAGACCGCTGGGCCAAGGATGCCGCTGACGAGCTCACCCGCCGCGTCCTCGCGCATGATTTCGAAAGCCTTGCGATCATTGCCCCGCCCAAGCTGCTGGGCGAACTTCGCAAGCACCTCCACAAGGAGGTCGAGCGGCGCCTCGCTTGCACGATCAACAAGGAAATGACCGGCCGGACCACCGCCGACATCGAAGCGCTGATCGTCGCCCAGACCACCCCGAGTGAACCCGCCAAGGTCTGACGCACTGGTATCCTTGCGGTCAATCTCCTTCGTTCAAGCTGCGGCTGACAGGATCGCCGACGGAACGCAGCAATTGCGTCCGCGGCGCTTGGCCGCATAGAGCGCGGCATCGACCGCAGTGAACCAATCGGCCATCGTCGTGGCGGGCGGGGCACAAGCGATTCCGAAGCTTGCGGTGACCGGACGGCACCGTTCGGCCGGAATCGCCTCGATTGCCGCACGGAGCCGTTCAGCGCATGCCTCCGCCTCGTCCATTCCGCTTCCAGGAAGCAGCACCGCGAACTCCTCGCCCCCTAGCCGCCCAAAGCTGTCTCCGGGGCGAATAATGGCGCGACACTCGGCGGCGACGGCGCTCAGCACGCGGTCGCCTTCGGGGTGGCCGAAAACGTCGTTGATCTTTTTGAAATGATCGAGGTCGAAACTGAGCAGCGCCGCGCCCGACCCATCGCGAGCAAGCTGTCCCAGCGCTGCCTCGGTTGCTTCGGTAAAGGCCCGCCTGCTAAGTGCCCCGGTCAGGAAATCCCTGAATGCCAGCCTATTAAGCTCGAACTGGTCGACGATCAGCGCCGAGAACTTTTTGAGCAACGCACGGTCGCCGGTGTCGAAATCACGTGGCCGCGAATCGATCGCACACAATGCGCCGAGGTTGTAGCCGTCAGGGGTAACTAGCGGGGCACCCGCATAGCTGCGAATATTGGGTTCGCCGGTAACCAGCGGATTGGCCAGAAACCGGTCGTCGTCGGTCGCATCCTCGACCACCATTACCTCACGCGTTCGGATCGTATGATCGCAAAATGCAACGTCTCGCGAGGTTTCGCCGACATCGAAACCGACCATTGACTTGTACACCTGTCGCCCCTCGTCGATCAGCGACACTGCGCAGATCGGGACATTGAGCAGGTCGCGCACGAGCGCGGTAATCTTGCCAAACTGCGGGCAGCTATTCCCGTCGAGAACGCCATAGGGGTGAAGCGCCCGCAGCCTGCCTGCCTCATCGGTCAATTTAGTATCGAGCACAGCGATCCTCCCGCAGCCGTCAGGGAATCGTCATAGCGTGCCTCAAATGTCGCGACTCTCAACATTTCATCCGTCTTGGTGCAATCTATGCGAACAGGTCGACGGCTTTAGCATCGGGGGCGACAGCACGCAGCAGAAGCGTTCGGTGACAGCCCAACGGATTGCGCTCGAAGCACAACAACGCGCTTGGCATTTCGGTCGCGAGCAAACGCATTTCCGCTCCCTGCGCAATCGCTTCGGGCAGTTCGAGCTGACCCGCGTAGATCTTCGCCAGCTCGGCATGCCGTCCCTTGCGTGCCGCCTCGCGCCCAGCAGGCGGCGTACCGAGCGCACGCAAGTGGACATAATCGATCCCGGTCTCGCCCAGCGCGCCCTTGAGCGGCGTTTTCGAGAAGCCCGGCCGCCGTGACAGTGGCAACGCGCGAACGTCGATCACCCGCTCGACGCCGGCCGTCGTCAGCGCGGCAAGGAATTCGCCCATCGTCGTCGCTTCATAGCCGATCGTAAAAATCTTCATGGGCTGGATTTAAGCAGTCGCTCACGTCATGGCGAGGGGATGCACGACATTCACATCATCGGCGGCGGACTTGCCGGTTCCGAGGCGGCGTTCCAACTCGCCGAGGCTGGGCTCAAGGTCCGCCTGTCCGAAATGCGCGGAGGCGGTGACACCACCCCGGCGCATGAGTCCGACCGGCTCGCCGAGATGGTCTGTTCGAACAGCTTTCGCTCCGTCGACGCCGACAAGAACGCGGTCGGGCTGCTCCATCAGGAAATGCGTGGGCTCGCCAGCCTCGTGATGCGAGCCGCCGATATTCACCGCGTTCCCGCCGGCTCGGCGCTGGCAGTCGATCGCGAAGCCTTCGCCGATGAGATCACACGTACCATCGCAGCGCACCCCAACATCACCGTCTTCCGCGAGCGCGTCGACCAGCTCCCCGATGGCCCCGCAATCATCGCCACCGGCCCGCTCACTGCCCCGACCCTCGCCGCCTCGATCGCCGAGGCAACTGGCGCGGGCGCGCTGGCCTTCTTCGACGCCATCGCCCCGATCGTTCACCGCGACAGCGTGGACATGGACGTCTGCTGGATGGCCGCGCGGTGGGACAAAGGCGGGAAAGACTACATCAACTGCCCGATGGACCGCGACCAATACGCCGCGTTCATCGACGCGCTCAACGCCGGTGAGAAAACCGAGTTCAAGGAATGGGAGCGCGAGACGCCCTACTTCGAAGGCTGCATGCCGATCGAGGTGATGGCAGAGCGCGGCCCCGAAACGCTCCGCTTCGGACCAATGAAGCCGGTCGGGCTCGATAACCCGCGCACGGGGCGCTGGCCCCATGCCGTGGTGCAACTTCGACAGGACAATAAGCTTGGCACGCTGTGGAACATGGTCGGCTTCCAGACCAAGCTCAGGCACGCCGACCAGGTGCGCATTTTCCGAACGATTCCCGGGCTGCAAAACGCCGAGTTCGCCCGGCTTGGCGGCATTCACCGCAACAGCTTCATCCGCTCGCCGGAATTGCTCGACCACGAGCTTCGACTGAAATCGCGTCCCAATATCCGTTTCGCCGGGCAGATCACCGGCTGCGAAGGCTATATCGAAAGCGCCGCCATCGGGCTGCTTGCCGCACGCTTCGCCATCGCCGAAGCGCGGGAAGAAACACTGCCGCCGCCTCCGCTCGAGACCGCACTTGGCGCATTGCTCGGCCACCTCACGGGCGGCGCGGTCGCCGAGACCTACCAGCCGATGAACGTCAATTTCGGGCTAATGCCCCCGCTTATCGGCAAGCCGCGCAAAGCCGACCGCAAGCAGGCCTACACCGATCGCGCGCGCGCCGCTCTGGCGCAGTGGCTCGCTCCGGCACGCCAATCCGAACCCGTCTGACTATCACTGGAACGGCAGCGTGCTCGCCATCGACATCAGGACCTCGCGGATGGGCGGCGGCATGTCGCGCGACAGGGCGTCGGCGATGCCATACTGCCCTTCAAGCCAGCCACCTTCCAGCCGGACATAGCCCATCGTCCAGTCGGGAAAGATTCGCCGGTCGATCGCGCGGTCGTCGCATATCTCCATCTGACACTGACGAGCATCGTTGGCGATCCGCATCACCAGCCGGTCGATCGCCGCCGTCGGCCCCTCGATCGACTGGGTGAACGCCGCGCCATTGAACATCAACAGCCCCGTCACCGCGTCGCGCGCGTTATTCGCACGGGACAAGGTGAGGATCTCCTCAAAGTCGGCGGGCTGAAGCCCCGGCGACGCGAAACTGGAATAGGTCACAACGCGTAAATTCATTCGCAATGAATATCACGTCCATCACCGAACGCCACTAACAAGAACATCGCGCCGGATGCGCCCGAGGCTTGGGTGCGGTTTCGGCATATTCGACGGCGGTCAGCGTTCCCGAACGATCTTCGTCGGCGCCCTCGAACTTGTTGATCGTCTTTGCGGCCCACTCGTTGAACGCCAATTGTCCATTATGATCGGTGTCTAGTTTCGCGAACGCCTTCTTGCGCGGCGCAAGCAGCTCGTCCTCGGTGATCTTGCCATCCTTGTTCTTGTCGGCGCGGCTGAAACGCTTTTCCTCGCGCGTTTTAAGCGTGGCTTCCGGCAGCGCGGGGAGCTCCCGGTTGAGCATGGCGAATTGACCCGTTCCGCGCGGCGCTGCTTCGGCCGTCGTCGCTGCGGGGAGCGCACTGCGGCTCTCGGCATGCCCCTGCCAAAACATGAATGCGCCAGTGGTAAGTAGCAAGGCAACCGCACCGCCGACCATGATTCGAGTCATGTGACCCTCCGTCGTTGTGACAGATCCGGCTAGCAACGACGCTAGGCCTGCGCGCTCGCCAGTCAACGACCCCCCGTAATAACCCCGGTCAGCCGATGCGCGATCAGCGCCAGCGCGCGCGCTGGCGTTCCCTCGGCCTCGGCGAGATTGCGCGCCGCCAATCGCGCGGCAAGCGTTATCGGACGCAGGCGACGAGGCGATCGGGTTCCCGCAAGCGAGCCGATCAACGCGCTTCGCTCAACCGCAAAGTCCCCTCGCCCGCGCCGCATCGCATCACTTAGCGCGAACAGCGCGCCCGCGTCGCCTAGCGCCGCATTCTCGACCCCAAGAATTTTCGACGAAATCCCAAACAATCGCTCGCCGCGAAGCGCCACCGCGGTCGCGTCGACCTGCTCCGGCAGAAGCGCCGTCCAGCCTTCCTCGATCCCGGCGACGTGGGCCCCGGTCACGCCGAGCGGCAGCAGCACTTCCGCCACCGCGCGCAACCGTGGCTCGGGCGGTGCCGGATCGGCATCGAGTCGGCACAAGGCTTCGCGCCACCACGCCAGCTTGATCCCCGCCAGCGCCGACTGGCTCGCCCCGGCAATCGCCGCGCCCATTGCCTCATCGATCGCCCACAGCGCCGCCACTGCCGGCTGCACGCGCAACGGGAAATGAGTCAGCATCAGGGCCCGGTCAGGGCCCCAGGCAACGTCAGCGATAACAGACCGTCCTCGCCGCCGCGACGACATCGGCGGCCTTGATCAGCGCTAGCTTCTCCAGGTTCGCCGCATAGGGCATCGGCACGTCCTGGTTGGTCACGCGAAGAACCGGCGCGTCGAGGTCGTCGAACCCCTCGGTCATCGCGATCGAGATGATCTCCGACGAAATCGAGCAGGTCGGCCAGCCTTCTTCGACGACCACCATCCGGTTGGTCTTCCTGAGGCTCGCGAGCACCGTCGCCTTGTCGAGCGGGCGAAGCGTGCGCAGGTCGATGACCTCGGCCTCGATTCCCGCTTCGGCGAGTTCGTTGGCTGCCTCGAGCGCCACCGCGACCCCGATTGAATAGCTCACCAGCGTGACGTCCTTGCCCGGCCGAACTACCCGCGCCTTGCCGATCGGCACGACATAATCGTCGAGCACAGGCACATCGAAATGCTGCCCGTAAAGCAGCTCGTTCTCGAGGAACACGACCGGGTCGATGGTCCGGATCGCCGCCTTGAGCAGCCCCTTGGCATCGGCCGCGCTATACGGTGCGATCACGATCAGACCCGGCACGCTGGCATACCACGGCGCGTAATTCTGGCTGTGCTGCGCCCCCACCCGAGCCGCTGCGCCATTGGGCCCGCGAAACACGATCGGGCAGCGCATCTGCCCGCCCGACATGTAATTGGTCTTGGCCGCCGAATTGACGATTTGGTCGATTGCCTGCATCGCGAAGTTGAAGGTCATGAACTCGACGATCGGGCGCAGGCCGCCCATCGCCGCGCCGGTGCCGAGCCCGGCAAAGCCATATTCGGTAATCGGCGTGTCGATCACGCGCTTGGGCCCGAACTCCTGGAGCAGCCCCTGCGTGACCTTGTAGGCGCCCTGATATTCGGCAACTTCCTCGCCGATCACGAAGACGCGGTCGTCGCGCCGCATTTCCTCGGCCATGGCATCGCGCAGGGCGTCGCGGACGGTCGTGGATTTGAGCGCGGTTCCCTCGGGGACTTCGGGCGCGTCATGGGTCCGCGCGACATCGGCAACGAGATCGCGAGCGCCTGATTCCATCTGTTTGGGCGTTGGCGTTGCTTCGGTCTTCTGCGAAGCGGGCTGCTCGACCGGCGCCGGTTGCGCTGCGGGAGTAACGGCGGGATTGGGCGACGACGCCTCCCCTTCCCCCGCCATCGTCGCAATCACCGCGCCGACCTTCACTCCGTCGGTCCCCTCGGGCACCAAGATCTTGTCGATCACTCCTTCGTCGACGGCCTCGAACTCCATCGTCGCCTTGTCGGTCTCGATTTCGGCAAGGATGTCGCCCGACTTGACCGTGTCCCCCTCCTTGACCAGCCACTTGGCCAGCGTCCCCTCTTCCATCGTCGGCGACAAAGCGGGCATTTTGAGTTCCATACCCATCAGTAGGATTCCACCAGCACGTTGGTATAGAGCTCGCCCGCCTCAGGCTCGGGCGCTTCCTCGGCATATTTCGCGGCGGCGATGACGATCGCCTTGATCTCGTTGTCGATCGCTTTCAGCTCTTCCTCGCCCATCCCCATCGCTTCCAATTCCTTGGCCGCATGGTCGATCGGGTCGCGCCCTTCGCGGTACGAGTTGACCTCCTCGCGGGTGCGATATTTCGCCGGGTCGCTCATCGAGTGACCGCGATAGCGATAGGTCATCAGCTCGAGGATGATCGGTCCCTTGCCCGCCCGGGTCCACGCCAGTGCTTCCTCGGCCGCCCCGCGCACCGCAAGCACGTCCATCCCGTCGACCTGGATACCCGGGATGCGAAAGCTCTCGCCGCGCTTGTAGAACTGGTCTTCGCTTGCCGAACGCGCCACCGACGTGCCCATCGCATAGCCATTATTCTCGATCGCGTAGATCACCGGCAGCTTCCACAGCTCGGCCATGTTGAAGCTTTCATATACCTGCCCCTGGTTGGCCGCGCCGTCGCCGAAGTAAGCAAGGCACACCCCGCCATCGCCGGTATACTGATGCTTGAATGCCAGGCCCGTGCCCAGGCCGACCTGCGCGCCGACAATTCCGTGCCCGCCGTAAAAGCCATGCTCTACCGAGAACATGTGCATCGACCCGCCCTTGCCGCGCGAAATCCCCGCGGCGCGTCCGGTCAGCTCGGCCATGATCAGCTTTGGATCGATGCCATAGGCGAGCATGTGGCCATGGTCGCGATAGCCGGTAATGACGCTGTCCTTGCCGACCGTCATCGCCGACTGAAGCCCGACCGCGACCGCTTCCTGACCGATATAGAGGTGGCAGAAGCCCCCGATCAGTCCCAGTCCGTACAGCTGCCCGGCGCGCTCCTCGAATCGGCGGATCAGCAGCATCTGCTTGTAGAGAGCGAGCAACTGCTCCTTGTTCGCCGCGAACCGCGTCGGTTCGGCGGGACGCTCGCGATTGGGCGTCGGGGCGGGGTGAGCCAGAGCGGCGGCGGCTGCTGGAGAGGCGGCAGGCGGGGACGGGGTCTTTGCGGTTCGCGCCAAAACAGGGCCTTTCGTCAGTCGGTCAAGCCCGATCGCTATAGGAGCGCGCGCCAATGCGAGGCAATGCCGCAAGGACGACTAATACGTATTTTCAACAGGGTCCGTGGACAGCGGCGACGGCTAGTTGAGCGGAACGACCACTTCGTCCGGGCGGACGAGCCCGAGATCGCGGCGGACGAGTTCGTCGGCCATATCGGGATCGGCCTTGCGCGGATCGAGCAGGTTCGAGCGATGCTTGAGCGCGGCGCGTTGCGCCTCGAGCTGGGCGAGTTCGGTCTTGCGCTCAAGAAAATCGCGATGATAGCCGCCCCACGCGAGCAATCCGTTCGACCCGGCGATAGCGTAACCCGCGAAATTGCCGACAATGATCACCGCCAGCGCAGGCAGCGCCGCGCGTCGCATCATCCGGATTGTTTTTGCTCCCCCGCTCATTTGCCTAAAGAATCAGAAACCACGTCCCGTGGCAAGCGCAAACTGCTAGATTCATATGAATAATTTGAAGTTTACGTCGGCCGGTAGGATCGCAGCGCCGAAACGCCGGGATAACGCGCCGCGCTCCCCAGTTCCTCCTCGATCCGCAACAGCTGGTTATACTTGGCCGTCCGGTCCGAGCGCGCCAGGCTCCCCGTCTTGATCTGCCCGCACCCCAATGCCACCGCCAAATCGGCAATGGTCGTGTCCTCGGTCTCGCCTGAGCGGTGCGACATCACCGCCGTATAGCCCGAAGTTTGCGCCAGGCGAACCGCGGCGATGGTCTCGGTCAGCGTCCCGATCTGGTTGACCTTGATCAGGATCGAATTGGCGATGCCGTCCCTGATGCCCTGCGCCAGCCGCTCCTCGTTGGTCACGAACAGGTCGTCGCCGACGAGTTGGACCCGATCGCCGATCTTGTCGGTCAGCGATTTCCATCCCGCCATGTCGTCCTCGCCCATGCCGTCCTCGATTGACGCGATTGGATAGGAAGCGGCGAGTTCGGCGAGATAGGCGGCCATTTCTTCGGGCGAGAGTGTGCGCCCCTCCCCCGTCATCGCGTAGGCCCCGTCCTTGAAAAACTCGCTCGAGGCGCAGTCGAGCGCCAGAAGAACGTCCTTACCAAGTGAATATCCCGCCTGCCCGACCGCCTCTCCGATCAGGTCGAGCGCAGCCCGGGCCGACGCGATGTTGGGCGCGAACCCGCCCTCGTCGCCGACCGCCGTGCTCAGACCCTTCGAATGAAGCTCGCTTTTCAGCGCATGAAAAATCTCCGCTCCGCAGCGCAGCGCTTCGGCGAACGACGGCGCGCCGACCGGCATCACCATGAATTCCTGGAAATCGATCGAATTGTCGGCATGCACGCCGCCGTTGAGGATGTTCATCATCGGCACCGGAAGCAGCGTCGCCCCGACCCCGCCGACATAGCGATAGAGCGGCAAGCCCCGCGCATCCGCCGCCGCCCGAGCAACCGCCAAGCTGACGCCGAGAATTGCGTTGGCGCCGAGCCGTCCCTTGTTGGCAGATCCGTCGAGGTCGATCATCGCCGAGTCGATCTCGGCCTGGTCCTCCGCTTCGAAGCCGACGACTGCATCGGCGATCTCGCCATTGACTGCCTCGACGGCCTGATCGACTCCCTTGCCGCCCCATCGCGCCTTGTCGCCGTCGCGCTTCTCGACCGCTTCATGCGCCCCCGTCGACGCCCCCGACGGCACCGCCGCGCGCCCCAGGCTGCCGTCCTCAAGCAGCACGTCGACCTCGACCGTGGGATTACCCCGGCTGTCGAGGATGGCTCGGGCGTGGATGTCGACGATCGCGGTCACTGGCACCTCGTTGGGAAAATCGTTACGTGTGGCGTCCTATCGACCGGGGCTCTGCGGGACAAGTTTTCCGCCTCTCTCGGAACGCGTCCTCGGGGTGACGTGTTTGTACTGCGTAAGTTTTCCAACCAGCGGAGACGCGTATCATGGCCGACATCGACCTGCCCGAGGGCACCGACACGATTATCAATGGCGCCGGAGTCGGCGACAAGACGACTCACTCATCCCGCGCCCCTGACGCCACGTCGCCTTATGCGACCGACACTGGCACGCGCCTGAGCGGCGGCGTCCGCGATGCCATCAAGGGCGGCACCGACAAGCTGAAATCGACCGCAAACGACCGCGCTTTGGGCTTTGTCAGTCAAGGCATCGAACGCTCGTCGGGCGCGCTCAGCAACGTCTCGGCGCTAATCGGCGATACCGCCGCCAGCATCGACGAGCGACTCGGTAGCCAATACGGCGATTACGCCCGGCAGGCCGCGCAGGCGGTCGAGCGCGCCGCTGGGAGCCTCGCCAACAAAGAGCCTGACGAGCTGATCGACGACGCGCGCAACCTCGTGCGCAAGTCGCCCGGAATCGCGCTCGCCGGCGCGGCAATTCTCGGCTTCGCGATGGTTCGCGTCGTCAAGGCGGGGCTCGAGGGCGGCGGCTCAACGAACCGCGATCGCTCCGGTAACTGATGCTCAAGCCGCGCGATCCAGCCGAGCCCGAAAGCCTCTCCGACATGTTTGGGCGGGCCAAGCAGGACGCACGCGCCTGGGCGACGGCCGAAGTCGCGCTCTACCGCACCATCGCGACCGAAAAGGCGAAGGCGTGGCGAGTTCCGCTAATCATTTTTGGAGCGGCGCTGTTCCTCGGCCACGCCGCGCTGCTCGTGCTCGTCGCCACCTTGTTCGTTGCCTTGGCCCAAGTGATGAACCCGGCGTTTGCCGGGGTCGTCAGCGTGGCCATCCTGGTCAGCGTCGCGGCGATCCTGCTCAAGCTGGCGCTGGGCAAGATCAAGGCCGCATCCAAATGAGCGCGGCCGACATCCGCATCGCCGAGAAACGGGGGGAGGCCGAGGCAGCGCGCGAGGCGCTGTTCGATACGGTCGAGGAGATTAAGGCTCGTCTCGCCCCGACATCCATCGCCCACGACGCCTGGGAAGGTGCCAGGGACAAGGGCGTCGCGGTGGCCGAAGGTGCAGTCGAAACCGTAAAGCAGCGCCCGGCACTCGCCGCGGGGGTTGCGGCGGGCGCCGCACTGGTCTTCGCTCGCAAGCCGATCATCAACTTGCTCGCCGGCCTGTTCACAGACCGGGACCGGAAAACCAAAGGCCGCAAATCCAACCTCAAAAATAAGGAGTGACTCCGTGGCACAGAAAGACAATCCATCAAGCGAATTGCACGGCGGCAGTTTCACCGATCGCGCTTCGTCGGCGTTCAATCAATTTGGCGGTACCGCGTCGGAGCAAATTGGTAACAGCCCCCTGATCGCGCTCGCCGGCGGAATTGCGCTCGGCGCGCTGATCGCCGCAGTGCTTCCCCAGAATGACCGGGAAACCAGTCTACTCCAGCCCGTTGGAGCAAAGGTCACCAACGCCGGCCGCGCCCAGATCGACAAGGTCCGCGAAGCGAGCAAAGCAAAGGTCGACGAGCTCGCCGGCGACAAGCTACGTGAATTCTTTGGCTTCAACGGCTCCTCGGCCAGCGCGAATCCCGCATAAAACGATCTGGCAGGGCGGTTCCCCGGACCGCCTTGCCGTGCTAGCGGGCTTGATTATGAGCAAGCTTCATCTAGTGTTTGGCGGCCGGGTCACTGATCCGCAGACGCTCGACTTTACCGACCTTTCAAACATCGATTTCGTCGGCTTGTTCGACAATTATGCCGACGCCGAGGACGCCTGGCGCGGCGCCGCGCAGCGCACCGTCGACGACGCTGAAATGCGCTACGTCGTGGTCCACCTCCACCGCCTGCTCGAGCCCGAAAATCCGCCGCACCTTGGTTAAGCCCTTCGGTATCGCCACAGAAGTAGCGGCCTCTGCATCGCCACCCCGGCGATGAACCCGCCGATATGCGCCGGGGTCGCCAGCAGCATCCCCTGCTGCCCCATGACATAGCCGAACCCGATCTGGATCATCACCCACGCGACCAGCAGCCAGGCAACGTTGAGCCAGCGGTTGAACGCCCGACCCTTCACGATTTGCTTATGCTGGCCATAGCTTAGCGCATAGGCGCCGATCAGCGCACTGATCGCACCGCTCGCCCCGATCATCGGGTCGGCACTGTGCGGCGCAACGAGGAATTGCGCCGCGGCCGCGACATAGGCTCCGACCGCATATAGCAGCACCGTGGGCCCCGTCCCGAGCACCCGCTCGACCGCCAGCCCGCACCACATCAGCATCAGCAGATTGCCGGCGAGGTGGAGGAAACTGCCGTGGACCAGTGTCGCCGACAGGGGGGTCAGCAACGCCGGAACCGCAGGAGAAAGCGTTAGCGTCCCCCCGAACCGCGCCGGCACAAACCCCATCAGCACTGCGGCATTGGTCGTCGCGCCGAGCAGGAAAATCAGCAGCGACACGATCACCGTCGCCGCGGCGATCCCACCGGTCGCGCTCTTCAGCTGATGCGGGACGCGCATCGTCTCAGACGAAAGCGAGCTTCTGGATCTCATAATATTTTTCGCCCGACGGGGTCGTCACTTCGACTTCCTCGCCTACGTTCCGCCCGATCAGCGCGCGCCCGAGCGGCGAATTATAGCTGATCCGGCCGTTGGTGGCATTCGCCTCGACCTGTCCGACGAGCTGGTAGGTAACTTGCTTCTTGTCCTCGTCGAGCAATGTTACCGTCGCCCCGAACACGACCTTGTCGCCCGACAGAGTCGTCGGGTCGATCACCAGCGCGCGGCTCAACTGATCCTCCATGTCGAGGATCATCGCCTCGATCTGGCCCTGTCGCTCTTTCGCCGCATGATATTCGGCATTCTCGCTCAAATCGCCATGCGCGCGCGCGACCTCGATCGCCTCGATCACCGACGGGCGCTCGATCATCTTCAGCTGCCGCACCTCGGTCTCGAGCTTGCGGTGGCCCTCGGCCAGCATCGGCACTTTTTCGCTCGCCATCTTTAGTCCCCTTCAGCGAAAACCGGCCCGGCGCCGGCCGGGAGGGCGGCGCGCTATCAACCCGGATTTTCGGTAAAATCAGCGTTTAAACGCTGAATAATAGGACTGAAGCGAGCGAACTTCAAGCGCATGCCCGCGCAGCGCCCCGATTGCGTGGGCGACCGCGACGCTCGCCGCCGCTGTCGTGAAATAGGGCACCTTGGTCTTGAGCGCGGTCGCACGGATCGCCTGACTGTCCTTCATCGACTGCCACCCCTCGGTCGTGTTGAATACGACCTGCACCTCGCCGTCGACCAGCGCGTCAACAATGTGCGGTCGCCCCTGCGCCACCTTGTTCACAGTCTCGACCGAAATTCCTTGCGCGCGAAGCACCTCGGCGGTGCCGTTGGTCGCGATCAGGCGGAACCCAAGCTCGGCCATCTTGCGCGCCGCCGGGATGATATTGGCCTTGTCGGCGTCTTTGACCGAGATGAACACCGTCCCGCCATCGGGCAGGATAACCCCGCCGCCAAGCTGCGACTTGGCAAAAGCGATATCGAAATTGTTCGATATTCCCATGACTTCGCCGGTGCTCTTCATTTCCGGTCCAAGCACGGGATCGGTGCCGGGGAAGCGCGCGAAGGGGAAGACGCTCTCCTTTATCGCAATATGCTTGATGTCGCGATTGATCGGCAAATTGGGCGCGAGCGGCTCCCCCGCCATGACCGTCGCCGCGATCTTGGCGATCGGGCGGCCGATTGCCTTCGCCACGAACGGCACCGTCCGCGAGGCACGCGGGTTGACCTCGATCAGGTAGACCCGGTCGTTCTTGACCGCATACTGGACGTTCATCAGCCCCTTCACGTCGAGCGCGAGCGCGAGTTCGCGGGTCTGGCGCTCGATCTCGGCGATGATCGCAGAGGACAGCGAATAGGGCGGGATCGAACAGGCGCTGTCGCCCGAATGGACCCCCGCCTCTTCGATATGTTCGAGGATGCCCGTGACCGCGACATCGGTGCCGTCGCAGATCGCGTCGACATCGACCTCGATTGCATCGCGCAGATAGCGGTCGATCAGCACCGGGGACGATCCCGACACCTGCACCGCAGTCGCAATATAATGATCGAGCTGGTCGGGGCCATCGACGACCTCCATCCCGCGCCCACCGAGCACGTAGGAGGGGCGCAGCAGCACCGGATAGCCGATTCGCTCGGCGATCTGGATCGCTTCGTCGCGAGTCCGCGCCAGGCCGTTGGCGGGCTGGAGGAGCCCCAGCTTGTCGACCAGCGCGGCGAACCGCTCGCGGTCCTCGGCAAGATCGATGCTGTCGGGCGAAGTCCCCAGGATCGGCACCCCCGCCGCCTGCAGCCCGGCCGCAAGCTTGAGCGGAGTCTGACCGCCAAGCTGTACGATCACGCCGAGCAATTCGCCCTTTTCGCGCTCCTTGTCGATGATCGAGAGCACATCTTCCTCGGTCAACGGCTCGAAATAGAGCCGGTCCGAGGTCTCGGGATCGGTCGACACCGTCTCGGGATTGCAGTTGACCATGATCGTCTCGAGCCCGAGATCGCGCAAGGCAAACGCGGCGTGACAGCAGCAGTAATCGAACTCGATCCCCTGCCCGATGCGGTTCGGCCCGCCGCCAAGGATGATCACCTTGCGCCGGTCGGACACGTCGGCCTCGTCCTCGGGCTCACCGAACAGCGGCGCTTCGTAGGTTGAGTAGAGATAGGGCGTCGAGGCATCGAATTCGGCGGCGCAGCTGTCGATCCGCTTGAACACCGGCTTCACGCCAAGCCGCTCGCGAAGGGCACGCACTTCGGCCTCGGTCACGCCCCCGGTCAGCGCGTTCAGCGCGTCATGGACAATGCCCGACCCCCGTGCTGCCAGTTCGCTATGGGCCCGGGGGGCACCCGCCGAGCGAAGCGCGAGCTGCGCCAACCGCGCATCCGAAAACCCCATTGCCTTGAGCCAACGCAAGCCGATCGCGTCCTGCGGCAACCCGCTTGTCCGAACTTCGGCTTCGGCGGCGACAATCTCGGCCAACCGCTCGAGAAACCACGGATCGAACCCGGAAATCGCATGGATCCGCTCGACCGAGAAACCATGGCGCAACGCCTCCCCCGCAACCAGCAGCCGGTCGGGCGTCTGCCGCGCCAGCGCATTCTCGATCTCGTCATCGGTCGCGTATTCAAGCTCGCGCACCCGGTCGAGCCCGCACAGCCCCGTCTCCAACCCGCGCAACGCTTTTTGCAAACTCTCTGCGAACGAGCGCCCGATCGCCATCACTTCGCCGACCGACTTCATCGCCGTCGACAGCTCGGCCTTGGCGCCCTTGAACTTCTCGAACGCAAAGCGCGGGATCTTGGTCACGACATAATCGATCGTCGGCTCGAACGACGCCGGCATCGCCCCGCCGGTGATGTCGTTGGCGATCTCGTCGAGCGTATAGCCCACCGCCAGCTTGGCCGCGACCTTGGCTATGGGGAAGCCGGTCGCCTTCGATGCCAGCGCCGACGATCGCGACACGCGGGGGTTCATTTCGATGACAAGCATCCGCCCGGTCTTCGGGTCGACCGCGAACTGGACGTTGGAACCGCCTGTTTCGACGCCGATTTCGCGCAGCACCGCGATGCTGGCCGAGCGCATCCGCTGATATTCCTTGTCGGTCAGCGTCAGCGCCGGGGCGACGGTGATCGAATCGCCGGTATGGACCCCCATCGGGTCGATATTCTCGATCGAGCAGATGATGATGCAGTTGTCGGCGCGGTCGCGCACGACTTCCATCTCATATTCCTTCCACCCGACGACGCTCTCGTCGATCAGCACTTCGGTGGTTGGCGAGGCTTCCAGGCCCGAGCGGATAAAGCCTTCGAATTCCTCGCGATTATAAGCGATCCCGCCGCCCGTCCCGCCCAGCGTGAACGACGGCCGGATGACCGCGGGAAGCCCCACGTCGGGCAGCGCGGCCCACGCTTCTGCCATCGTATGGACGATCGCCGAGCGCGGGCTCTCAAGCCCGATGCGGTCCATCGCATCGCGGAATTTCTGCCGGTCCTCGGCCTTCTCGATCGCCTCGGCATTGGCGCCGATCAGCTGCACGCCCAGTCGCTCGAGCGTCCCGTCCTTGGCCAGCGCAAGCGCGGTGTTAAGCGCGGTCTGCCCGCCCATCGTCGGCAGCAGCGCGTCGGGTTTTTCCAATTCGATGATCTTGGCGACCACCTCGGGCGTGATCGGCTCGATATAGGTCGCATCCGCCAGCTCGGGATCGGTCATGATCGTCGCCGGGTTCGAATTGACGACGATGACGCGATAGCCCTCGGCCTTGAGCGCCTTGACCGCCTGGCTGCCCGAGTAATCAAACTCCGCCGCCTGGCCGATGACGATCGGCCCAGCGCCAATGATAAGGATCGAGGAAATGTCGGTGCGCTTAGGCATAATTTTTTCGGTCAGCTTTCCGGCTACAGCGCATGAGCGAGGAATGGGGCAGCACATTTCGTGCAAGCACTTGGTAGCCGCAAGGGCTTGGATAAAGGCGCAAAGATTGCGTCTCTACCGCGCCACCCCAAGGCGTCATCATAGGTTCGGTACGCAGGCCAAGCACATCGATAGCACTTCAAGTTCATGAGCCAAGCTGAGGGCATTCCTACGAAGGGTGCCAAAATCAGTAGCCAAACGCGTTGTGTCAAAACGGCGAAGACGATCCCGATCATAGCTAAGTACATCAAGTATCGCGCAAGCCGTTCATATCGATGAGCAGCCTCGAACTGCCAAAGGACATCCGAGCGTCTCTCGCTCACCGCATCATCCCAACAAACTTCTCGAACAGATAGAAACTGTCCTGCGGGCCGGGGCTCGCTTCGGGGTGGTACTGGACCGAGAAGGCGGGGCGGTCGGTGAGTTCGAGGCCGCAATTGCTGTCGTCGAACAGGCTGACGTGGGTCTCGCGGACGCCCTGCGGCATGCCGTCGCGCTCGACCGCGAAGCCGTGGTTCATCGAGGTGATCTCGACCCGGCCATCGGCGATCCGCTTGACCGGGTGGTTGGCGCCGCGGTGGCCCTGGAACATCTTCGACGTGCGCCCGCCGACCGCCAGCGCGAGCAGCTGGTGCCCAAGGCAGATGCCGAATAGCGGCAGTTTGGTCTCGAGCAACTGGCGGATAACCGGCACCGCATAGTCCCCCGTCGCCGCCGGATCGCCCGGGCCGTTCGAGAGGAAAAATCCATCGGGCTTGAGCGCCATGACCTCGTCGAAGCTCGCGCTTGCCGGAACGATCGTCACCTTCGCGCCCGCCTCGACCAGGTTGCGGAAGATGTTGCGCTTGGCGCCATAGTCGATCGCGACGACATGGGGGCGCGCGCCCTCCCCGTTCTCGTTTCCGGCAGCTCCGAAGCCGAGCTCGAGGCTCCACTTGCCCCCCGACCAATTCTCCAGTCCCGCCCGGCTCACCTCTTTCGCGAGGTCCATGCCCTCGAGCCCGGGCCATTCCGCCGCCTGCCGCTGCAACGCCGCGAGATCGAACTCGCCCGATGCCGAGTGCGCGATGACCACGTTGGGCGGCCCCTCGCGCCGCACCAGCCGCGTCAGTGCGCGCGTATCCAGCCCCGAAATCCCGATCCGCTTGTGCGCCGCCATCCATTCGGCGAACCCGACCGTTGAGCGGAAATTGCTCGGTCCGCTTACCGCTTCGCGCACGATGCAGCCCAGCGCATGCGGATCGTCGGCCTCGAAATCCTGATCGTTCGCGCCGACATTGCCGATGTGCGGGAAGGTGAACGCAACAACCTGCCGGGCGAACGACGGGTCGGTCATCACTTCCTGATAACCCGTCATCGCGGTGTGGAAGCACAGCTCGCCGACCGCCGACCCTTGCGCCCCGAACCCTTGTCCCCACGCCACGCGCCCGTCGCCGAACACGAGACAGGCGGTCGCGCCGGTGGGCTGGGCGTTGGGCGCAAGTCGTGCGTCGGCCATCGGCGGATGGAGCCTTTCAGGGTCGGTTTTGCAGCAATGTCGCTAAGCAATGTGCGCTAGGGCCGGATGCCCGCGAGGTCAACGGCTGTAACGTCGGCGCGAAGCCCGCTAAGGGTAAGGTTTCCGCTTCATCCGACGGGTTCGAACATGATTCGCGACGACATCAAGGCCGCGCTGGTGACCGCCATGAAGGGCGGCGACAAGGCCACAACGCAAACGCTGCGCATGGTCAGCTCCACCATCAAGAACCGCGATATTGAGGCACGCACTGGTAAGGCGCCCGAAGACGACGACCTGCTCATCACCGAAGTCCTCCAGAAGATGATCAAGCAACGCCGCGAATCGGTTGAACTTTATCAGAAAGGCGGGCGCGAGGAGCTCGCCGCGGTCGAGCAAGCCGAAATCACCACGATCGAACGCTTCATGCCGCAACAGATGGACGATGCCGAGGCGAAGGCCGCGATCGGCGCGGTGATCGCCGAAGTCGGCGCTGCCAGCATGAAGGACATGGGCAAGGTCATGGCGCTGGTAAAGGAACGCCACGCCTCGAGCATCGAACCGGCGCGGGCGAGTGCGCTCGTGCGGGGCCTGCTCGCCTAGCGTGAGCCTCTCCCCCCAATTTCTCGACGAACTGCGCGCGCGCACCCTGCTGTCCGCCGTCATCGCGCCGTCGGTCAAGCTGCTGCGGGCCGGTCGCGAGTGGAAGGCGTGCTGCCCGTTTCACCAGGAGAAAACCCCCAGTTTCACGATCAACGACGACAAGGGCTTCTATCATTGCTTCGGCTGCGGCGCGCATGGCGATGCAATCCGCTTCCTGACCGAGGCGCGCGGGCTGCCGTTCATGGAGGCGGTCAAGGAGCTTGCCGGCAAGGCCGGGATGGAGGTCCCCGCCGCCGACCCTCGCGCGCAGGAAAAGGCCGAGCGGGCAACCGGGCTGACTGACGTCATGGCGGCGGCGCAGCGCTGGTTCGCCGACCAGCTCGCCGGCCGCGACGGGGCGCCCGCGCGCGATTATCTTGCGAAACGCGGCATCGACCCTGCCACCACCGCGCGCTTCGGGCTCGGCCTCGCCCCCAACAGCCGCAACGCGATCAAGGCGGCGCTGAACTCCTACGGCGAGCAGGCGCTGGTCGATACGGGCATGCTGATCAAACCAGAAGAGGGCGACACTTACGACCGGTTCCGCGGCCGCCTGATGTTCCCGATCCGCGACGCTCGCGGCCGAGTCATCGCGTTCGGCGGGCGCATCCTGGGAGACGGCGAGCCCAAATATCTCAATTCCCCCGAGACTGTCCTGTTCGACAAGGGCCGCACCCTCTACAACATCGACCGCGCCGCCCCCGCCAGCCGCACCGCCAAGCGCCTGATCGTCGTCGAAGGCTATATGGACGTGATCGCGCTCGACCGCGCCGGGATTGCGGAAAGCGTCGCCCCCAACGGCACCGCGGTCACCGAGGCTCAGCTCGAGCGGATGTGGCGGCTCGACCCCGCCCCCATCCTGTGCTTCGACGGCGACAGCGCCGGGCAGAAGGCCGCGATCCGCGCCGCGCTGCGCGCCCTGCCCCAGCTCGCCCCCGAGCGCACCCTCCGCTTCGTCGCACTCCCTGAGGGCCAGGACCCCGACGACCTCCTCCGCAGTGGCGGCCGCTTGGCGATCGACTCGCTGTTTGAAGAACCCCAACCCCTCGTCGAGCGCCTGTGGCAACACGAACGCGATGCCGCCCCCCTCACCACCCCCGAAGTCCGCGCCGGGCTGCGTCAGCGGCTGGTCGAGCATTCCCAGGCGATCGGCGACCGCAGCCTCGCCTCGCTTTACCGCGACGAATGGCTCGCTCGCTTCGACGCCCTCGTCCGCCCGCAGCGCCAGCACGGCGGCGGCGCCTCCCGCCCGTTCGAAAAGCGCGGCAAATATGACCCCAAGACGCGCCGCTTCATGCCTCCCGAAGGTCCGACCAGCACCACCGCGCGCGCCATCTCCGCCGCCGGGATCGATGCCACCATGGCGCGCGCGCTGATCGCCGGCTTCGCCCTCTACCCCGACGCGCTTTCGACCCAGCTCGAAACCTTCGCCCACCTCCCCATTGCCGACCGCGCGGCCGCCGCGCAGCGCGATCGGCTAGTCGATGCCGCCATGTCGGGCACCGTGCTTGATCGCGACGCGCTCGCTCCCATATTGGCGAAGAATAACAAGACAGTGCGACACGGCGGCATCGGCTTTTCCTTCACCCGGCCCGACACCGATCCGGCGAAGGCGGCGCGCGATCTCGCCTCGGCGATCGACGCGTTGACCGCCTCGGCTGAGGTCGAAGTCGCGCTGGCGGAAGCGACCCGCGCGCTCGCCACTGGCAACGATCGTGCGTTCGAGGAGCAACAACGGCTCCACCGCGCACGCGACGAAATCAAGGAACGGCTGGCGCTGCTAGCCGGCAATGAGTAAGCGGCACGATAATATGGCAAAAAACGATAGCACCGACGGCATCGACGACGGCGGCGATGCCCCGCTCCTCGACCTTAATGACGCCTCGATCAAGAAGTTGATCGCGCGCGCCAAGAAGCGCGGGGTGATCACCTACGACGAATTGAACGAGGCGCTGCCCTCGGGCCAGATGGATTCGGACCAGATCGAGGATATCACCTCGGCGCTGTCTGAAATGGGTATCAACATCGTCGAGAACGCCGAGGAAGGCGCCGAGGAAGAGGAAGAAGCCGAGGAGCCCGTCGAAGAAGTCGATCCGCTCGACGATAGTGGCCCCAAGCCGGTTGCGGTCAAGAAGGAAACGATCGACCGCACCGACGATCCGGTGCGCATGTATCTGCGCGAAATGGGCGCGGTCGAATTGCTCAGCCGCGAGGGCGAGATCGCCATCGCCAAGCGGATCGAGGCCGGGCGCGACACGATGATCTGGGGGCTTTGCGAAAGCCCGATCACGTTCAACGCGATCATCGAATGGTCGAATAATCTCAACGAAGGTACGATGCAGCTGCGCGAGATCCTCGATCTCGAAGCGATGCTGTCGAAGGGTCCGACCCCCGAGCAGGTGTCGGCGTCCGAGGACGATAACGACGACGAGATCAGCGCCAAGGCCGCCGGTCCGACCTTCAAGGAAGAAGCCGAGCCGGAGAGCGCGCCTGCCGACGCCGATCCTGACGAAGAGGATATGGTCGACCGCCGGACCCCCGCCGCGACCGACGACGAGGATGAGGACAATACCCTCAGTCTCGCCCAGATGGAGGAGCAGCTCAAGCCGATTGCGCTCGAGAAGTTTGCCTCGATCACCGCGCTGTTCAAGAAATTCTCGAAGCTCCAGCAGGCCCGGCTCGAGGCGATGGGCGCGGGCACCGGCTATCCGGCGGGCGAAGAGAAGAAATATCAGAAGCTGTCGGAGGAATTGACTGCCGAAGTCGAAAGCGTCCAGTTCCACGCGGCGAAGATCGAATATCTTGTCGATCAGCTCTACAGTTACAACCGCCGTCTGACGACGCTCGGCGGCCAGATGCTGCGCCTCGCCGAGCGCCACAAGGTGCCGCGCAAGGCCTTCCTCGACAGCTACATGGGGTCGGAGCTCGACGACAGCTGGCTCGGGCGTGCCGCGAAGATCGACAAGAAGTTTGCAGCTTTCGCGGTCGCCGAGGAAGAAAGCGTCGAGCGCATCCGCTTCGAGATTGCCGACATTTCGCAACAGACCGGAATGGCACTCCCCGAGTTCCGCCGCATCGTCAATCAGGTCCAGAAGGGCGAGCGCGAGGCGCGTATCGCCAAGAAGGAAATGGTCGAGGCCAACCTGCGATTGGTCATCTCGATTGCCAAGAAATACACCAATCGCGGGCTGCAATTCCTCGACCTTATCCAGGAAGGCAATATCGGCCTGATGAAGGCGGTCGACAAGTTCGAGTATCGCCGCGGCTACAAGTTCAGCACCTACGCGACATGGTGGATTCGCCAGGCCATCACCCGCTCGATCGCCGACCAGGCACGCACCATCCGCATCCCGGTCCACATGATCGAGACGATCAACAAGCTCGTCCGCACCGGCCGCCAGTTCCTCCACGAAACCGGCCGCGAAGCGACCCCCGAAGAACTCGCCGAACGCCTCTCGATGCCGCTCGAGAAGGTTCGCAAGGTGATGAAGATCGCCAAGGAGCCGATCAGCCTCGAGACTCCGATCGGCGATGAGGAAGACAGCCATCTCGGCGATTTCATCGAAGACAAGAATGCCGTCATCCCGGTCGACGCCGCAATCCAGGCGAACTTGAAGGAAACCGTCACTCGCGTCCTCGCCAGCCTGACCCCGCGCGAGGAACGCGTCCTGCGCATGCGCTTCGGCATCGGCATGAACACCGACCACACGCTCGAGGAAGTCGGCCAGCAGTTCAGTGTCACCCGCGAACGCATCCGCCAGATCGAAGCGAAGGCGCTGCGCAAGCTCAAGCACCCGAGCCGCTCCCGCAAGATGCGCAGCTTCCTCGACCAGTAAGTCTTGAAACCTCGCGCTTCGGGGGGCCGAGAGCTGCGCGCGCCCGGGAGCGCTATGGTGGCGACGCTACTTCCCCTTTCATACTCCGGTCGGCGCGAGGTGTCTCCCTCGCGCCGTCGCCGCGCGTTGGGCCTGGCATTGGCCATTGCGATCGAGCTGCTGATCGTCCTCGCCCTCCTCACCCTCGGCGTCGACCGCCCCGGTCGCGATCACGGCGACAGCTCGCTAAGTGTAATCTTCCTCCCCGGTGAGAAGCCCGCCGCGCCCAAGCCTGCCGCGCCCGCGACCAAGGCCGCTCGCCCCGCCCCCGCTCCGCCCGTCCACGCCGCCCTCCCCCCGCCGCGCGTGAAACTCCCGCCGCGCAGCCATGATCTGCCCATGCTGATCGTGACGAAGGAAACCTTCGCCGCCGCCGACATTCGCAATCTCGGTAGCAAGGGTGCACCCGCCGTTGCCAACGAGGAAGCCACTGCCGGCGACACTGCCCGCGTCGGCACCGCCCCTAATGGCGAGCCGATGTATGCCGCCGAATGGGTCCGCGAACCGACCGACCGCGAGCTTTCGGGCTACCTCCCGCCGCGCATGCCCGACGGCGGCGGCTGGGGTCTCGTCGCGTGCAAGACTGTTGCCCGCTACCATGTCGAGGATTGCGCCGAGCTTGGCAATTCGCCTCCCGGAAGCCACCTCGCCAGCGCCGTCCGCCAGGCCGCCTGGCAATTCCTTGTCCGCCCGCCGCGCATCAACGGCCGTGAGTTGACCGGGACATGGGTCCGCATCCGGATTGACTACCTCAACTCCAAAGAGTGAATCGTCCCACATCGGCACGGATCTTCACCTTCATGACCGCTTTCTTACCGACAGATAAACCTCGTCTTTACGCCATCGGGTTAGACCCGGCGGATTAGACCCGCGGGATGACCCGGAGTGAGGAGATCGGAATGACGTCCACCGCAGTCGCAGAACTGCAGCCCAGCTTGGCCGATCGGCAGTTCGCGCGAGTCGCCGAGTCGGGTTTGGCACGTCACTCCCACCTCGCGGCGCTGCTCGGGGCAAGTGGCCCCAACGCCGCGCGCGACCTTGCCGACGCGGTTCATTTGCTGTGCAGCCTTTATGGCCGCCATCCGGCGCTGGTCGATGTCGCGCTGGCCGGATGCGCTGCGGGCCCCGCACGCAAATGGTTGGTCGAAGCTTCGAACGAGTTCGAGCGCGAGCGGATATATCTCGTCCGTCTGGCCAGCGCGGTTGGCCCGCTGCCAAGCACTCCCGGCGCCGCCCAGACCGAAAGCGCGCTCCAGGCGCAGCGGCACGCGGTCGAAACCCTCGCCCGTTCGGAACGAGGCGGCTGCGCGCTTGGCGCGGCCACCGCGCTCATCGCCGACTGGAGTGCGATCCGCCCCCTTCTCGACCGCGCCGCAGCACGCGCCGGAATTGAATCGCCCCTCTCGACCCTCCCCGGCGAAGCCTCGATCGGCCGCGCGCTGGCAAGTGGCATCGACGGCGTGTCAGCGGAACGCGGGCTGCGGTTCGGGTCGGACCAGCTGCTTCTCCAGCACCGTGCGCTGTTCGACCTGCTCGAAGCCCGAGCGGGCGCGCGCGTCGACTAGCTTGCGTCGCGCTACGCCCTTCCATAGGGCAGCACCATGCGCTTTTCAGGTACCGCCGACTATGTCGCCACAGATGACCTCAAGGTCGCGGTCAACGCCGCCGTCACGCTCCGCCGCCCGTTGCTAGTCAAGGGTGAGCCCGGCACCGGCAAGACCGTCCTTGCACACGAAATCGCCGCCGCATTGGGCGCCCCGCTGATCGAATGGCACATCAAATCGACCACCCGCGCCCACCAGGGGCTCTATGAATATGACGCCGTCGCCCGCCTCCGCGACGGCCAGCTTGGCGATCCGCGAGTTCACGACATCTCGAACTACATCCGCAAGGGCAAATTGTGGGAGGCCTTCACCGCCCCTGTTCTCCCTGTCCTGCTGATCGACGAGATCGACAAGGCCGACATCGAGTTTCCGAACGATCTGTTGCAGGAACTCGACCGGATGGAGTTCCACGTCTACGA
Source organism: Sphingomonas sp. (assembly GCA_025356055.1). Taxonomy (GTDB): domain Bacteria; phylum Pseudomonadota; class Alphaproteobacteria; order Sphingomonadales; family Sphingomonadaceae; genus Sphingomicrobium. Next base: position 7,215 of record JANXUU010000096.1, on the reverse strand, counting down.
AACCGGCGAGACGGTCAAAGCTGTCGAGCGCCCCGTCGTGGTGATCACCTCCAACAACGAAAAGGAGTTGCCCGACGCATTCTTGCGACGCTGCTTCTTCCACTACATCAAATTCCCCGAACGCGGCACGATGACCCGGATCGTCGACGTCCACTTCCCCGGCATCCAGAAGATCTTGGTCAGCCGCGCGCTCGACCTGTTCTACGAAGTCCGCGACGTTCCCGGGATCAAGAAAAAGCCCTCGACCAGCGAGCTGCTCGATTGGCTTAAACTGCTTCTCCACGAAGACATGCCGCTGGAAGTGCTGCAAAACCGCGACCCGACCAAGGCGATCCCGCCGCTCCACGGCGCACTGCTTAAAAACGAACAAGACGTCATGCTGTTCGAACGCTTGGCGTTCATGGCCCGCAGGAAAGGCTAGCGCGGCTTATTGATCGGTATAAGCCAGCTCGAAATTGCCCCACCTGCGCCCGCCAAACCACAGCGGAACGAAGACGTTCTTCACCGGGATATATTTGTCCCCCAGTTCCATCCGGTACGTCATCAGCATCGCCGGCTTGTCGCTCTCGATCGCCAGCCGGGTCTGCTCGTCCATGAAGATTCGTCGGTTGCGGCAATGGGCGTCGTTCCACACCGGGTCGGGCCCGGGCGTCAGGCAGCGCTCACTCAGGTGCGTCGGCAAGTAGCCGTTTACGTCGGTGCACGCCGACCCGATCACCCTGCTTTCGCGCGCTTTGAACCGGTCGAGGATTGGCCGCACCTGCGCGTCGGCAAAATCGGCGAAGCCATTGTCATATCGCACCGGGTTGGACCCCGGGATCGGCACATAACGCCGATCGAACACCGCTGCCTCGTCGATCGCACCTTCGCGGATCGCGCGTTCGACCACCTCGGCGATGCTCCGCGCCGCTTCCTGAGCAAGGCTGATCATTGGCGTGTCGTCGATCTCGGCTCCCGAATTGGCGAGCGTGTCGAGCATCGAATTCGACATCATCTCGAGGTGCGACAATCGCTGCTGCGCTTTGACAAGTTCTCCGCCATTCGCGCGCGCATCCCCGGCAAAACTGGTCAGCCCCGCCTTGACCCGATCGACGCTGGCCTGAATCAGGCTCGTCGAGTGGGCGATGCCCTCGGTCTGGCGGTCGACCATGCCGACGATCTCGGCGACTTCGCGCACCGTCTCGCCGATCTGCCCAAAACCCGCCTGCGCCGCGCGGCTGCGCTCGACCCCGGTCTTGATCTCCGACGTCACCGCGCTCGCCTCGCGAGTCAGTTCGCCGATCGTCAGCCCGATCTGGCTCGTCGCGGCGCGCGTGTCATGCGCCAATTTCTTCACTTCGGCTGCGACCACTGCGAAGCTCCGCCCGGCATCGCCCGCGCGTGCCGCCTCAATCGTTGCGTTGAGCGCCAGCATGTTGGTCTTGCGCGCGATCGCCTCGATCGTCGCCGAGACCATCTGCACCTGGTTCATCGCCGAAGCGAACCCCGCCATTCGCTCGCCCAGCTGGACGACCAGCTCGGTCAGCCCCTTGAACCCGCCGATTGTGTCTTCGATCGCCGCCCGCCCCGCCTCCAACTTGGCCTTGGCCTGCTCGCTCAGCAGCCGCGCCTCATCGGTCGAATCGCTCACCCGCGCCTGGTCGGCGAGCAGCCGCGTGGTAATCTCCTCCAGCGCATCCAGCGTCTTGAAATGCCCGGTGATCCGCGTCGCGACCCCCTCGACATAGCCCGCCACGTCGCTGCACTCGATTGACAGCGACCCGCAATCGCGTGCCACCGCGCGGATCGCATTTTCGGTGACTTCCTCGATGCCCAATGTCGCCATGTGAACGTACTTCCCCAAATCTCAACCGCGGATGTAAGATCAATTCCCTTCGTCTTCGTTAACCACGCATCGCTCCCGCCGATCCGGCTTCCGCCTTGTCGGCGCAAGAGCTACAGCCGCCGCCATGTTCATCTCGTTCGTCGAAGCCCTCCGCCGCGGCGGCATTCCCGCCTCCTTGAAGGAACATCTCCTTCTCCTCGAAGCGCTCGACGCCGACGTCATCGCGTGGGAGCCCGAGGAATTCTATTACCTCGCCCGCGCCACCTTCGTTCACGACGAAAGCCAAATCGACCGCTTCGACCGCGTCTTCGGCGAAATCTTCAAGGGCATCCTCGCCCCCCCCGCGCCCGGCGCCGAGATCCCCGAGGAATGGCTCAAGAAGGTCGCCGAGCTCTACCTCACCCCCGAGCAAATGGCCGAGATCAAGGCCTTGGGCTCATGGGACGAGATCATGGAAACGCTCAAGCAGCGCCTCGCCGAGCAAAAGGAGCGCCATGAGGGCGGCTCGAAATGGATCGGCACCGGCGGCACCTCGCCGTTCGGTCACGGCGGCTACAACCCCGAGGGCGTCCGCATCGGTGGCCCCGGCGGACAAGGCCGCGCGATCAAGGTGTGGGAGCGCCGCGACTATAAGGACCTCGACAGTGACCGCCAGCTCGGCACACGCAACATCAAGGTCGCGCTGCGCCGCCTGCGCCGCTTCGCCCGCGAAGGCGCCGCCGACGAACTCGATCTCGACGGCACGATCGACGGCACCGCGCGGCAGGGCTGGCTCGACGTCAAGATGCGCCCCGAGCGCCACAATGCGGTCAAGCTCTTGCTGTTCCTCGACATCGGCGGCTCGATGGATGGTCACGTCCGTCTGTGCGAGGAGCTGTTCTCGGCCGCGCGCTCCGAATTCAAGCACCTTGAACACTACTACTTCCACAACTGCATTTACGAAGGCGTGTGGAAGGACAATCGCCGTCGCCACGTCGAGCGCACCAATACGCTCGACATCATCCACAAGTTCGGCCCCGACCACAAACTGGTAATCGTCGGCGACGCCGCGATGAGCCCCTACGAGGTCAGCCACCCCGGCGGATCGATCGAGCATATGAACGAGGAATCGGGCGCCGTCTGGATCAAGCGCCTGACCACCGCCTACCACAGCGCCGCCTGGCTCAACCCCACTCCCGAAGCCTATTGGGGCCACTCGGCCTCGACCAGCCTGCTCAAAACGCTGATGGACGACCGCATGTACCCGCTAACCCTCGAAGGCCTCGACGACGCCACGAGGGCGCTCGCCCGCAAACGCTGACGCACCCCCCAGCTCAAGCGAGGAACTGCCACCGATCAACCCACTTGCGACGATATCCCCTTGGTCAGTCTAAACTGATTACGGCCGTCCGCCGTCAGCGAAAGCACCTATCAAAGCGAACGGCCGCTTCCGCCCCCTAGCAGACATGACATCTTCTGTAACGCTCCCGAAATCCTTAGGAGCCTGCTGCATGCATTTCCATCTTTCGAAGCCGGTGCACGGCTGGCGCGAGTTTGCCGGTGAGGTCGCAATCATCGTTCTCGGCGTCGGAATTGCGCTAGGCGCCGAACAGGTCATCGAGGCAGCACATTGGAATCATGTCGTTGAGGCTGAAAGCCAAGCGCTGGGACGGGAGGTCCAAGAGGATCGCGGCACGCTGATGGTTCGCGTCATGATGCAGCCCTGCGTCGATCGAAGACTCGCCGAGCTTGCGGAGGTCTTCAGGCGTCACGACGCTGGCCAACCGCTCGGACTGATTGCACCTATTGGGCGCCCGACCATCTTCACGGGAAGTAAATCAGCGCTTGAGATGGCAACCGCCGATCAATCGCTCTCACATATGTCCCTGGTGCGGAAACAAGCCATTTTCAGTGCTTACGCATCCTACGATACCTTCATCCCGATCGCGTTCGAGGAACGTTCCGGCTGGCGGGCGCTCCAAGCGCTCGATCATGTTGCCACGCTCGATGCGACAGATTGGCGCGATCTGCGTAAGGCCTATGATGCCGTCGTCGATAACAATGTCTCGATGGAAGCAAACTTGCGGAGTGAACAGGACGGCCAGTGGCTCGCGCCCTTCAAGCCCTTTCCAAAACCGGATCTCGCCCGATACGCGAAGCTTTTGCGCTCGTTGCCCTATGTCCAGAAACTTTGCCGCCCTGCCCTGAAACCTAGGCCCGGAACGCGCTAGACGACCGCTTTCCACCACTTCCCTCCGTTCGCAGCAGTTAGAGCATACTTCGAAGGCGGGCTGGTCAAGCGACGGGCGCAGCCGTGTGGCTTCAAGCCCGCGGTCGCCTGAGGCCGCAATTCTCTTTCCTATCTGGTTAGTTTATGCCATATTGGCGAATGGCATCTGCTGTCGCCTCAAACCATTCATCAGAGCGCTCGACAAATCCGCAAACGTCACACCCCGAAAACCTCCCCACACTGTCAACCGTGTCCATTACTCGTTCGTCAGTAGAGGAGAAAAGGCCGGCTTTCGGCGATCCAGTCGGCTTCGTCCGGCCACGCCAGCGCGTCGAGATCGCCGGCTTCGCTGGCCGCATCGTCGACCCACTCGCGCAGTCCCGGACCGCCGTTGATCACATCGATCGCCAGCTTCTCGAAGGCATATTCATAGGGGAAATCGCGCCACAGCGGATAGTCGGGCATCAGCCGGCGGATCGCCTTGAACGCCAGCGACTGCAGCCGCCACGGCCGGAACGCTTCATGCCCGTAGAAACCGCCCTCGGCATGGATCTGAATCCCGTGGCACAGCTGGCCGACATGCTTGTGGAACGTCGGCTCGAACCAGATTTCGCGTAGCTTGCATCCCTCGATCCACTGCGGCGCAAAACTCTCCATCTCGCTCATCACCGCCCGCGCGTCGATATCGGGTGCTCCGAACAACTCCAACGGCCGCGTCGTCCCCCGGCCCTCGCTCAGCGTCGCGCCTTCGAGCATCACCGTCCCGGCATAGCAGCGCGCCATGTTGAGGTTGGCCGCATTGGGGCTCGGGTTGATCCAGATGCGATCCGCAGGCCAGCCAAAGCCCGGCCCCTCGCCCGGCCTCCAGCCCTTCATCGCGATCACCCGATACTCGACGTCGAGCTTATAGTGATCGACGAACCAGTGGCCCAGCTCGCCGAGCGTCAACCCATGCCGCATCGGCATCGGCCCCGCCCCGACGAAGCTCTCCCAACCGGGAAGCAATGTCGTCCCTTCGACCGGACGACCGGCGGGGTTGGGCCGATCGAGCACCCATACCGCCTTGCCATGTTCGGCGGCGGCCTCGATCATGTAGAGCAAGGTCGTGATGAAGGTGTAGATGCGGCAGCCAAGGTCCTGCAGGTCGATCAGCACCACGTCGAACTCGGCCATCATCGCCGCCGTCGGCCGACGCACTTCGCCGTACAGGCTGAACACCGGGATGCCGAGGTCGGGATCGCGATAATCCGCGCTCTCGACCATATTATCCTGCTTGTCGCCCTTCAGCCCATGCTGCGGCCCGAAGGCGGCGGTCAGCTTCACCAGCGGCGCGAGCACGTCGAGGCTATGGTCGAGGTCTTTCGTCACCGACGCCGGATGCGCCACCAGCGCCACCCGCTTGCCTTCCAGCGGCGCACGAAGCGCGGGGTCGGCGATCAGCCGGTCGATTCCGAACAGGGTCATGGCGGCTGCCTAGCCGAGCCGCGCGGTGAAGCAATCGGCCTGATGAAAATCGGGCGACCCGGCGGGGTGCGACAGTGCCCAATAGCTTTTGGTCCCGTCCGCTTCCTCGATCACCGCCGACAAGCCCAGCGCGAAGCGCTCGTCCGATGGCACCGCGATGGTCGCGCCGACGCCCCACCAGGTGAGGTTATCCTCGAACCGCACATAGGGTCCCGGCTCGACCTCCGCCGCGACCATTCCCTCGCGGTAGTCCGCGAAATGATAAGCGGCCCAATCGCCGGAAGGGGCAAAATTCCACTCCTCATAGCCCGCCTCGCTGCCCGACTGGAGAAAGGCCTCAAAACAGGTGGTCCGCCACAATTCGTCGACGCGCGCCGGCGCTTCGCTGGCGGGAATGGCGAAACGGGGTGCCGGCGCGCCGACGCAGAAGAACAGGTTGGCGGTCGCCATCAGCCCGAACGCAGCGGAGTGATCGACATTGACCCACAGCTTGAACGAGCCGCCCGATGGCGGCGTGTCCGGATGGGGGATGAGGTTGTAGGTCAGCATCGCGCCATCCTACCGTCATTCCCATTGGCGGGAAGCCCGTTTTTCGACGCGCCGGGTCCCCGCTTTCGCGGACCAGCCGAACAGGCTAGTCGCGTTCGGGCATGACCTACCGATCCCCCCTCCTCCGCAGCCTCGACGAGCGCGGTTATATACACCAGGCGACCGACGCCACGGCGCTCGACGCGCTGGCCCAGCTGCAGGTCATCCCGGCCTACATCGGCTTCGACGCCACCGCTCCCTCGCTTCACGTCGGCAGCCTCGTGCAGATCATGATGCTGCGCCGCCTCCAGCAAGCCGGGCACAAGCCGATCGTGCTGATGGGCGGCGGCACCACCAAGGTCGGCGATCCATCGGGCAAGGACGAAAGTCGCAAGCTGCTGACGAGCGCCGACATCGCCGCCAACATCGCCGGCATCAAGGGCGTGTTCGAGCGCTTCCTGACGTTCGGCGATGGCCCGACCGACGCCGTGATCGTCGACAATGCCGACTGGCTCGACCGGTTGAACTATGTCGAGTTCCTGCGCGATGTCGGCCGCCACTTCACCATCAACCGCATGCTGACTTTCGACTCGGTCAAATTGCGCCTCGACCGCGAACAGCCGCTGACCTTCCTCGAATTCAATTACATGATCCTGCAAGCCTATGACTTCGCTGAACTGGCCCGCCGCGCCGGCGTCCGCCTGCAAATGGGCGGGTCGGATCAGTGGGGCAACATCATCAACGGCATCGAACTCGCCCGCCGCATGGACGGGGCCGAGCTCTACGGCCTGACGACGCCGCTGATCACCACCGCCGACGGCGGCAAGATGGGCAAGACCGCAGCGGGCGCCGTCTGGCTTAACGCCGACCGCGTGTCGCCCTATGATTACTGGCAGTTCTGGCGAAATACCCAGGATGGCGATGTGGTCAGGTTCCTCAGGCTGTTCACCGACCTGCCGCTTGAGGCGATCGCCCGGCTCGGCGCGCTCGAGGGTGCCGGCATCAACGAGGCCAAGATTGCGCTCGCCACCGCCACGACTGCGCTCCTTCACGGTGCGGAAGCGGCGAGGACGGCCGAAGAAACCGCCCACCGCACCTTCGCCGAGGGCGCGTCGGACGAGAATCTGCCAAGCCTCGCCACTGCGGGCGAGATCGGTGTCGTCGCGGCGCTGGTCGGCCTCGGTTCGCC
>JANXUU010000124.1 GCA_025356055.1 Sphingomonas sp. | reverse complement strand
CCCTCGTCAACCGCATCCTCGGCGAGGAACGGATGATCACCGGACCCGAGGCCGGGATCACCCGCGATTCGATCACCACCGACTATCAATGGACCGGCGACGACGGCGTCGAGCGCCCCGTCCGCCTTGTCGATACCGCCGGCCTGCGCAAGCGCGCCAAGATCGACGACAAGCTCGAATGGCTCTCGACCCAGGACACCAAACGCGCGATCGACCACGCCGAAGTCGTCGTCCTCCTTCTCGACGCCACCCGCGGCCTCGAGGTGCAGGACCTCAAGATCGCCGACTCGGTTGAACAGGAAGGCCGCGCCCTCATCATCGCGCTCAACAAATGGGACGTCGCCGAACACGCCTCGTCGCTGTTCAACGGCGTCAAGGCCGCGCTCGAGGACGGGCTCTCTCAACTCAAGGGCGTCACCCTGCTCACCGTCTCGGCGAAATCAGGCAAGGGCATCGACACCCTGTTCAAGGCCGCGTTCGAACTTCGCGACGCCTGGTCCCGCCGCGTCGGCACTGGCGAGCTCAACCGCTGGTTCGAAAAAGCCGTCGACGCGAACCCCCCGCCAGCCCCCGGCGGCAAGCGGATCAAGCTTCGCTACGTCACCCAGGTGAAAGCGCGCCCGCCCAGCTTCGTCATCTTCGGCAGCCGCGTCGACCAGCTCCCCGACAGCTATCAGCGTTACCTCGTCAACTCGATGCGCAAGGATCTGAAGCTCGGTCCCATCCCGCTGCGCCTGACGATGCGCTCGACCAAGAACCCCTATCACGACGCCAACCCCGGCGGCGGCAAGCCCTCCGCGCCTCCTCGCGCGCGGCGCTAACCGTCCCTTTACCCTTTCGCGGCTAGTGTTCCACCGAATCAGGCCCCCTGTCCCTGGGGTCGGGGAGCCCATGCGTGACCGACGACCAACTCGACCTCGTCGACTGGAGCTATTTCGAAAAGACCCGCGCCGAGCTGGGCGGCGGGTTCATCCGCATCCTCGGCTATTTCCGCGAGGACGGGACCAAGTCGGTCGCCCAGATCGAAGCCGCGATGCACGAGCATAACAGCGTCGCGCTGGTTCTCCCCGCGCACACCCTCAAGGGCGAAGCGCGCATGTTCGGCGCCGAAACGCTCGCCGAAGTCGCCGAATCAATCGAAAATGTCGCCCGCAGCTGCATCGAAACGCGGCGCTTTCCCGACGAGCTCATCCCCGAAGTGGTCGAGTTGCGCCGCCTGTTTAGCGCCACCGTCGAGCTGTTCGACAAGGCCACCAACCCCCTCCTCACCCGCGCCGCGCCGCAGGGCGCCTTCGGCCGCAAGTCCGCCAATCAAGGTTTCGGCCGGATCTAACGCCGCCGCGAGCGCACCGTTGCACCCATAGCAGCACGCGTGCGTTTGACCTGAATGACAGGCCCAACGCTAAATCGCACCGGGAGCGGCAAGCCCCTCCTTCTCGTCCACGGCCTTGGCGCCACGGCGCGCGCATGGGCCATGGTTGCACCCGCGCTTGCGAAGCAGCGCGAAGTCATCACCTTCGACCTCCCCGGCCACGGTCAGACGCCGGCAGAAGCCGACAGCGGCACCTTTGCTGGCCTGATGCGGAGCATCGATGCGTTGTTTGACGAGCATGACCTGTCGGGAATCGACGTGGTCGGCAGCTCGCTCGGCGGCCGGATCGTGCTCGAGCTTGCCCGCCTCGGCCGCGTCGGCAACTGTGTAGCGCTCGATCCCGGTGGCTTCTGGCAGGGATGGGAGGCCAAATATCTCTCGACCTCGCTTGGCGCTTCGGGCGCGCTGCTCCGCTCGATCCGCCCGATGCTTCCCTGGATTGCCGCGCACAAGGTGACCCGCGGCGCGGCCTTGCTCCAGCTTGTCAATCGTCCCTCGGGCCTGGACCCGGCAATGACTGCTCATGAACTGCGAGCGTTCGCCGACACGCCGACCTTCAGTGCGCTCGTCCATGACCTCTCGACCGGCCAGTCCCAGCCCGGCCCGGCGGCGCCATCTACCGGAAACCTTGTTATCGGCTGGGGCCGCCAGGACCGCCTCTGCCTGCCGGTACAAGCGGCGCGAGCGAAAGCCGCCTTCCCCTCCGCCGAACTCTACTGGTTCGAAGACTGCGGCCACTTCCCGATGTGGGACCAGCCCGAGGAAACCGTCGACCTCATCCTCGCGGCGACCTCCTAGGCCAGCGCCCCATCCGCGCCCATCAGCTTTGGCAAGAACCCCTCATGCGCGGCGCGGAGGTTTGCCAGCGGGATTTCACTTATCTTAGGTGGTCCATCGTAATACTTCATTCGAAGACTGTCGCCGCAGGTCATTCCGATCCAGTCAACATCGACGCCGGCGCGCTTCGCCAATTTTTTTATCGGCGAGTCGTTCTTGGTCGTTACGACGTACGTGCCTTGGTCTTCGCCAAATGCGTCGGCCCCCATCCCATCTTTGCCTCTAATCTCGATGGCCACGTCAGCGCCTATATTTCCGGCGAGCGCCATCTCGGCGATGGTGACAGCTAGACCCCCATCTGAAACGTCATGAACCGCTGTGACATGACCTTTGTCGATGAGGTCCCGTACAAACTCTCCCGTCCGCCGCTCAAGCAGAAGGTCAACCATTGGGGGGGAACCGTCGCTGCGCCCGTGGATTTCCCGGAGCCAGAGCGAAGACCCGAGGCAACCCTCGCCCCAGCCGATGACCATGATGTTTTCGCGCTCAGCCTTAAACCCAATTCCCACGGCTTTGCTCACATCCTCAATCACCCCGACCGCGCCGATCGCCGGCGTCGGCAGGATCGCACTCCCCGTCCCGTCCTCATTCTTGGTCTCGTTATACAACGACACATTCCCGCTCACGATCGGCATGTCGAGCGCGATGCACGCTTCGCTCATCCCCTCCAGGCACCCGACGATCTGGGCCATGATCTCGGGCCGCTGCGGGTTGCCGAAGTTGAGGCAGTTGGTGATCGCCAGCGGCCTCGCCCCGACCGCGCATAAATTGCGATAGGCCTCGGCCACCGCCTGCTTGCCGCCCTCGACCGGATCGGCATAGCAATAGCGCGGGGTGCAATCGGTGGTCATCGCCAGGCCCCGCTTGGTCCCGTGGATTCGCACGATCGCCGCATCGCCCCCGGTCTGCACCGTGTCGGCCCCGACCTGGCTGTCATACTGCTCCCAGATCCACCGTCGCGACGCGATCGCAGGCGATGCCATCAGCTTGAGCAGGTCCGCCCCGATGTCGCTACTCTCGGGAATGTCGCCAAGCCGCTCGACCTTGGCCCACGCCTTATACTCGTCCTGGCTAAGGTAGGGCCGCTCATAGAGCGGCGCCTCGTCGGCCAGCGGCCCAAGCGGGATGTCGGCGACCGTCTCGCCGTTCCACTCAAGCACCATGTGCCCGGTATCGGTTACCTCGCCGATCACCGCGAAGTCCAACTCCCACTTGCTGAAAATCGCCTCGGCAAAACCCTCGCGCCCGGGCTTCAGCACCATCAGCATCCGCTCCTGGCTCTCCGACAGCATCATTTCGTAGGGCGTCATTCCCTCCTCGCGGCACGGCACCGCGTTCATGTCGAGCCGGATGCCCACGCCCCCCTTCGACGCCATCTCGACGCTCGACGAGGTCAGCCCCGCCGCCCCCATGTCCTGGATCGCGACGATCGCGTCCGAAGCCATCAGCTCGAGGCACGCTTCGATCAGCAATTTCTCGGTGAACGGATCGCCGACCTGCACCGTCGGCCGCTTCTCCTCCGAATCCTCCGAGAAGTCGGCGCTCGCCATCGTCGCGCCGTGAATCCCGTCGCGCCCGGTCTTCGATCCGACATAGACGATCGAATTGCCGATGCCCGACGCCGCCGAGTAAAAGATCTTGTCCTGCTCGGCGATCCCGACGGTCATCGCGTTGACCAGGATATTGCCGTCATACGCCGTGTCGAAATTAACCTCGCCGCCGACGGTCGGCACGCCGACGCAATTGCCGTAGCCGCCGATCCCCGCGACCACGCCCGCGATCAGATGCCGCGTCTTGGGATGATCCGGCCGCCCGAACCGCAATGCATTGAGATTCGCGACCGGCCGCGCCCCCATCGTGAACACATCGCGCAAAATCCCGCCGACCCCCGTCGCCGCACCCTGATAGGGCTCGATGTAGGACGGGTGATTATGGCTCTCCATCTTGAAGATCGCCGCGAGTTTCACCCCATTCGCGCCCTCGCCGATGTCGATCACCCCGGCATTCTCGCCCGGGCCGCAGATTACCCACGGCGCGGTCGTCGGCAGCTTCTTCAAATGCACCCGCGATGATTTGTACGAACAATGCTCGGACCACATGACCGAGAAAATGCCGAGCTCGACCATGTTCGGCTCGCGCCCCATGGCATGGAGCAGCCGCTGATATTCTTGCGGGGAAAAGCCGTGCTCGGCGACGATCTGGGGAGTGATGCTCATGGGTCCGCGCTCTAACGCCTTGACCCGAAAAAACCAGAAGCGTTGATCAGCCTCGCTTGTGCGGAAAGCGCAGCAGAACCGTTAGCCCCTCCGCCCGCCAGTCGCGCTCGATCGTCCCGCCCAGATCGGACTTGACGCTCAGGGCGATCATCCGCTGCCCAAATCCACTGCTCGTTCCCTCGGGCTGGCACGCCGGTCCGCACTCGATCCAGTGCATCGCGATCTCGTCCCCCTCAAACGCCCAGTCGAGCGCGACCTCGCCCTCCTCGCTGCACAGCGCGCCATATTTGACGGCGTTGGTGTAAAGCTCGTGGAGGATCATCGACAGGCCGAGCAGTTGACCCGGGTCGAGCAAGATCTCGGGCCCGCCGAACCGCGCGCGCCCGTCGGCGACGTCGGCCCCCAGCACCTGTTCGGCCAGCGCGGTCAGCGCGACGTGGGACACCTCGCGCCCAACGAGCAGTTGGTGCGCCTTGGCCAGGCTCTGCAGCCGCCCCGAAAACGACTCGCTGAACGTCGCCAGATCGGGCGATACCCGCGCCGTCTGCTGGGCGATCGCCGACACGACGGTCAGCATGTTCTTGACCCGATGCTCGGACTCGTGAAGCACCCGCTGCTGCCGCTCGGCCGCTTCCTTCCGCTCCGAAATATCGCGCAGGAAGCCGACGAACAGCCGGTCGCCGAACTGCTCGGTGGCGTTGATCGACAGTTCGACCGGGATCTCGGTCCCGTCGCGGCGAAGGGCGGGGACTTCAATTCGCTTGCCAAGCACCGGACCGTCGCCAGTGGCATGAAAATGGGCAAGACCGCTCTCATGCCCGGCGCGATGGGTCGGCGGGACGATCGTCTCGCTCAGGGTCCGACCGATCACTTCATCGGCGCGCCAGCCGAAGATCCGCTCAGCACTGCCGTTCCACCCGACGACCCTGCCGTCGTCCGCCATCACGATCACCGCGTCGAGCGCAGTGTCGAGCACGGACTGAAGTCCGACGTGAAGGGGTCGCCAAGCAATGTTCATGCCATCGCATCAGCTATTTTTTAGTCCATTTCCAGTGCTTTACAGCAACATAAGTGTTTATTCGGTCGGCGGGCCCAGACGATCGGTCGCACGCACCAGCCCGTCGAGCACGCCCGGTTCGCTGAACAAATGCCCGCCATCGGGAATGATGTTCAACTCGACCTCGGGCCACGCCTTCTTCAGCGCCCAGGCGGCGGCGGGCGGGGTGCAGCAATCGTGCCGCCCCTGGACGATCACACCCGGGATGCCACGCAGCTTCTCGGCCCCGCGGAGCAACTGCCCCTCCTCCAGCCAGCCGTGATTTGCCATATAATGATTTTCGATCCGCGCGACCGCGATCGCGACCGCCGGATCGGTGAAATGCTCCTCGGTCTCGGCGCTCGGCAGCAGCGTCACGGTAACCGCCTCCCATTTGCTCCATGCCTTCGCCGCGACGAGTTTGGCCGCCTCGTCATCCCCGGTCAGCACCCGCTGGTAAGCCGCCACCATATCGTCCCGCTCGCACTCCGCGATCGGCGCCACGAAATCGTCCCACGCCTCAGGATAAAGCGACGACGCACCGCCCTTCTTGTACAGCCAGTCGACCTCATGAGGATCGAACAGGAACACCCCGCGCAGCACCAACTCCGTCACTCGCTCGGGGTGCGTCTCGGCATAAGCGAGCGCCAGCGTCGATCCCCACGAGCCGCCGAACACCATCCATTGGTCGACCCCGAAGTGCGCCCGCAGCGTCTCGATATCCTCGACCAGATGCCACGTCGTGTTCGCTTCCAAGCTGGCATAGGGCGTCGATTTCCCCGCCCCGCGCTGGTCGAACACCAGAATATTATAGCGCGCCGGATCGAACTGCCGCCGATGCGCCGGGCTCGACCCGCCGCCGGGCCCGCCGTGAAGGAACACGACCGGCTTGCCGTCGGGAGTGCCGCTAAGTTCCCAATACAGTCGATGTCCGTCACCGACCTCCAGATGCCCCGTCTCGCGCGGCTCGATCTCGGGATACAGCCCGCGCCGCTCGGTCAAAAGCTGAACTCGTCATAGACCTTCGACACATCCCCGCCCCATGCACCATGATAGCGTTCGAGCAGCCGGTCGGCAAAGGTCATCCCGCTCGCCACCACTTCGCGCAGCGGGTCGAGGAACCCGCCTTCGTTATCGCCCGCGCCGTTCAATGCCGCGCGCTCGCTCAGCCCCGCGGTTGCAATCTCGAGCACCTCGGCGGCAAGCTCGCGCATCGTTCCGCCACCCGGCACGGGTGCCTCCAGCGCCTGCCGAGGTACGGCATGGCGCAACGCCTCGCGCTCCTCGATCGTCCAGTGCTTGACCCGGTCCCACGCCGCGTCGAGCGCGCCGTCGGCATAGAGCAGCCCGACCCACAGCGCGGGCAGCGCGCAGATCCGCCCCCATGGTCCGCCATCGGCCCCGCGCATCTCGAGGAAGCTCTTGAGCCGCACCTCTGGAAAGGCGGTCGAGAGGTGGTCGACCCAGTCGCTGAGGCGCGGTTTATCGCCGGGCAGCGCGTCAAGCTTGCCCTCCAGGAAATCGCGGAAACTCTTGCCCGCGACGTCGATGTACTTGCCATCGCGAAAGACAAAATACATCGGCACATCAAGCGCATAGTCGCAGTAGCGCTCGTATCCGAACCCCTCCTCGAACACGGACGGCAGCATTCCCGTGCGATGCGGATCGGTGTCCTCCCAGATGTGGCTTCGGAACGACTTGAACCCGTTGGGCTTGCCTTCGGTCAGCGGCGAGTTGGCGAACAGCGCGGTCGCCACCGGCTGCAGCGCCAGCCCCACCCGAAACTTCTTCACCATGTCCGCCTCGCTCGCATAGTCGAGGTTGACCTGGATGGTGCAGGTGCGAAGCATCATGTCGAGCCCGAGCGACCCCACCCGCGGCATATGCCGCAGCATGATTTCGTAGCGCCCCTTGGGCATAACCGGCAATTCGTCGCGGCGCTTGTCGGGCCACATCCCAAGTCCGAGGAACCCGAGCCCGAGCCGGTCGCCGACCGCCTTGACCTGGTCGAGATGCCGCCCCGCTTCCGCGCAGGTCTGGTGCAGGTCGCTCAGCGCCGCGCCCGACAGCTCAAGCTGCCCCGCCGGTTCCAGACTGATCGTCCCGTCCTTCCCCGCCAGCGCAATAACCTTTCCGCCCTCTTCGACCGGGGTCCAGCCGAATTCGGTCAGCCCCGCGAGCAAGTCGCGGATCCCGCCCGGCTCGTCCCACGACGGCGCACGATGGTCAGACGTCCGATAGACGAACTTCTCATGCTCGGTGCCGATCAACCATTTATCGCGCGGTTTCTCGCCCCCCGAAAACACCGACAGGAGATCGTCCCGCCCCTCGATCAGCGGAGTCTCGGTCATGTCGGTGCGCGTTGTCATGTTGCGCCCCTAGAAGCTGATCGTCGTCAGGGAAAGCGCCAGCGGTTTCCCTGACGACTTGAAACGGCTTTTCACAATGACCGCCAGTCTCCGGCCAAAGCCATCCATCCCGAAACCGCAGCCAAAGCAGCGGTTTCGGCACGCAAAATACGGGGCCCTAGAGAGACTGCACGGACATTGGATTCGGCCCGTATCAGGTCGCGCTCCTCGGCCGTGAACCCACCCTCGGGTCCCGTCAAAATCATCGAAGGCCCCGCCATAAATGCCGTGCCCATCGCCTCGCCCCCGGTCTCGTCGGCGAAGTAGAGAGTGCGCCCCGCCTCCCGCTCCGCCAGCAACTTCGCAAGGCTCACCGGCTCCTCGATCGTCGGAACCAGCGTGCGCCCACACTGCTCGGCCGCCTCGATCGCGATCGCGCGCAGCCGCTCGCCCTTGACCCGCTCGACCACCGTGCGCTGCGTCACCACCGGCATCAGCCGAGCGACCCCCAGCTCGGTCGCCTTCTCGACCAGCCAGTCGACCGCCGCCCGCTTGACCGGCGCGAACGCCAGCCACAGGTCGGGCACCGCCTCGACCGGCTTCGTCCGCCGCTCGACGCGCAACCGCATCCGTTTCCGACCTGCTTCGGCGATCGTCGCCAGCCACTCCCCGCTCGACCCGTTGAACAGGAGTACGTCGCCGCCCACGCCAAGCCGGAGCACGTTGCCAAGATAATTCACCTGCGCCCCGTCGAGCTCGACCACCGCGCCCTCGGCCAGCGGCGTGGCGACGAACAGACGAGGCAAAGACTTCGGTGGCCAGGCGGGGGTGGCGGTCATTTTACTTGTCTAGCCTTCCCGGCCCCGCTCGACCACCGTTCGCACCATCCCGGAAGCATTACCCGATCACAACGGCGCAAAACTATGCTATCCCCAGCTTTCGCCAAGCTGCGGAGCAAAAATGACCGGAAAAGCCAAATCGATCGAACGCTGCGCCGAGCGCAAGCCATTCGGCGCAGAGATCGAGCTGCGCCGGACGCGCGGCATGAAATACCGCGTAACGGTCCGCGACCTCTCCCCACAAGGCTGCTCGATCAACCTCGTCGACCGGGTTCAGCTCGACGAAATCATCTGGATCAAATTCTCCGGCCTCGAAAGCCTCGAGGCCGACGTCTGCTGGACCAAGGACTTCATCGCCGGGGTCGAATTCAGGAAGTTCCTCCACCCCTCGGTGTTCGCGATGATCCTCGATCGTCAAGCCGCCAATCCCGCCTGAAGCGCCAATTCGCTAGCCTTGACGTCCCCGCGCTAGCCTCTTCAATCCACCATGCGAAGGCTTGCAATGCGGCACGACATTTCCGGCACCGCGATGCAGTCGATGCCGATCCTCGCCAAAGAAATCACGCGTCACTTGCCGAGCGAGAAGGCCGTCGACGCGGGTGCCGGCGCGGGCATCGGCCGGCTGGTCGGCGGCTGCGCGGCAATCGGCGGGTTCCTCGGCAGCGACTGACGTGCCGTCTCCAACCGGCGATACCGTCCCCGACAGCGAGCGCCGCGGCCTGATCGGCGCGCTGCCCGCCCCGTTGCGCCCCTACGCCTCGCTGATGCGGCTCGACCGACCGATCGGGTCGTGGCTGCTATACTGGCCGTGCGCGTGGAGCGTCGCGCTCGCCGGGGTCGGCGGCAAATGGAGCCTGTTCTTCTGGCTCGCCCTCGGCGCCATCGCGATGCGCTCGGCGGGATGCGTCTACAACGACATCGTCGACCGCGACCTCGACAAACAGGTGGAGCGCACTCGCCTGCGCCCCCTCGCCAGCGGTCGCACCTCGCTCCGCGCCGCCTGGGTGCTGACTCTGGGCCTGTGCCTGGTCGGACTGATCGTCCTCCTCCAGTTGACCCGCACCGCCCAGCTCGTCGCGCTCGCCGCGATCCTGCCTGTCGTCGCCTACCCGTATATGAAGCGCATCACCTGGTGGCCTCAGGCGTGGCTTGGCCTTGTCTTCTCATGGGGCGCGGTCACCGGCTGGCCCGCGGTAACCGGCAGCCTCACCGCGCCAGCTTTCTGGCTATGGGTCGGAAGCATTGCCTGGGTCATCGGCTACGACACGCTTTACGCCATCCAGGACATCGAAGACGACGCGCTGGTCGGGGTCAAATCCTCCGCTCGCCGCCTCGGCCGCCACGCTGCGCTTGGCATCGGAATCTTCTACGCGATGGCCCTCGTCGGCTGGGGCGTCGCCATCTGGGCCGTCCAGCCCCGCTCGCTTGCCCTGCTCGCGCTTGCCCCCGCTGCGCTCCACCTCGCCAGCCAGGTCGCCCGCGCCGACCCCGCGAACGGCCCCCTCGCCCTCGCACTGTTCCGCTCGAACCGCCTCACCGGCCTGCTCGTCTTCCTCGCCATGCTGACCGTTGGCTTGTCGGCATCGGCGTGAGGGCCTAGTCGCCGCGCCATGCTGACCCCAACCCAAGCCCGTGACACCGCCGCCGACCTTGTCGAACAAGCGCGCAAGGCCGGCGCCGACGCCGCCGACGCCGTCTACGTCGGCGGCCGCTCGCAGTCGGTCTCGGTGCGCATGGGCGCGCTCGAGGACGTCGGTGCGTCCGAGGGCGAGGAGATCGGCCTGCGCGTCTTCCGTGGCACTCGGTCGGCCAGCGTCGCCTCTTCGGCGCTCGCCCCAGAAGCGCTCGCCGCTCTGGTCGACCGCGCGCTCGCGATGGCCGCCGAGGCCCCCGAGGACCCCTTTGCCGGCCTCGCCCCGACCGACCGCCTGCTCGGCGAACCCCCGGCAGACCTGGGCATCTTCGACCCGACCGAAGTCGATCCTGCCGCGCTCAAGGCCCGCGCGCTCGAGGCCGAGGAAGCCGCGCTCGCCGTTCCGCGCATCACCAACAGCAGCGGCGCCAGCGCCTCGGTCTCCCACTCGATCCTCGCGCTCGCGACCTCCGCCGGATTTTCCGCCGCGACGCAAGGCTCGGGCCACTCGACCTCGGCCAGCGTGGTCGCGGGCGACGCGGGCGCGCTCCAGCGCGATTATGATTATGACAGCACGCGTTTCCTTGCCGACCTCGAAGGTGCCACAGCGATCGGCCACCGCGCGGGCACCCGCGCTGCCGCCCGCCTCGATCCGGTCAAGTTCGAGTCCGGACGAATCGCCGTCCTGTTCGACCCGCGAGTCGCAACCTCGCTGCTCGGCCATTTCGCCGGCGCAATCAGCGGCGCGAGCATCGCCCGCAAGGCGAGCTTCCTGATGGAAAAACTCGGCCAGCGCCTCTTCGCCCCCGGCATCACCATCCGCGACGATCCCCACCGCGCGCGCGGCCTGCGCTCGCGCAGCTTCGACGGCGAGGGTCTGCCCACTTCGGCGCGCGACCTGATCGACGACGGCATCCTCACCACCTGGCTCGCCGACAGCGCCGCCGCGCGCCAGCTCGGCATCGACCCCACCGGCCACGCCGTTCGCGGCACTTCGGGTGCCCCGGGCGCAGGCCCGAGCAACCTCTATCTCGAAGCGGGCAATCGCACTCCCGACCAACTCCTCGCCGCCCACCCGCGCGCCATTCTCATCACCGAACTGATCGGCATGGGCGTCAACGGCGTCACCGGCGACTACAGCCGTGGCGCCGCGGGCTTCCTCGTCGAAAACGGCGAGATCGTCGGCCCGGTGAGCGAAATTACCATCGCGTCCAATCTTGTCGACATGTTCGCCACGCTCGAGCCCGGCAGCGACCTCACGATGCGCAGAGGCGTCGACAGCCCAACCATCCTCATCCCCGAAATGATGGTGGCCGCAGCTTAGTTTCAGCGTTGCTGAAGCGGCGAACCCTAGCCGACGCGGGTGTTTCCCCGCGCCAGTTCGATCTTGAGGCACTTGTCCTCGACCACCTTCAGCCCCGCCGCCTCGGCCTTGGCCGCCGCCTCGGCATTCGATATGCCAAGCTGCATCCACACCGCCTTGGCCCCCGCCGCGATCGCCTCGTCGATCACTGGCCCCACGTCCTCGCTCTTGCGGAAGATGTCGACGATATCGATCGGCTCGCCGATCTGGCCAAGCTCGCGCCAGATATATTCGCCATGGACATGCTCGCCAGTGATCCGCGGGTTGACCGGGATCGTGCGATACCCGCGGTCCTGCACGAATTTCATCACGCCATAAGAGGCGCGGTCGGGCCGGTCCGACGCGCCTACGATCGCAATCGTCTTCGCGCTCCGCAGCAGTTGGTCGATCTCGGCGTCGGTGGTCAGCGGCATCTTCGTCTCCCTCGCGACACCAATGCCTCAGCGCGCGACTTTCTCCACCTGCGTCATCATTGCGCGCGCCAGCGCCGCGAACGCCTCCCCCGCGGGGCCGTCCCCGCCCGCCGGAGGCCGCCCCGCATCCGACGCCTCGCGCAGGCTCGCCGACAGCGGCAACCGCCCGAGGAACGCGATCCCCAGCCGCTTCGCCGCCGCCTCCGCCCCACCGCTCCCGAACGGGTCCGAGCTTTCACCGCAATGCGGGCACGCATAGCCCGCCATATTCTCGATCAGCCCGGCGATCGGCACCCCGGTCTTGCCGAACAGGTCGATCGCCCGCTCGGCGTCGATCAGCGCCAGATCCTGCGGGGTCGAAACGATCACCGCCGCAGCCGGCCGTGCCTTCTGGACCAGCGACAATTGCACGTCCCCGGTTCCGGGCGGCAAGTCGACCAGAATGATCTCGGTATCGCCCCAGTCGCCGTCGATTAGCTGCGCCAAGGCCCCGGACGCCATCGGCCCGCGCCATGCCAGCGCCTGTCCCGCCGGGACCAGCTGCCCAACCGACAACAAGCGCACCCCCTGCACCTCGACCGGGATCAGCAACTTGCCCTTTGCCTCGGGCCGAGCGCTGGTCCCGAACAAGCGCGGCTGCGACGGGCCATAGATGTCGGCGTCGATCAGACCGACGCGCTTGCCCATTCGCGCCAGCGCCACCGCCAGATTGGCCGAGACGGTCGACTTGCCGACACCGCCCTTGCCGCTGGCAATCGCAATCAGCGTCCGCCCGACCTTGGCCGAGGTCATCGCGATCCGCACCTCGCTGGCACCCGCCGCGAGCTCGGCCTGCTCGAACTGCTCGTAAAGCGCCTCCCGCTCACCCTTCCCTAGCCCGCTTCCGTCGACGATCAGCGTGACGATACCGCCCACTTCCTTGCGCGAGCGGATGCGTGTCGCATCTTGTGACATCAATATCCTCCAACGAGAAAGTCGATCGCCGTGAGGATCCGGAAATGTTCGTCGGCGAGCGAACCGATTCGCTCGCCAAGCTCGGCGATCGACAGCGACGCCGCATATTGCGGAGCAAGCTGATAGTCGCGCTCGTCAAACGAAATAATCGGATTAAATTGCGCCGCCGGCAATGGCGCATCGCTTGTCGGCAGCAGGGCGATGACAAACCGGGTTGGCAGGTAAGCGAGCATGTCGCTCTGGCAGTCGACGACCAGCGCATCCGTTCCGCGCGGCCGGTAAACATCGTGCTGGCTCACTTAAAACTTCCGGAATTGCGCAAGCGGAATGCCGTTCTTCTCGATCCACGCATGATTAGATTCGAGTGCCTCGCGATTCTCCGCAATCCACTGGGCGTTGCGCCGCGCCTTGACCGCTTTTGTCAGTCCATCTTCGCAGGATCGAGAGACGTTGATCCCAAGTTGCTTCGCCTCGTCTACTAACTTCGCTGGGAGCGAAATGTTGGTTGCACGGCGTGAAGAGATTGCTTCCCGGATATGTTTGCTTGTCATCTTGCGCAAATAACATGCGCATTAAATCAGCGCAACGTGATTTGTCGATTGGCGTCGAACCCCGCCCCTGTTCTTCCGCCCGCGCGCTTCCTATACTCAGGGCATGAACAACCTCATCGGGCGCCTGTTCGCCGTCAGCAAGGGGCCGTGGGGCTCGGGCAACCATGACGACGAGGGATCCGACCCCGTCCCATCGGGCGACCCTGTCCCTCCGCCTCCGGCCGAAAGCCCGTGGGGCCAGCCGCCCAAGCGCCGCACCGACCGTCCGCTGAGCGGCAACGCGAGCCTCGACGACCTCCTGCGCCGCGGTCGCGAGCGCTTCGGCGGCGGCGGCAATGGCGGAAGCAACGCCCCCGGCGGCCTCTCCCTACGCCCTGATCGGTCGATCTTCCTGTGGGCCGCCGCCGCAGTCGCCGCGCTGTGGTTGGTGCTGACCTCGATACACTCAATCGCCCCGCAGGAGCGCGGCGTCGTCACCCGCTTCGGCCGCTACGCCTACACCCTTTCCCCCGGCGTCGGCATCACCCTGCCCTCGCCGATCGACAAGGTGCGCAAGATCGACGTCGAGAAGATCCAGACGATCGACCTCGGCAGCGAGGAGAGCGAAACGCTGATGCTGACCGGCGACGGCAACATCATCGACATCGCCTACCAGGTGCGCTGGAACATCCGCGTTCCCGAACAATATCTGTTCGAGCTCGCCCAG
>JANXUU010000120.1 GCA_025356055.1 Sphingomonas sp. | reverse complement strand
ATGCCACCTTCGCCTTGAATGCCGGGCTGTGGTTCCGGCGCGTTCGCTTCGTCACCATCTCTCCTGTTCGACAGCCATCCTGGCCACCTTCAGGCAGAAACTCCACTTAACGCACTGTCCAGATTTGCCGAGCCACCTCTGAGACCCCTGTCTCGACTAGTTAGCGCATGAGGCTGTGCGATATGCCATATATATGTCGACCCCGCGTTCGCGCTTAATCCTGTAAAATCTCATTTACGGATCCAATCGATGGACTTCGCCCAGCGATCGCGCCAGAGGATGAGGCTCGACCTAGTATAACACGGAATGGCAATGGCCCTGGCAGACATCAGCATGATTCTTGCCCGTCATGATGGGCGGCCGGGTGCGCTCCTTCCGATCCTTCATGACGTTCAGCATGAGTTTGGTCATGTTGCGCGAGAATGGGTACCGGTAATTGCCGACGCCCTCAATCTATCGCGCGCCGAGGTTCATGGCGTCATCAGTTTCTATCACGACTTTCGCAACGTTCCGGCGACCAAGCCGCTCATCAAGCTGTGCCGAGCTGAGGCGTGCCAGGCGCGCGGCGTCGAGGCGTTGTTGCCCCAGTTCGAGAACGATGACCGAATCGAGGTTGAAACCGTCTATTGCCTCGGTCTGTGCGCCAGCGGTCCCGCCGCCATGGTTGGCGAGCGCGTTTTCGCTCGTCTCGACAAGCGCAGCGCAGCGCGGCTGATCGAAGACGTCGCATGAAGGTCTTCGTGCCCGTGGATGCGGCGGCGGTCGCGGTCGGCGCCGATGATGTGGCGGCAGCCCTGGCACTCGCGCTGGGCAGTTCGGCAACGATCGTGCGTACCGGCTCGCGCGGTTTGTTCTGGCTGGAGCCGCTGATCGAGGTCGAGCACAACGGGCAGCGTATTGGCTTTGGCCCGATTGCGGCGGCTGATGTTCCTGGACTGGTCAATGCACTTACCGGTAATGGTGATCATCCCTCTGCGCTGGGACGGGTCGACCAGCTGCCATTTCTCCGGTCGCAGACCCGGATGAGCTTCGCTCGCTGCGGGATCATCGATCCCTTGTCGATGGACGACTACCAGCGGCATGGCGGCCTCGCCGGACTTCGCCGGGCGCTGGCGATCGGGCCGACCGCGACGATCGAACAGGTGCGCGAATCCGGCTTGCGCGGGCGGGGCGGGGCGGGCTTTCCGACCGGCATTAAATGGCAGACGGTTGCCGCGGCGGCGGGACCGACGAAGTATATCGTCTGCAATGCCGACGAAGGCGACAGCGGAACCTTCGCCGATCGCATGCTGATGGAAGGCGATCCGTTCGCGCTTGTCGAGGGCATGGCCATCGCCGGGCTGGCGGTCGGCGCGGAGCAGGGGTTCATCTATATCCGATCGGAATATCCGCACGCGATCAAGACGATTAACCGCGCCGTCGAGATCGCGCGAACAGTCGGCTTGCTCGGCCAGCTTCTGGGCTCCGACACCCGGTTCGACATGGAAGTGCGCGTCGGCGCCGGTGCCTATGTCTGCGGCGAAGAGACATCGCTGCTCGAAAGTATCGAGGGCAAGCGCGGCGAGGTTCGCGCCAAGCCGCCGCTGCCGGCCCACGTCGGCCTGTTCGGCCGCCCAACGGTCATCAACAATGTTCTGTCGCTGGGCGCGGTCCCGCACATCCTCGCCAATGGAGCAAAGGAGTATGCCGATTTCGGCATGGGGCGGTCGCGCGGAACCATGCCGATCCAGATCGCCGGCAATGTCCGTCACGGCGGCCTCTATGAGACCCCGTTCGGAATCACGCTTGGCGAACTGGTCATGGACATCGGCGGTGGCACCCTGTCCGGTCGGCCGGTTCGCGCGGTGCAGGTCGGCGGTCCGCTAGGCGCCTATTTCCCGCCGTCGCTGTTCGACACGCCGTTCGATTACGAGGCTTTCACCGCCGCTGGCGGCCTCATTGGCCATGCCGGCATCGTCGTGTTCGACGACAGCGTCGACATGGCGCGCATGGCGCGGTTCGCGATGCAATTCTGCGCCGCGGAGAGTTGCAGCAAATGCACACCGTGCCGCCTGGGCTCGACGCGCGGGATCGAAGTGATCGACCGGATCATCGGCGGGATCGATGTCGACGCCAATATCGCGCTGTTGACTGACCTGTGCGAGACGATGAAGTTCGGATCATTGTGCGCGCTTGGCGGTTTTACGCCCTATCCAGTAATGTCCGCGCTGACTTATTTTCCCGAGGATTTCGTCCGCACCGCGCGGACGCTGGAGCCGACACCATGAGCCTGATTGTCGAAGCCGACCACGGCACGCCCGCCTCGCCGTTCGCTGAAACGGTCACGCTGACGATCGACGGGGAAAGTGTTACCGTCGCGGCGGGCACGTCGATCATGCGCGCGGCAAGCCTGGTGGGAACGAACATTCCCAAGCTGTGCGCGACCGACACGATGGCGGCCTTCGGATCATGCCGCGTGTGCCTGGTCGAGATCGAGGGGCGCGCCGGAACTCCCGCGTCTTGCACAACGCCGGTTGCTGAAGGCATGACCGTCTCGACCGGGAGCGAGCGCGTCCAGAAGCTGCGGCGCGGCGTGATGGAGCTCTACGCTTCCGACCACCCGATGGCCGCGCTGGACGGGCTCGAGGCAAACACCGAGTTTCGCGAAGTGGTCGAAGCGGTCGGCCTGACCGATATCCGCTACCAGCCGCAGGCAACTCACCTCGATTGTCCCCAGGACGTCTCCAATCCCTATTTCGCGTTCGATCCGGGCAAGTGCATCATCTGTTCGCGCTGCGTACGGGCATGCGACGAAATCCAGGGGACGTTTGCACTGACGATCAGCGGGCGAGGTTTCCAGGCCCATGTCTCGGCCAGCCAGGACGAGCCTTTCCTCCAGTCCGAGTGCGTTTCGTGCGGTGCCTGCGTCCAGGCCTGCCCGACCGGCGCGCTGCAGGAAAAGGCGATCGCCGAGGTCGGCCATCCCGAGCATAGCGTCGTCACGACCTGCGCTTATTGCGGCGTCGGCTGCGCTTTCAAGGCCGAGATGAAGGGCGAGCAGGTCGTGCGGATGGTGCCGTGGAAGGATGGCAAGGCCAACCGCGGCCATAGCTGCGTCAAGGGTCGGTTCGCCTGGGGCTATGCGACTCACCGCGAGCGAATTTTGAACCCGATGATCCGGGAACGGATCGACCAGCCGTGGCGCGAAGTCAGCTGGGACGAAGCGCTGACCCACACCGCGTCCGAGTTCCGCCGCCTCCAGCAGCAGTTCGGCCAGCGTTCGGTTGGCGGGATCACTTCGTCACGGTGCACCAACGAGGAGACCTTCCTCGTTCAGAAACTGGTTCGCGCCGGGTTCGGTAACAACAATGTCGATACCTGCGCTCGCGTCTGTCATTCGCCGACCGGCTATGGGTTGAAGACCACCTTCGGAACGTCTGCCGGGACCCAGGATTTCGACAGCGTCGAACAGACCGACGTGGTGATGATCATCGGCGCCAACCCGACCGACGGGCACCCGGTGTTTGCCTCGCGTCTCAAGCAACGACTGCGCAAGGGTGCAAAGCTGGTCGTCATCGATCCGCGCCGCACCGACATCGTTCGCTCGCCGCATGTCGAGGCGCAATATCACCTCGCGCTGAAGCCCGGGACCAATGTCGCCGTGCTGACCGCGATGGCGCATGTCATCGTCACCGAGGGACTGGTCGATGAGTTATTCATCCGCGAGCGCTGCGACCTCGATGAATTTCAGGATTGGTCCGAATTCGTCATGCGAGACGAACATTCACCGGAATCATCAGAGCAATATAGCGGCGTCCCCGCCGAGACGGTCCGCGCGGCGGCGCGCCTGTTCGCGGCGGGCGCCAACGGCAGCATCTATTACGGGCTCGGCGTCACCGAGCACAGCCAGGGCAGCACCACCGTCATGGCGATCGCCAACCTTGCGATGGCGACGGGCAACATCGGTCGCCCCGGCGTCGGCGTTAATCCACTGCGCGGACAGAATAATGTGCAGGGGGCTTGCGACATGGGGTCGTTCCCGCACGAACTATCGGGCTATCGCCACGTTTCCGACGGCGCCGCGCGCGACATGTTCGAGAAATTGTGGGGCCAGCCGTTGGACGACGAACCGGGCCTGCGCATTCCCAACATGCTCGACGCGGCGGTCGATGGCGTGTTCAAAGGACTGTACATCCAGGGCGAGGACATTCTTCAGTCGGATCCCAACACCAAGCATGTCGCCGCCGGCCTGGAGGCGATGGAATGCGTCGTCGTCCACGACCTGTTCCTCAATGAGACCGCCAATTACGCCCATGTCTTCCTTCCCGGCTCGACCTTCCTGGAGAAGGACGGCACCTTCACCAACGCTGAGCGCCGCGTTCAACGG
The DNA here is from genome assembly GCA_025356055.1 of Sphingomonas sp. GTDB lineage: Bacteria > Pseudomonadota > Alphaproteobacteria > Sphingomonadales > Sphingomonadaceae > Sphingomicrobium. Next base: position 24,733 of record JANXUU010000120.1, on the reverse strand, counting down.
GTGCGCAAGGTCATGGAGCCGCGCAACGGGCTCGCCGACTGGGAGGTCACCCAGGGACTAGCGCGCGCTCTCGGGCTGAACTGGAACTACGCGCATCCGTCCGAAATCATGGACGAGGTCGCCGCCGTGACCCCGAGTTTCGCCAGCCTGTCCTACGACCGGCTCGACGAGCTCGGCTCGATCCAGTGGCCATGCAACGAGAAAGCGCCCGAGGGCACGCCGGTGATGCACACAGCGGGCTTCGTGCGCGGCAAGGGCAAATTCGTCATCACCGAATATGTCCCGACCGACGAGCGTACGGGCCCGCGCTTCCCCTTGCTGCTGACCACCGGCCGAATCCTGAGCCAGTATAATGTCGGCGCCCAAACGCGGCGGACCGAGAATGTGGTGTGGCACCAGGAAGACCGGCTCGAGATCCACCCGCACGACGCCGAGCAGCGCGGCGTGCGCGACGGCGACTGGGTCAACCTTGCCAGCCGCGCCGGCGGGACGACCTTGCGCGCGCTGATCACCGACCGGGTTGCGCCGGGCGTGGTCTACACCACTTTCCACCATCCGCTGACCCAGGCCAATGTCGTCACTACCGACTATTCGGACTGGGCGACCAACTGTCCGGAATATAAGGTGACCGCGGTCGAGATCAGTCCGTCGAATGGCCCAAGCGATTGGCAGGAGCGCTATCAGGAGCAGGCCGCGCAGAGCCGCCGGATCGTGGTCGAGGCCGCCGAATGACCCGCTCCACTCTTGATAATCTGATCTACATGGCGAACCAGATCGGGCGCGAGTTCGCCAACCAGCGTGCCGCCGAAGCGGCGAAGGCGACCTGCGACCACATCTGGCATTTCTGGGATCCGCGCATGCGAACGATGATCCTTGCTCATCTGCGCGATGGTGCAGCGGGTCTTGACCCGGTTGTCGTGTCCGCTCTGACCGAGCTTGACAAGACGACCGGCGAGCCGCGTTCGATGACCAAGGCGACCAAATTCAACCAGGCGATCGATGCCGCCGCTGACCGCGACCTAATGTCCGACGCCGGCTGATCATCCGAACAACCCGTGCGGATCGACGAGCAGCAGCATCTCGTCGCTTCGGGCCAGCGCGATGAGGGTCAGACCGGCCTCCCTTGCCCGTTCGATCGCAAGGCTGGTCGGAGCCGAGACCGTGACTAGTAGCGAGACCCCTGCCAGCGCCGCCTTCTCGACCAGTTCATAGGAACAGCGAGACGTCAGCAGGACGAACCCCGCGCCTGGATCGATCGCCTCGCGCAGGCAATGCCCGACCAGCTTGTCGAACGCATTATGGCGCCCGACATCCTCGCGCACGGCGACGAGCTTCCCATTCTGGGAGAACAGCGCGGCTGCGTGCACCGCACCTGTCTGTCGATTGAGGGGCTGATGCTCGCGCACCGTTTCGAGCGCTGCGAACAGGTCGGCCCGGTTGACGCTCGGAGGGGGCGCCAACCGAGGCAGCGGCCGAAGCGCCTGCTCGAGATTGGCGATCCCGCACATGCCGCAACTCGACTCGCCGACGCGGTGCCGAACGCGCCCGAACAGTCCGTCATGGCGTGTCGGCACCAGTTCGAGGTTGAGCAATATGCCCCCTTCCCCCTCCTCGATCGAGACGGCTTCGACGTCCCCGATCATTTCAATCAGCCGCTCGGATCGAGCGAAACCGATCCCGAAATCTTCCAGGTCGTCGGGAGTTGCCATCATCACCGCATAACCGATGCCGAGGAAGCTGATGGCGATCGGCATTTCGACCGGCACACAGCGCTCGCCAGGCGCAACTCCGTCCCGGGCGACACGCTGCGTTGGCACTTGATGAGAGCTGCGGTTGCGCATGTGCATTCTCGTGACGGTGTTTTCGGAAGAAACAGGCGAGTGCAACTCAACTTCACGCGCCGCATACTAACGGGCACTCAGCCCATTCCGGTCGAACAGGCCCCGAATGATGAACCCTTACGCTGCCGTCCGTTCACAAGGATAGCCCAGACATGCTCTTGCGCGGATGGCAAGACCTGCATGATTCTAATCGAAGGCGGCGCTTCCGCGGTGAATGACCTCAACTATATCAATCCGGTAAGCACTCACTTTCGCCGGCGGGTGCAGCATTACCGCGGTTGCGAACCAGGTCGGGACGACCGGGCTCAACAGCCCCGGCGCGCTGACCACCGCACAGGGCCCGGCGAGCGTGACCATTGGTGCGCTGACCACCGCCAGTACGACTTCAGGGATAGCGAACGCTAGCACTGCGGGTGCCTCACGGCCTTGAAGCAAGTCACCGTGCGCCGCCCTGATCGCGGCACCGCGAAGCAATGCTTCTGGTTGCTGACTTCGGGACTGAACGCTGATGCCACTGCAAAAAGGCACTCGCTCCAATCCCTTGCTCTGTTACAAGTTTCACGCTGATTGAAACCCGGTTGCCGATTTCCAGCCCGGTGAAGACTTCAGGACTGAAACGAAGTTACGTCCGCGCCGAATGACGGTAGGCCGATTGACAGTCTTGCGGGCGGGACGCAAACTGATTCGGTGAAGCGCCTTTCCATCATCCTGCTGCTGATCGGCGTTGTCCTCGGGCTGGCGATGTCGCCGCCCGCCCAGGCATTTGCCGCGCCGATTGGCGCCATGGACATGACCGCGATATCCGGGAGCGACATGGCTTCGATGCCCGCTTGTGCAGCGCAGATGCAACGCAATGCGACTCACACGCCGTGCAAGTGCGGCTTGGCCGAATGCATCGCGATGATGGCATCGGGCGCACCCATGATCCTCGCGGGCGGATCGGCGCTGGTCATTGCGTCAGCCGCATCCGAGCGTGATGAGCGAGTCGGCCTTTCGCTCGCGTTGCGCGGCCGTTCGACCACCCCGGAACCCGAACCCCCCACAGCCTGATCTGATTTTAAAGAGCGCGCGTGTCCCGCACGCGGTCCAGACGAGTGCGCTCCTGGACCTTCGCGCCACATGAACTCAGAATTCAGGACATCGAACGATGCGAAACCCTTTACAACCGCTGGCCCGGCACGTGCTCGCTTGCGCCGCTGCCGCCCTGGCCAGCCAACCGGCGCTAGCCAGCCCGCTGACCTTCGACGCGGCTATCTCAAAGGCGCGGAGCAGCGCGCCGTCGATCCAGGCCAGGACGCTCGGCGAAATTTCGGCACGCTCGGCGCGGATCGCCGCTGGGCAGCTTCCCGATCCCAAGCTGGCGCTGGGCATTGCCAGCTTCCCGATCTCCGGGCCGCTCGCGTTCCAACCGCAGCTCGATAATTTCACCTGGCTCAATATCGGCCTGTCGCAGGACATCCCCAACCTCGCCAAGCGCCGCGCGCAACGCAGTCGCGCCGACGCCGAAATCGTCGTTGCAAATGCCGAAACACTGGTCGAACAGCGCGTCGTCAAGGTCCAGGCCGCAGTCGCCTGGATCAACTTGGCGTTCGCCGAGCGCCGCCTCGCCGCGTTCGGCGTCGTGATGGGTCGTCTCGACCGTATGGTGCGAGCGTCGCCCAGTTCCGTTACCTCCGGTGCCTCGCGGCCAGCACAGGTGCTGGCCGGGCGCGAGGCGATCGCGAAGCTGCAGGATCGGCGGGACGAACTTGTGTCGGCGGTGGCCCGCGTCCGCGCCGCGCTGACGCGCTGGACCGGCGAACCCGATCCCGAGATCGCCGGCGCGCTGCCCGACTTCACGGTTGATCCGGTAGCGCTGCGGGGGTCGCTGGCGCGCCATCCGTCATTGACCCTGCTCGCTGCCCAGACCGGACGAGCCGCGGCCGACCTTCGCATCGCCGAGGCCGAGCGCAGGCCCGACTTCGGCGTCGACGTATCCTATCAACGGCGCGACCCGCGCTTCGGTGACTATGTATCGGCCGGTGTCACGATCGGATTACCGCTGTTCAAAAAGACGCGTCAGGAGCCGTTGATCGCTGCCAAGCTTGCCGGAGTCGGGAGTGCGCGCGCCGACGCCGAGGCGACCCGCCGGGCCCTCGCCGCCGACCTTGAGGCCGGGCTGGCCGATCACGTCATGCACCATGATCAATGGCTGCGCGCGCGCGACGTGCTTCAGCCGCTGGCCCAAGAGAGGATCGCGTTGGAGACGGGGAGCTATAGCGCTGGCCGGGCGACGCTCGTCGATCTGGCCGACGCGCACGCCGCGCTGGCGGACGCGACGCTCACAACGCTCGATCGCGAGGCCGCGGTCGCCAGCGACGGGGTTCGCCTGACCTTCCTCTACGGGAGCAACGATCGGTGACCATCACATCAGGCCGCAAGTCACAGCTCGCCGCCGCCTTCGCGGTCGTCGCCCTGACAGCCGGGGTCGGGGGATATTTCCTCGCCGCATCGGACGGAAGCGGGCCGAATAGGGCGTCATCCAACGGTGGTCGCAAACCGCTCTATTACTTCGACCCGATGGTACCTCAGGAGCATTACAGCAACCCCGACACCCTGTCCTCGATGGGCATGAAGACCGTCCCCAAATACGCCGATCCCGGCGCTGGGGCGGCGCAGCCCCCCGGCGTGACGGTCGAACCCGCCGCAGCGCAGAGCCTCGGCATCCGACTGGCTACGGCTACGCGCGGAACGTTGACCGGTGCGCTCGACGTCACCGGCTCGATCGACTTCAACCAGCGCTACGTCGCCATCATCGAGGCGCGCGCCGCCGGGTTCGTGAGCCGCGTCTACAACCGCGCGCCGGGCGACGTGATCCGTGCCGGCGCTCCGATCGCCGACATGATGGTGCCGGAGTGGGGCGGCGCACAGGCCGAATATGAGGCCGTGCGTCGGACCGGCGATCGGGCGCTGATCGCCGCCGCTCGCCAGCGGCTCCGGCTGATCGGCATCCCCGGCGGATCGCCACATGGTCACGGAATGACAACGGTGCGCAGTCCGATCAGCGGCGTGATCCAGACGCTGGATGCCCGCGTCGGCGTTACATTGGCGGCGGGGCAGACGCTCGCGCAAGTCAACGGACTCGGCACGGTGTGGCTCAACGCCGCCGTGCCCGAAGTGCGTGCCGCCGAGGTCAAGGTCGGGCAGACCGCCACGGCGGACCTCGCGGGCTTCCCCGGCGAGCGTTTCACCGGCCGGGTAATTGCGGTGTTGCCGACGGCTCAGGCCGACAGCCGTACGTTGACCGTCCGGATCGAGCTTGCCAACCGCGGTGGCCGCCTGCGCCCGGGGATGTTCGCGACGGTGCATCTCGGCGGAACGCCGCAGCTGGCGCTGCTTGTGCCGAGTGAGGCGGTGATCCGCACCGGCAAGCGCACCCTGGTCATGCTGGCCGGCGGTAAAGGCCGCTTTCGGCCGGCCGAGGTGCGCACAGGTCGAGAAGCCGGCGGCCAGACCGAAATCATCGCCGGCCTCGCGGATGGCGAGAAGGTCGTCGCGTCGGGCCAGTTCCTGCTCGACAGCGAGGCGAGCCTCACCGGTGTTGCCGCACGCCCGATCTCGGGCGACACGAAATGATCGTCCGAATCATCGAGGCCTCGGTCAAGGCGCGAATCCTCGTCCTGCTGGCGGCGCTCGCGCTCGTCGCGATTGGCATCGGAGCGCTGCGTTCGACCGCCGTTGATGCGCTCCCCGACCTGTCCGACGTCCAGGTCATCATCCGCACCACCTACCCGGGGCAGGCGCCACGCATCGTCGAGGACCAGGTCACCTATCCGCTGACCACGACCATGCTGTCGGTGCCGGGCGCGCGCGTCGTGCGCGGCTATTCGTTCGTCGGCGACAGCTTCGTCTATGTGTTGTTCGAGGACGGCACCGACCTCTACTGGGCGCGCAGCCGAGTGCTCGAATATCTTAACCAGGTGCAGAGTCGGCTGCCCGAGGGCGCCAAGGCGTCGCTTGGCCCGGACGCGACCGGGGTCGGCTGGATCTATGAATATGCGCTGGTCGATCGCAGCGGCCGCCATGACCTTGCCCAGTTGCGCAGCATCCAGGACTGGTTCCTGCGCTATGAACTGAAGGCGGTGCCGGGCGTCGCCGAGGTCGCGAGCATCGGCGGGATGGTCAAGCAATATCAGGTGGTGCTCGATCCGCAGAAGCTTGCTTCCTATGGCATCACCCACGAGGCCGTGATTGAGGCGCTCAAGCGCGGCAACCAGGAGAATGGCGGTTCGGTGCTGGAGATGGCCGAAGCCGAATATATCGTCCGCTCGACCGGCTATCTCGCCTCGCTCGACGACTTCCGCGCCATTCCGCTGAAGAGCGTCGGCGGCGTTCCCGTCACATTGGGCGACGTGGCAACAATCCAGATCGGCCCCGAAATGCGGCGCGGGGTCGCCGAACTCAACGGCGAGGGCGAGGTCGCAGGCGGTGTCATCGTGATGCGCCAAGGCAAGAATGCGCGCGAGGTGATCGAAGGCGTGCGCACCAAACTCAACGAGTTGAAGAAGGGCCTTCCGCCCGGCGTCGAGATCGTCACGACCTACGACCGCTCGGGGCTGATCGACCGCGCGGTCGACAATCTGCGCAGCAAGCTGATCGAGGAGTTCATCGTCGTCGCGATCGTGTGCGTCCTGTTCCTGTGGCACGCTCGCTCGGCGCTGGTCGCGATCCTGACGCTTCCCCTTGGCATCCTGGCTGCGTTCATCGCGATGCGAGTGCAGGGGTTGAATGCCAACATCCTGTCCTTGGGTGGCATCGCGATCGCGATCGGCGCGATGGTCGATGCCGCCGTCGTAATGATCGAGAACGCGCACAAGCATCTCGAACATTGGTCGCGCGATCATCCGGGTGAGGAACTCGTCGGACCGGAGCGATGGCGCGTGATTACGGCGGCGGCGGTCGAGGTCGGCCCGGCACTGTTCCTGTCGCTCCTCATCATCACCTTCGCGTTCGTGCCGATCTTCTCGCTGCAGGGCCAGGAGGGACGGCTGTTCGCGCCCCTCGCTTTTACCAAGACCTATGCGATGGCGGGGGCGGCGATCCTGTCGATCACGCTGATTCCGGTTCTGATGGGCTATCTCATCCGCGGAAAGATTCCATCCGAAGGCGCCAATCCGATTAACCGCGTGCTGACCCGGCTCTATCGCCCGGCGCTCGACTGGGTGCTGGCGCGGCCGAAGCAGGCGCTGGTGATCGCGGGGCTCGTGTTCGCGACCAGCATCTGGCCGATCAGTCAGCTCGGAGCGGAATTCATCCCCCAGATGAACGAAGGCGATCTGCTCTACATGCCCTCCGCGCTCCCCGGCATTTCGACCGCCAAGGCGGGTCAGCTCCTTCAGCTGACCGACCGGCTGATCAAGACAGTACCCGAGATCGACAGTGTGTTCGGCAAGGCCGGGCGCGCCGACACCGCGACCGATCCGGCGCCGCTCGAGATGTTCGAAACGACGATCCGCTTCAAGCCGAAGAGCGAGTGGCGCCCGGGCATGACGCAGGAGAGGCTGATCAACGAACTCGACCATGCGGTGAAGGTGCCGGGGCTCGCCAACTTCTGGATCCCGCCGATCCGCAACCGCATCGACATGCTCTCGACCGGCATCAAGAGCCCGATCGGCATCAAGGTGGCAGGATCGAACCTCGCCGAGATCGACGCGACCGCACGTCAAATCGAAGAGGTCGCGAAAATAGTGCCCGGTGTGAGTTCTGCCCTCGCCGAACGGCTCACCGGCGGGCGCTACATCGATGTCGTCGTCAACCGCGCGGCCGCGGGGCGATACGGCATGAACGTCGCCGACGTGCAGTCGGTGGTGTCGAGCGCAATCGGCGGCGAGACGGTCGGCCAGACCGTCGAGGGGCTGGCCCGCTATCCGATCAGTGTGCGCTACCCGCGTGAAATCCGCGACAGCATCGACGGGCTGCGCAACCTTCCGCTGCTGACCCCGTCGCAGCAGCAGATCACACTCGGCACCGTCGCCGACATCCGCGTCGCCGACGGCCCGCCGATGCTGCGCAGCGAGAACGGTCGACCGGTGACCTGGATCTATGTCGACGGTCGCGGGGCAGCGCTTACCACCATCGTCGGCGACCTCCAGCGCGCGATTTCCGCCCGGGTGAAGCTGCCGCCCGGAATCACCGTCAGCTACACCGGGCAATTCGAGTTCCTGCAACGTGCCGTCGAGCGGTTGAAGATCGTCGTGCCGGCGACGCTGCTGATTATCTTCCTGCTGCTCTACGCGACCTTCCGCCGGCTCGATGAGGCGGCGCTGGTGATGGGCACGCTGCCGTTTGCGCTGACCGGCGGCGTCTGGCTGCTCTATCTGTTAGGCTACAACCAGTCGGTCGCGACCGGGGTCGGGTTCATCGCGCTCGCCGGCGTGTCGGCAGAGTTCGGGGTGGTGATGCTATCTACCTCAAGCACGCGCTCGCCGAGCGTGGGTCCGCCCCGGACGCCGTCGATGTCGAAACGGCGGTGCGCGAAGGCGCGTTGCTGCGCGTTCGGCCCAAGGCGATGACGGTCGCGGTGATCCTCGCCGGGCTGTTCCCGATCCTGATCGGGACGGGGGCCGGGTCCGAGGTGATGAGCCGCATCGCTGCACCGATGATCGGCGGCATGCTGACTGCGCCATTGCTCTCGATGCTCATCATCCCTGCCGCATATCTGCTCATGCGTCGGCCCAAGGTCGATAAACGCCGAACCGGCGTTTGACCGCTTCTGACCGAAGCCATGCCCAGGCGACCTTGCGGCATGACGCACCTTGGCAGCGATCAAATTGCCTGGCTCAGGAGGGATCTGGCGGGATTGGCATCCAGCCTGCCGATTGTCGCAGCGTTCGCTCAAGTGCATCGTGCCAGGCGGCGAGCCGGGTAGTGACCGCCGCGGCCGGGGCCGAGCTATTGAAACACTCGATGGTCGGAAGCATCGCCTCGGCCCCCTCGACAGTCGAATAGAGTCCGACGCCGACCGCCGCCAGCATGGCAGCGCCGCGCGCCGTGCTTTCGACGTCGGCCGGGCGCTCGACCGTCAGCCCCAGCATGTCGGCCAGGTCTTGCGCCAGCCAGCTGTTCTGGGTCATCCCGCCATCGATCCGCAGCGTGACCCACGGAGCCCCGTCCGCAGCGAATGCGCGTTGCAGGTCACTGCACTGATGCGCAATCGATTCGAGCGCGGCGCGAACAATATGCTCGCGCCGCGTTCCCAGCGTCAGCCCGAAGATCGCGCCCTTCGCGTCGGGCCGCCAGTGTGGCGCGCCGAGCCCGGCGAGCGCCGGCACGACCGTCACGCCGCCATTGTCGTTCGCCCGCGCCAGCGCCTCGGTCTCGCGCGCATGGCCGATCCAGCCGAGCCCGTCGCGCAACCACTTGACCATGCTGCCGGCCACGAACACCGAGCCCTCGAGCGCATAGGTGCGCTTTCCGCCAATCTGGCTCAGTACCGTCGCCAGCAGGCGGTGGCTCGATCGGCGTGGCTCGCTCCCGGTGGCGGTCAGGACGAAGGCGCCGGTGCCGAACGTGGCCTTGGTCGCGCCGACCTCGCGGCAGCCCTGGCCGATCGTCGCCGCCTGCTGGTCCCCCGCCAGCCCGCAGATCGGGATCGCCGCGCCCAGCCAGGCCGGATCGCAGGTGGCGACCGGACCAGCCATGTCGACCACTCGCGGCAAACTGGCGTGCGGGACCCCGAACAGGTCGCACAGCCCCGGGTCGAAGCCCGCGCCTTCGAGCGGCAACAGCAAGGTGCGGCTGGCGTTGCTCGCGTCGCTGACATGCGCGCCGCCCGACAGCTTCCACACCAGCCAGCTTTCGACTGTGCCGAGCGCGAGGCGCGTCTCGGCCGCGGCGACTTCGGGCACATGGTCGATCATCCAGCGCCACTTGGTCGCGGAGAAATAGGGGTCCAGCACCAGCCCGGTCGCGGCGCTGACGGCCGACTCGTGGCCAGCTTCCCTGAGCGCGGCACAGGCGTCGGCGGTGCGGCGATCCTGCCACACGATCGCGCGCGCCAAAGGTTGGCCGCTTAGCTTGTCCCACGCCACCGCCGTTTCGCGCTGGTTGGTGATGCCGATCGCCGCGATCCGAGCCACGTCGCCAGCCTTCGCCACCACGTCGCGCGCGCAGGCCAGCGTGCGCTCCCATATCTCGGCGGGGTCATGCTCGACCCAACCCGGCTGCGGATAATATTGCGTGATCTCTCGCTGCTCCGTGGCGAGCACCGCGCCGCCGGCGGCATAAAGCAAGGCCCGCACCGACGACGTCCCCGCGTCGAGCACCAGCAGCAGCGGCTCGTCGCTCACTCGTCGTGCACCGAGGAGATGGTGGCATGAAGCGCCAGAAAATTGATTGCAGCGGCGTCGGCGAAGCGTGCGGCGGTGGCGGCAAGGTCGATATCGCCGCCGCGCAGGTCGTCACCGGCGACGAGAACCGTTCCGCCCGCGGCAAGTCGATCGGCGGCACGTGCGACGCTGTCCCTGGTCAACGCGTCCCCCTCGCCGTCATGTAGCGCTCTAGCGCCGCGCTGCTCTCGGGCGATATCCTCAGTCCGAGTTTCGAGCGCCGCCACAACATGTCATCGGCGTTTCGCGCCCATTCGCGGTCCATGCAATAGTCGACCTCGGCGCTCGACAGCCCGCCGCCGAAATCCTCGCCTAACTCGCCCCGACTCCGCGCCTCGCCAAGCCATTGCGACGCTAGCGTCCCATATGTCGCCGCAATCCGCGCCGCGTCGGCCTCGCTCAGAAAGGGGTAACGGGCAACCAGCGTTCGGGCCAGAGCGGCACGCCCGGTCACTGCGAAGTCACCACCGGGCAAGGGAGCGGTCGCAGTCCAGGCTTGTCCGGACAGGGCCGGCATTAGCCGCGCTAGCCGCTCGACCGCCTCCTCTGCCAGCCGGCGATAGGTAGTGATCTTGCCACCGAACACCGACAACAACGGCGCCGCGCCGCCGTCCGCATCGAGCTCGAAATGATATCCCCGACTGGCCGCCTCGGGTCGTCCGCTGCCGTCGTCGACCAGTGGTCGAACCCCCGAAAAGCTCCACACGACATCGGCTGGCGTGATCGAGTGCTGGAAATAGTCGTTGGCGCCGGCGCAAAGATACTCGATCTCCTCGTCGCTCGCGTGGATCGGGCCGCCATCATGGTCGCGATCGGTGGTGCCGATCAGGGTAAAGTCTTGCTCGTAAGGGATTGCGAAAAAGATCCGCTCGTCGGGCAACTGGAAGAAATAGGCGAAATCATGGTCGAACAAGCGCGGCACGACGATGTGCGATCCGCGCACGAGGCGGATCTTGTCGCGGCTCGCCACCGGGGTCAGGTCGAGCACGTCGAGGACGCCGGGCCCGGCCGCGTTGACCAGCGCGTTGGCCGCGAAGGTCTCCGAGCCGCCGTCATCGCGGATCACGTCGAGCCGCCACAGCGGGCCATCGCGCGTTGCTCTGACCAGTCGGTGGTGCGGCAATATGGTCGCACCGCGATCAGCGGCATCGCGCGCGTTGAGAATGACGAGCCGCGAATCATCGACCCAGCCGTCGCTATATTCCCAGCCCCGCGCGAAGCCCGGCTTCAGCGGCACCCCCGCGACATGCCGGCGAAGATCGATCGAGCGCGTCGGCGGCAGCAGTTTCCGCCCGCCGAGATGGTCGTAAAGAAACAGCCCGGCCCGAAGCAGCCAGCGCGGACGCAGGCCCTTGCGGTGCGGCAAGACGAAGCGCAGCGGGTGAATGATGTGCGGCGCGATCCGCCACAGCGTCTCGCGCTCCTGGAGCGCCTCGCGGACCAACCCGAACTCATAATGCTCAAGATAGCGCAGCCCACCGTGAACCAGCTTGGTCGACGCCGACGACGTCCCGCTGGCCAGATCACCCCGCTCGAGCAGCAACACCCGCGCCCCTCGCCCGGCCGCGTCGCGCGCAATGCCGCAACCGTTGACCCCGCCGCCGATCACGGCAAGGTCGAAAGGCGCTCCCGTATCCGACTTGTCGGCACCGCCGCCGGCCATCCCACCTCCCTCGACAGTTACCCCGCCATGCTTGGCACTTGCTGTCTGTCTATCGGTGTCATACCCATACCGGCCACAGCTCGGCTAAATCAAGGCCGAAGCTCACTAATGTGCGGGGAGGCCGGATAGTGGAGGAAACAGAGCGAGCCCAGCCACCGGCAACCGAACGGGTTGGAATCACGCGCGCGCAGGCGCTGCTCGTCGCACTGATATTCTTCGCGACCGCACTGAACTACGTCGATCGCCAGGTATTGGCGTTGCTGAAGCCGACCCTCGAGCTGGAATTTCACTGGAACGACGAACAGTTCGCCCATCTCGGCTCCTCCTTCCAGCTCGCCGCCGCGGGAACCCTGCTGTTCGTCGGCTGGATCGTCGACCGGTTCGGTGTGCGGCTCGCCTACGGGGTCGCGGTCGCCTTGTGGAGCCTCGCTGGAATGGGACACGCGCTTGCCGCCAGCGTCCAGCAATTCGTCCTCGCCAGGATCGCTCTGGCCTCGGCCGAGTCGGTCAACACGCCAGCGGCGGTTAAAGCTGCCGCGATGTATCTGCCGCTGCGCGCCCGCTCGCTCGGCATCGGGCTAGTCAACACCGCGCCTAACATTGGCGCGATCGTCACTCCGCTGCTGATCCCGCCGTTCGCCGTCGCGTTCGGCTGGCGCGCGGCATTCGTGGTAACAGGGTCGCTCGGCTTCATCTGGCTGTTCTTCTGGATCATCGGCACCCGGAAACTGGTCCCCACCGTCTCCGTTGACGCCGCGGCGCCCCGCCCGAAGGTCGACATGAGAGCCTTGCTGTCTGACCGTCGCAGCTGGGCGGTGATCGGGGCCAAGGCCTTCACCGACCTCGTGTGGTGGTTCGTGCTGTTCTGGATGCCCGATTTCTTCCACCGCCAGTTCGGCATGAGCCAAAGCGACCTCGGCGGCCCGATCGCGATCATCTTCACCCTCGCCGCGCTGGGCGCGATCACCAGCGGCGGCCTGTTTCCGCTGCTCCTGGCGCGCGGGCTATCGGTGAACGCGGCGCGCAAGCTGTCGATGCTGTTGTTTGCGCTGGTCGTACTGTTGATGCCGCTCGCGCTCGCCGTCCACAACCCGTGGATTGCGGCGCTGCTGATCGGCGCAGGCCTGTTCGCCCACCAGGGATTCTCGACCAATATCTTCGGCATGGCGACCGATATCGTCCCATCGGTCCGGATCGCGACGGTCATCGCGTTCGGCGCGGTCGCGGGCAACCTCACCGGCACGGGGATCATCGAGTTTGCCGGCTGGTCGCTCGATCACGGCCTCGGCTATGCCCCGCTGTTCCTCATTTGCGGCTCTGCCTACCTGCTCGGGCTGGGCTGGATCCAACTGCTCCAGCCGCGCCTGACGTTGGTCGCCAACGAGGGCAATGTAGCAGGGGCCGCCGCATGAAGTATCAGGCGGCGGATCTCTACAACGACCTCGAATATGCCCCCGCATCGACCGTGCGCGAGATGGCCCCGGGGCTGGCGGTGGCACTCGCCGCAACCGCGGCCGCGGCTTATCTGTCCGATCATTATGGCGCGCCGCTGACGCTGATGGCGCTGCTGGTCGGCCTCGCGCTCAACTTCCTCGGCAGCGACGCCCGACTGGTCCCCGGTCTTGCCTTCGCCTCCCGGACGCTCCTTCGGGTCGGGATCGTGCTGGTCGGCGTGCGCGTGACGCTGGCGCAGATCGTCAGCCTCGGTCCCTCCGCGCTCTTCGCGACAATGGCGATCATCGCCGCGACCATGGGCATGGCGGTCCTTGTCGCCCGGCGGATGAAGCTCGGCGCACCGTTCGGCGTGCTGGCCGGCGGCGCGGTGGCGATCTGCGGTGCCTCGGCGGCGATGGCGTTCGCCAGCCTGCTCGGCGACCGGCGCATCAACAATGCCCAGCTGACCCTGACCCTCGTCGGCATCTCCGCCGCGAGCGCGCTGGCGATGTTCCTCTACCCGATCATTGCCCACCACAGCGGCCTCAACGACGCCCAGGCAGGCTATATGCTTGGCGCCTCGATCCACGACGTCGCCCAGGCGCTTGGTGCGGGCTACGCCTTTTCCGCCGCCGCCGGGCAGACCGCGACGATCGTCAAGCTGACGCGGGTGGCGCTGCTCGCGCCGGCACTGGCGGTAGTTGCTCTATTCTTTCCGCCCGATGCCGAGACGGGTAAGCGGCCCCCGGTCCTGCCGTGGTTCGTGATCGGCTTCTTCGTTCTGGCGATGGTCAATTCGACGGGAGTCATCCCGCCGCTGGTTGCTTCATGGGCCCAGCAACTGGCCGCCGCCTGCCTCGCCTGCGCCGTCGCGGCAACGGGCATCCGCTCGCCGATGGCGACCTTGATGAAGACCGGTGGCAAGCCGCTGATCGTCATCGCCGCCGCCTCGCTGACCGCGCTGCTCCTCGCCTTCGCCTTCGCCTTCGAATTCGTAAGAGGCTAAAGCACCAACGGCCCGTGAGCGAGCCGCGGCAGCACATGCCGCGCAAACAGGTCGGCCTCGGCGGCATGCGGGTAACCCGACAGGATGAACGCCTCGATCCCCTCGGCCTGGTAGGCGCGCAGCTTGGCCAGCACCTGGTCGGGATCGCCGACAATCGCCGCCCCGCAGCCTGAACGCGCGCGGCCGATCCCGGTCCACAGCTGGTCCTCGACGAAGCCGTCGTCTGATGCGTTCGAGCGCAGTTCGGCCTGGCGCGTGACACCCACGCTGGCGCTGTCGAGCGACTTGGCACGGATCGCGTCGCCCGTCGGAGCATCGAGCTTCGACAGCAGCCGGTCGGCATAGGCGCGCGCCTCCTCCTCGGTGTCGCGGACGATGACGTGCGCGCGATAGCCGAACTTCAGCGTCCGTCCGTAAGTTGCCGCCCGCGCGGTCATGTCGGCGATGATCTCGCGCACCACGGGCATCGTGTCTGGCCACATCAGATAGACGTCGGCGGCCTGCGCGGCGGCATCGCGCGCGGCGGGGCTGAGACCACCGAAATAGAGCGGCGGACATTTGCCGCTGAGCGTCGTCATCCGCGGCGGCGCAAGGTCGAGCTGGTAGAATTCGCCGTCGAACTTGAGATGCTCGCCCGACAGCATGATCTTGAGGATCTTCATCACCTCGACCGTGCGCTGGTAGCGCGGGGCGCTGGCGAGGGTTTCGCCGGGCAGGTCGGACGAGATGATGTTGACCGTCAGGCGCCCTTGTCCCGAAGAATTGGCCCCAAGAATGCGGTCGAGCGTGGCGATCCGGCGCGCGAGTTGCGGCGGCCAGTCCTCGCCGGTGCGCACCGCCCACAGCAATCGCATCTTGTGAAGCAACGGCGCGATCGCCGCTGCGAACACCGTCGTGTCGAGCCCGAGCGCATAACCCGACGGGAGAAGAATATTGTCGAACCCGCCGCTTTCGGCCTGGAGGACGATGTCACGGCAATGCGCCCAGCTCGACTGGAGCATCGGGTCGGAGACGCCGAGGAATTCATAATCATCGTCGCACAGTGCCGAAAACCAGCTGACTTCACATTGTCCGTTCATGGCAGTGGCTCCTGACGAGCGGCGACCAGCACCGCGTACCAAAGTTGGCGGGTCCAGCGGACCTTGAGCGCGTCGGCCGCGTCGGCGATCCGCGCCGCGGTCTGTGATCCGATGATCGGGATCGGGCGCGAGGGATGCGCCATGATCCACGACAAAGCGACAGCGGTTCGCGACACGCGCTGCTCGTCGGCGACCGCGTCAAGCGCGGCGGCGACCGCTTTCGCGCGCGGCTCTGTCGGCTCGGCCAACTGGCCACCACTAAGCGGGGACCAGGCGAGGATCGCGAGGTCGTGGTCGATCGCCTGGTCGCTCTCGCCATTGACGAACGGATCGAAGCGCAGCGCGGACAACTCGGGCTGGCTCGAGACCAGCGGAACGCTTGAAGCGGCCGCGACCGACGCGATCTGAGCCACGGTGAAATTCGACACTCCGAACGCGCGGATCTTGCCCGCCGCATGCGCCTTCTCGACCGCTCCAGCGATCTCGTGCGGGTGGGTCAAGATGTCGGGCCGGTGAACCTGCCACAGGTCGATCGTGTCGATCCCCAGACGTCGCAGCGAGGCGTCGATCGCGCGGGACAGGTAGGCCTCGCTCGAATCATAGGGAACGCCCGGATCGATCCCGCCCTTGGTGGCGATGACGATCCGCTGGCGCAGGCCGGGCTCGGCGGCGAGCAGCGCGCCGAATGCCTCTTCCGCGGTCCCGGACCCCCCGTTTCCGTCGAAACCATAAATGTCCGCCGTGTCAAAAAAGTCGATCCCGGCGTCGAGCGCGGCATGCGCGAGCCGGGCGTTGAGCTTGGGATCGGCCGCAGAAAGTCGCCAGTGGCCCCACGCCAGCGCGGACACGTCAATGCCGCTCTTGCCCAGCGGGCGGCGGGCGGCGGGAAGGGTCAGGTCACTCATGCAAGATCCTTGATCGGGGCAGGGCGGGCAGTGGATTCGCGTTCGACGAGCCGGTGGGGGAGGCGGACATGCTGGGTCGGACCATCCTCGACCAGGAGCGCGGTGGCGGCTTCGGCCAGCTCCCACATCGGCTGGTGAATGGTGGTCAGCTTGGGCCAAACCATCCGCGCGACGGTGGTGTCATCGAACCCGGCGACCGACAGCGCGCCCGGCACGTCGATGCGCCGGTCATGCGCGACCGACAAAACCCCCGCCGCCATATCGTCATTGCTGGCGAAGATCGCGGTCGGTGCCACGGCCAGGTCGAGCAGCGCGATCGCCGCCGCTACCCCGCTGTCGAAATTAAACTCGCCTTCGCGAACATAGTCGGGATCGACCGCAATCCCGGCCCGCCCGAGCGCCCGCGCATAGCCAGCCAGGCGGTCGGCACTGCCGGCGTGGTTGGAATGGCCCTTGATGAAGCCGATCCGGCGGTGGCCGAGGTTGATCAGATGGCTGGTCATGTCGTCGGCGGCGAGCGCGTCGTCCATGAACACCGAACTGGTTAGCGCATGGTTGCGGCCGGGCGAGATGCGCACGAACGGCACGTCCATGGCTTCGAGTGCGTCGAGGACGGGCTGGCAGTCGGTCACCGGCGACGACAGGATGACCCCATCGACATGGGTTTCGCGGACGAGATCGCGGACTGCCCTGCCGACGTCGGGATCGGTCACGTCGACCGGCTGCGAGAGCAGGCGCAAGCCCCCGGCGCGACACCGTTCCCAACAGCCATACTGGATCCGGTTCATATAATAGGGGCTGTGATTGTCGTAGATCAGCGCGACCTGGCCCGACTTGGTCCCGGCCAGGATGCGCGCCGCGACGCTCGGCGTAAACTGCAGCGCATTCATCGCCTCTTCGACCTTGAGTCTGGTCGCGGCACCGACATATTGGTGGTGGTTGAGCACCCGGCTGACGGTCTTGACCGAGACACCAGCGCGGGCGGCGACGTCACGGATGTTGGATCGATCGCTCATCTGGCGAGGCTTTCGAACAGGGGCGCGAAATCGCTTCCGACGCGGGTGAAGACCGGCGGTTGGCCGATCGGCGCGTCGATCTCGTGCGATCCCGCCGGGTAGACGTCACCGCTCCACAAATGGCGCCACTCGCCGCTGGGAAGGACGACCTCGCGCCGCGTCGCGCCTTCCTCGATGACCGGCGCGACGATCATGTCCGCGCCGTAAGCGAAGCAATCCTGGATGCCGAACAGCGACGGGTCGGGATCGAGCAGGAACAGCGGGCGCTGGATCGGCAGGCCGTCCCTCGCCGCTTCGTCCCGCAACGTACGGACGTAAGGCGCGAGTGCGGCATGCAGTCGGCTGAACCGGGCGAAATGCTCGAGAATATGCGGGTTGCTGTCGATCTGCAGATTGTCGTCGGGACGATTGCCTTCGTGACTGCGCATCACCGGCGTGAACGCGCCAAGCTCGATCCAGCGCAGCAGCAACTCCTCGCTGCGGACATTGCCGAGCACGCTGGTGTAGCCGCCGACGTCGGAATGGCTGACCGCGTTGCCGACGAGCCCGGCGGTTAGCGCCGCAGTAATGACCGTTCCGATCCCGTCGTGGCGAGTGAAGTCAACCGACTGGTCGCCCGCCCACAGCAAGGGGCAGTGGCGCTGGACCCCGCTGAACCCGGCGCGCATGAAGAAGATCGCTTCGTCCGCCTTGCCGCGACCGGCGATCGCCTGCGCATTGACCTTTGCCCACAACACCGGCCAGCGATTATGCGCCAGCATCGGGTCGCTGCCGTCGGCAAGGCGCAGGTCGGTCGGCAAATATTCGCCGAAGTCGGCCATCCAGCCCGCGATCCCGAGGTCGAGCATTTCGCGTCCGATGAGGTGATCGGCGAACCAGTCGCGGGTCTCGGCCCGGGTGAAGTCAACCACCGCGGCGTCGAACTCGCCGAAGTCGACGTGGCACGGTGAATCGTCATCCAGGTTCAGTGCGAGGTGACCACCGGCGACCGCCTCTTGGTAGAGCGCGCCATCGACCGCCAGATAGGGGTTGGCGTAGGCGAGGAAGCGGATACCCTTGTCACGCAACGCGGCGATCTGCGCGGGCAGGTCGGGATAGCGACCGCTGTTCCAGCGCCAGTCCCACATCAGGCGCCGCCCGAAGCTGGTTTCGCGAACGCCGCACCAATCCTCGCACCACAATCCGCCGACCGCCGCCCCGGCAGCAATGATCGCGTCGAGCCGGTCGAAGCTGGCGAGGCCATCCTTCAACCCGACGATCGCGCCTTCGAGTGCCCAGTCAGGCAGAGGGGCGGCGCGGCCGAAATAATCGGACAGGCGGCTGACGAGCGCCGGAAGCGATGGCTCGGCGAAGAATGTAAAGCGTGCTTCGCTCTCCCAGATCTCGATGCGATGCGTTGCCGGGTCGGTGAAGTCGAGCACCGAATATGCCGTCGATTCGAGATGCATTGCGCGGCCGGCCGAGGTCAGGAAGGTCGGCTGGGGATAGTTGGTCGTCCAGTAATCGCCGCCGGCATTGCCCGCCGCATCCATCGCACGCGTCAGTTCGGTCGACTTGTCGCGGCCGACCCCGGGTTCGCTGGTCCACATCGGGAAGCGCCGGCCATTGAGCTTGAGGTAGCTCATCTGCTCGCCCCCGCCCCACACCGCCTCTCCCGGTTCGGCGGCGAAGCGCACGGTGATCCGGTCGAACGTCGGGTCGATGGCGCGGACGGTTAGTCGGGCGATCTTGTCGACCTGTTCGATCGTCAGCCGGGCGGAAGCTGGTCCGCCAACTACCTCGGAAAACTCCCAAATGTCCGGACCGGCGGAGCGACACCAAGCCGGCGAGACAGCGTCTCGGGGCGCATCCGAAATATCGAAATTGCCGCGGTCCATCACGACAATCGGGGCGCCCCGGGCAAGGGAAAAGGCGGGCGCATCGGGCGAGTGGACGAGCAGTGGACGACCTGCGAATGACAGGGTCAGCGCGCCGTCGCTATCGCTCCCTTCGATCACTCACCCTCCCATCCCGTCGTCATGCGACCGTATGACACCGCTTGACATAAACGCTCGCCGCCATCAAGCGTTCGTCCAACGGGCCGCGATGAAACGGTCAATGTTTTCAGGACGCACGCAACGGCGCGCCTGGCTTGGGAGGGGAATATCATGAAGTCGATCTTGCTTGGCGGCACCGCCATCCTGTTCATCGCCGCCGCGCCAGTCGCTGCGCAGACAGCGGCACCGGCCGCCGCCGCGCCCACCGCGACTCCGGTCGACGCCGCCGCCCAAGCCTCGCCGAGCGATATCGTCGTCACCGCGCAAAAGCGTTCGGAGCGCCTCCAGAAAATCCCGCTCGCCGTCTCGGTCGTGTCAGGCGACGCGCTGACCGCGCAGGGCAAGCCGAGCATCGAGAGCGCCGCGCAGCTCGTGCCGTCGCTCAATTTCCAGAAGTCTGGCACGACCCTCAACCAGTCGATCTTCCTGCGCGGTGTCGGCACCGCCAGCTTCTCGATCGCCGGCGAGCCGTCGGTCTCGACCGTGGTCGACGGCGTTGTCTTCGCCCGCTCGGGCGAAGCGTTCAGCGACCTCGTCGACATCGCCCAATTGGAAGTGCTGCGCGGGCCGCAGGGCACGCTGTTCGGCAAGAACGCGTCGGCCGGCGTCATCAACATCACGACCAAGCAACCGACCCGCACCGGCGGCGGCACCGCCGAGGCGAGCTATTTCAGCGGTGGCGAGTTCCGCACTCGCGCCTCGATCAACCTGCCGCTCGGCGGCGACCTGCTCAGCCGCTTCACCGGCTTCTATGGCAGCTACCGCGGCAACATCCGCAACGTCACCACCGGCGACAAGGTCAACGGCTATCGCCACTATGGCGCGCGCGCCCAGATCGCCTATCGCCCGGCAGGCGGAGTGCAGCTCGCGTTCATCGCCGACTATCACCACAACAACGACGATTGCTGCGCCGAGGTCATCGGCACGGGCCCGCTCGACAGCAGCGGCAACCCGTCCACCAACAACCTCGCGTTCGGCGTGCTCCCGACCCCGCGCGGCGACGAGACCCGCGCCGTTGCGCAGAACCTCGTCACCCGCACGCGCGAAACCGGCTACGGCTTTTCGCTCCAGGCGGACGTGCCCGTCGGCACCAACACGCTGACCAGCATTTCCTCCTATCGCAAGTGGAACAATACCGAGATCCGCGACGGCGATTTCCTTCCCGCGGCCTACGTCGGGTTCATCCAGCTCCACGACAACGGACCGCAGCACAGCAACACGGTCACCCAGGAACTGCGGTTGACCTCGCCCGCCAGCCAGTTCCTGTCGTACGTTCTTGGCGGCTATTATTCGCGCGCCGAGGCGGAGCGTGTATTCACCCGCGACGACGTCGTCTGCTCCCTGGCAACCGGCGCACCGACCGGCGTGCTGACCCCATGCGGCAGCGCCAACGCCAAACCGTCGACCTTTCCCAGCGCGACCGCCGACTTCGGTTCGACGTTCAAGAACCTCGCGCTCTTCGGCCAGGCGACCGCCAACCTGTCACCAACCTTTCGCCTGATCGGCGGGCTCCGCTACAGCCACGACAGTCTCAGCGTCTTCCACAGCCGCAACACGACGCTGGCGGGACCAGGTATTGCATCCAGCTTTCCCGTGACGCCGACGGGCACGGGCCAACCCGCTACCGTCTTTACGGCATCGCAGAAGAAGTCGAACATCTCGGGCAAGGCCGCCGCGCAGTACGACTTCAACCCGAATGTGACGGGCTATGTCAGCTACACGCGCGGCTACAAGGGGCCGGCCTACAACGTCTTCTTCAACCTCAACGTGACCGGCACCAACGCAATCGCAGCTGAGACCTCAAACAGCTATGAAGTCGGCCTCAAGAACACGCTCGCCGGTGGCCGGCTGACGCTGAATTTCGACGCCTTCTATGCCAAGTACAGCAATTTCCAGGCGAATAACCCCGACGTGGTGTCGGGCGTCGTCGTGACCCGCTTCACCAACGCGGGCGTCGTCTCTACCCGCGGGGTCGAGGCCGATCTGTCGTGGCGTCCGGTGCGTGACCTCAATATCAACGGCGGCATCGCCTACACCGATGCCCACGTCGACCAGTTCAACCAGCCGACCCCGACCGCGGCGGTCATCCCATCGGGCACCCAGCTTGGTTTCTCGCCCAAGTGGAAGGGCAGCCTGTCGATCGACTATCGCGTGCGGACAGAAGGACCGGTCGACCTGTTCTTCGGTGCCAATGGCAATTATCAGTCGAGCCAGCTCGCCTTGTTTGCGGCCAGCGACGTCCAGCGCCGGCTCGGCACGATCAAGGGCTATGGCATCGTCAACCTGTCGGCCGGCGTCGGCGACCATGCCGACCGCTTCCGCCTGACCGCGCAGGTCCGCAACCTGTTCGACCAGAGCTATGCCGCCGCGATCCAGAACGGCGGACCGTCGGGCAGCTACCGCTACCAGATCCCGCGCGACGCCGATCGCTATTACGGCATCACCGGGCGGGTGAACTTCTAGGCCAGCTTGTGATGTTTTGAGGATTGCGCTCTCCCCGGTATCTTTGTCATGCTGATCGGCAGCACGGCGAAGTGCCGGGGAGAATGACGCATGACCGATGTTCAAATGCCTGCTGCCAGCAGCCCCGGCGATCACGCGCCCCACGCGCAACTTGCGCGGCGCAAGACGCACGGCGTCCACACTACGCTGCGTGAGCTCGACAGCTTCAACGGCCGGCTGGCGCTGGCGATCACCAATGGCGTCGGCACGATGTGGTGCGCCTATGCCTTCACCGCGCTGGCGCTGATCAGCCTGCCGGCGGCGATCGCGGCGGGGACCGGCCCGCTGGTCTCGTGGATCGCGCAGACCTTCCTCCAGCTGGTGCTGTTGTCGATCATCATGGTCGGCCAGAAGGTCGGCGCGGCGGCGTCGGACAAACAGGCGCTGCAGACTTTCAAGGACGCCGAGGCGCTCCTCGAAATCAGCGACAACGTCCACCGCCTGATCAAGCTCAACAATGCGATGACCGAGGAGATCAAGGCGTCGCTGGCGGCGGAACGTCCCGCGTAGCGCTCCCATCCGGCGGCGAATGTTCACACATGTTCGCGCTCGTGACGACTGTTTGCGCTCGCGAAGGATCAGGCAACGGGGACGTCGCTTAGCCCGGTTAGCAACCCGGCGAAGGCGGCCTGGACCTCGGCCTGCGGATCGGTTTGGTCGCCGGGGCGGCGCTCCCACGGGGCGGCGAAGCGGCGCGGATCGAGCCGGGCGAGGAGCCAGGTCAGCAGCCGGTCGCTCGGCACCCGCCGTTCGGCGACGAGCGTCTCGCCATCATAGACCTGCTCGATGCGGCCGTGGATGGCGCGTTCGAAAACCAGTGCGGACAGGCGACCGACAGCGAGCTGTTGCGCCGCATCCCACGCCCTGGCGAAGGGCGCGGAGCGGATGCGAAGGCCATAGGCACTTCGCGCCGACAAGCCAGCACCCTGCGCGGCCAGATGAACCGATCCGGTTTCCGCAAGCGCTTCGACGAACAAGGTCTGGCGGGCCGCACTCCAGCCCCCGACCTTGCGGCTCGGCTCCGCCGCAAACGGTACCGCGCGAAGCACCGGGGCCGACGAGCCCGGCGGGGTTTCGGGCGCGGCATCGACCTCGTCGGGGAGGTCGTACAGGGGGAGATTGCGCGGCACCGGCAGCATGTTGAGACGCGGCGAACCGGTCTCGCCCGACACCTCGCCAAGTTCCTTGTCGGCATCCGTGGCTTTGCACCAGTCGTGGAATTGCTCCAACGACATATCCTGCCCCCGCGATTTCCGTCTCGCCATGATCGACCCTCCACTTGATGTGGATGGCATTATGAACCAGACAGGATGGTGTAGGAAAGCAGAATCTGCCTGACGCGCTTGGCCTAGCGGTCCCAGCCTGCGGGGAGATCGACGGTCTCGCCGCGCTGGCGGGCGGATTGGACGATGTCGGCGATCGCCTGTTGCCGGGCGAGCTTCGATTGCACGTCTCCGGCGCGGCGATCGGCACGGATGCGGCGAAGCCAGGCGCGCGCAAGCGCATAGGGGAGCGTCACCGTCACGAGCGACCAGCCAAGACCGACAAGGAGCGCGTGGGTGTTCATGGCGTCGGCGCTAGGCGGGCAAGGTTGAGAAGGGTTAGCGGGGGGTTGTGCGATTGACCGGAGAAGGCCTGGATCAGACAGTTCATCTTGCGCCACCGGCTCGCTTGCGCTCGCTACCCTTCCCTTAGTCCCGCCCTACCAGGGAGGGGGACTGGCGCGACCGCGGCTGCCGTGCCCTCCCCTCCCTGCAAGGGGGGGGGCCGGGGGTGGGTTCTTCGGTGAGGCGGTCGAACCATAAAATTCAGCCACGCTGCCCCGTCTCGGCACCACCATCGCCCCCGCGCCACCGGCTCGCGTTGCTCGCTACTGGTGAGACGCGAGCGGTGACGCAAATTAGTGCACTGTCACCGTAATCCTCACCGTAATCTAGTTTTCTGTCACCGTGATTCACGATTTTGGTCTCAATCGATATGCCCATTCGAGCGGAGCATTTCAGCTTCACGGCTGGTCGTCGGTTTGAAAGAAATAAACTCCCTTGACCCAAACGTCAGGCCGAGTTCGTTCATCAATGCGTGATCGTTTTCTGAGTACAAAACCGCAATACCTTTTGGAGCAAGGAAATCGCGAGCACCCCCATTCCTACGAATGCGCTTCATGAAATCATCTTGGGCAGCGATCCCTGAAATTAGGACACGAGACACGGGAATTTCCAAGCACTTCTCGAATAGAACAACTAGGCGGGCGGTTCCGCCGCGAGGGCTCATGATCTCTTCTCGCGTACTCGATTCGATACGGGTCCAGAAGTTCGGTGTATAATCGAAATCAGAGACGAGCCACCAAATGTGCTCCCTTCCTGCCGCCGAAAACGATGTTTTAGAATCTCGGTTTACACTCTTCCGAAGATATTCTGATCTTGCCCTAACGATACCGACTGCGCACTTTGCTTGAACCTCATTCACTCGGAGGAGAATACAAAACTGGTTAATCGCCTCCGGCGGAATCATCCACCCGGACTGACCCCCTGTTGTTGATTTAACATCAACTTCGCGCCCTCCAATCTTGAGATCTAGAACGACCCCTTTGGGAACTTGGAGCCAATCTCGAAGCAGAATTTCAAATTTAGTACCTAAGTACGTCTTTTCGGTCTTTTCGAGGTCTGAAAGAAAAAAGCGTCCTGTCCGCGCAGTATCGATCACCTCGTCGATCGCGGACCGAAAAAATGATCGTAGTTTTTCTTCTAGTGGATTGATCGAGACAAAGGAGTCCTGATAGATTCCTATTGGTCGAGGGGTGTGCGAGGCTGCGGGATGCGCAGCGGGATCATATTCGACATCACCCCTTCGGACAAAGCTCGGCTCGAGGCGATCATCGCCGCCCG
>JANXUU010000115.1 GCA_025356055.1 Sphingomonas sp. | reverse complement strand
ATGCCACCTTCGCCTTGAATGCCGGGCTGTGGTTCCGGCGCGTTCGCTTCGTCATCATCTCTCCTGTTCGACAGCCATCCTGGCCACCTTCAGGCAGAAACTCCACTTAACGCACTGTCCAGATTTGCCGAGCCACCTCTGAATATGCTGGCCGGTAAGGGCTAATCAGCGAGAGCGTAACGCCGAAGGGATGAAGAGCTATTCGGCATCCAGATTGTGCAACGCGCAGAGCTTGTTGCCGTCTGGATCGGTAAGATAGGCGGCAAACATGTTCACGCCGTGAACTAGGCGTTTGCCCGGCGGATCTTCCATTGCCTTGCCGCCCGCCGCGATTCCCGCCTCATGCCAAGCATAGGCTTGATCGGGTCCACTGACCGAAAAGCCGACCGTCGGGCCATTGCCACGTGCCTCGGGTTCGCCCTCGATCGGCGGAGTGACGAGAAACATACAGCCATTATGCTGGTATATCAGCCGTCCCTTGGGATCGATGATGCTATGTTCCGCGCCGAGTGAGGTGAACAGCGCGTCATAAAATATCTTCGACCTGTCGATGTTGTTCGATCCGACCGTTACGAGGCTGAACATTCGCTACTCCTCCATCGCCCAAGCGTCTTACCATCTCTGCCGACCTCATCAAGTCACCACGCTTGTGCTGTCGCTGCGAAAGAGCGCCGCTAGGCAAGCCCGAGCGCTCCGGAGCAGTTCAGTGTTTGCAATCTTTCCTGCAACTTATGGGTCGTTACGGAATCGAAGAGAGATGATCATGGCAAATTCGAGGCGTGTCAGCGTGCACTGACAAGCCTTAGTTTCTCTGCTCATTTCGATGCAGCTTTAATCTACCTCACTTTTGCCGACGCTTCCCACGACACGCGGTCGGATCGTCGCGTTCGTCTGAAACGGCAGCTGGCTACCACGAAACTTCAATCCGCAGTGCGAACTGACTGCGGGCCTCGCTAAACGCCCGTCCTTAAGGAACATTTTATCGTAGTGCGGATTGAGCAAGCGTCGCTTAGGTCAGAGTTGAGCCGGGGTGCGGGTGAATAAAATGCCGTCTGAGCCTGCCCGAAGCCCGGCATGCATCCTCGTTGTCGAAGATGAATTTCTCATTCGGGCGATGGTAAGTGAAACGCTTCCTGAAGCTGGCTTGACCGTAATAGAGGCATTCAATGCCGATGAAGCGATCTGTATCCTTCAATCCGGCGTCACGGTCGACCTGCTGTTCAGCGATGTTCGCATGCCAGGCTCCATGGACGGCTTGGGGCTCCTGGAACATTCGCTGGAGAATTTTCCAACGCTGCCCGTCGTCATGACTTCTGGGCATCTGTTGCCCGCTGATGCACTTGCCAAGGGCGCAAGGCGTTTTCTGGGTAAACCCTACTCGTTTGATGATGCGATCGCGGTGATCGTACTTGAGCTGGCCAAATCGCGATGAACGAAACGGATAGTTTGCATTCCACCGCTGACGCTATTCTAATCGTTGACGCGGACGTCCTCTCCCGTCACGCCATCGCTGATTATTTGCGGCATTGTGGTTATGCCGTGGTTGAAGCTGCGAATACCGACGAGGCCTTTCTTGCGCTGCGGGAGCCCACTTTGTCGATTGATGTCATCGTCTGTGACATCGCGGCTATCGGCGAGCATTCCGGGTTTGAACTGGCCAGTTGGGTGAGGGAGAACCGGCCCGAACTGGAAGTCCGGCTAGCGGGCACGCTGGAGAAAGTCGTGAGTACGGCTACGGAGCTGTGCGAGAGTGGGCCGCATCTCGCTCGGCCCTACGAGCCGGAAGCAGTTGTGGATTACGTCAAACGCCTTCGCGGGGCAGTGGCCCGCGGATAATTCGTCGCGTGTGTCCGGGCTCAATTTGCCAATTTGTCCCGGTCGAGCAGCAAGGTCGCGATCAGCCCTTCAGGCAGCCAATCATACTCAATCTTTCCGCCAAGTTGCTTAGAAACACTGCGATGAACAAGCTTGCTTCCAAAGCCACTGGCATCGGGCGGCACTTTTACTTGCGGCCCGCCGCGCTCTAACCATGTCAGTTCAAGCTGCGAGCCTTTCGAAGCAGTTGTGATATCGAGTGTTCCCGAGCCTGCGGACAAGGCTCCATATTTTAGTGAGTTGGTTGCGAGTTCGTGGAGAACCAATGCGAGGCTCGTCGTTGCGTTTTCGCCTACGCCCATGCGCTCAACTGCTACTCTGATCCGACCGCTGAAAGCGCCAAGATCATCGTATGGCGCTAGCAAAACCGACAGAAGATCACCAAGAAGTGCGGCGCTACCTTGATCGCCAGGCAAGGGGCGAACGAGATCATGCGCACGTCCAAGCGCCGTCAAGCGCTGGGTAAGCTCCTTTGCCATCTCGGCGGTGGTCGAAGTCGACCGTGAGGTGATGTGGGTTAGCCCGGTGGCGATTGCCAAGAGATTCTTGACCCGATGGCTCATCTCCCCTGCAAGAACTTCATGCCCTTCCTCGGCCTGCTTCCGACCGGTGACGTCGAGAAAGATGCCTGGCATGCAACGGTCATGCATCCCCACGTCTTCCCCCCTCCCGCGCGAGGAGATCTAGCGAATCTTTGTGCCCAGCACGATGCGAAAGTCGGTCTCGTAATTGCCAGAGACGCCACGCGTCGCGTTGAAGGCCGCACGCACACGGTCACGATCCGCCGGGTGGATGTGCTGAGACAAGTCTTCGAAGGTAAGATGATCTTTCCAATCGAGACCCCAAAGCCGGAAGCACCGCTCGTCCATCGTGAAGCTGTCGTCATCGACGTTCCACGTCCACAAGGACAAACCGGCGGCTTCGAACCCACGTACCAGCTCTGCCGATGCCCAAGTGTGAGGAACCGTTCTAGCAAATGGGCGGAGCTCTCTCATTGGCAGGCTGGATTCTCGCATCGTCGGCTTCCCTGTTGAGCTTTGCTAGATGCTAAATGCCTATAAATGCGAACATTTTCAACTAGGCATCGCCCCCCGTAGAAGAGCGGAAATGATTTTGTGATCGCCGGCAAGACGACCGTCTGCTGAAAATCACGCTGTCCGAAAAGGCGGCGATTCGGATCTCCTCGATCCGGGTGTCAGGCAGGAACGCTGCACGCCGCGTTTCCGTGCCGCTCACCTTCATTTAATGCGTTTGCTATATTCCCGGAAATGCAAAATGGTAATCGAACAGTCGCGCGACGGGTCGATGGTCATAGCCGTCAGGCTTCGACCCAGGCTCAGGACCTGTAAAATTGCTTGCGATTGAGATGATCAGTTGATTCAAGGTGGCGCGAGCAGGCCCTGCCTGAGGGATCTGATTTGGTGTCGGAGGCGGACGCGCCGGACCGAGCCGTATTTCCCGCTGTCGAGGCGCTGCCGGTGTGTCGATTGCTCTATTTCTCCTTGCTCGACGGCACGGCTTGAACTGGCTGCGCGTCCATGACTATGTTGCTTGTGTTGCGCCGATAGGATTATACTTTGGCCGCATGGCGAACTTAGGAGACGGGGATCTGGGGTCAGCCCTCCAATCTGCCCTGGGCGATCAGCTTCCCGGGAAGCCAAGATGGCCTGCCACGTCATCCCAGCCAGCTATATGAGCGCGGACTTGAAGGGCTGGTGCTGTTCGCACTGCTTGCCTTCTTGTAATGGCGCACCGACGCACGCCGCCAGCTTGGCAAGCTCGTCGGGTTCTTCCGCGGATCAAACGCCCAACTTGTCAATTTCGCAATGCAAACGGGGCTGCACATGGGTCAATGGCTGACGCTACCGATGATCGCGGGCGGCCTTTATCTGATCGCGACCGCGCACCGTCGCGCCAGCGTCGACGCGGTGAGTCAGATTGCGCCGAGCCGATGAAACCGGACTGGTCAGGCCGCTTCAGCCGACGCTATTCCAAACGTGGCGCGCGGATCATGGCGCGCGACCTTCGCGGCAAACTCCGCGCCAGCGAAGCGGCATTCATTTTGCTCGCGATCGTCGTCGGCGGCACGGCCGGACTGCTGAGCGTCCTGCAAGGAGCGCTCGCCCGCACGCTGCAACACGTCCTGTTCGCGTTACCGCCCGATGGGCGCCTTAGCGGACTAGGACACTTACATGCCGCCAGCCTGATCGTGCTGCCGATCGGTGGGCTTGTGCTTGCCGGGTTCGGTTTGATGGTTGGCGCGCGCCGACGCCGCCTTGTCGATGCCGTTGAAGCGAACGCGTTGCATGGCGGTCGAATGTCGCTCCCTGATAGCCTAGTTATTTCAGGCCAGACGATCCTCTCGAATGGTTTCGGGGCGTCGGTCGGTCTGGAAGCCGCCTACGCACAAATGGGCGGCGCCGTTGCCTCGATCGGGGGCGCTTGGCTAAAGTTGCGGCGCTCGGACCAACGGACTTTGGTTGGCGCGGGCGCGGGGGCCGCAATCGCCGCTACGTTTGGCTCGCCGCTCGCCGGCGCTTTCTACGCCTTCGAGATTGTCATTGGAAACTATACGCCGTCGGCGATCGCACCGGTTGCGGCCGCGGCGCTGGCGGGTGTGCTGGTCGCGCAAACGATGGGCGTGCAGCCATATTTGATCGATGCGACATCGGGAACTGGGATCGAAACCCATCATTATCTGATCTATGCCGTTCTAGGCGCAGTCTGTGCCCTGCTTGGGATCGCGCTGATGCGCGCGGTCGCAGTGGTCGAGCGCGGCACTCGACGCGCGAACGTACCGGATTGGCTTCGCCCCGCGATCGGCGGCGCTCTATTGATCCCAATAGCCCTTGTATCTCCGCAGGTCCTATCGGCCGGGCATGGCGCGCTTCACGTCGATCTCGTGCTCGGCGCACCAATCGGCTTTATTGCCCTCGTGTTGATTGCCAAAAGCCTGGCCTCGATCGTGTCCCTGGGTTTCGGCTTCCGAGGCGGCCTTTTTTTCGCCTCGCTGTTTCTTGGAACTCTCATCGGTCATCTGTTTGCAGCAGGTCTGGTTTCGGCCTTTGGCTTTGAGGTCGTCGATCCGCGCAATGCCGCATTGGTCGGTATGGCTGCGCTTGCGGTTGCCGTGGTCGGAGGGCCCATGACAATGTCGATGCTCGTGCTGGAAGCCACGCACGATTTCTCTCTGACAGGAGCGGTGATCGCAGCCTCCCTCGTCTCATCGACGATCGTGCGTGAGCTATTCGGCTATTCCTTCTCGACCTGGCGACTGCACTTGCGGGGTGAAACGATCAAAAGCGCCCGGGACGTGGGATGGGTAAAGACACTGACCGCCGGGCGGATGTTGCGGAAGGAAACGCGCGTCATCCCTGAAACTACATCAGTCGCTGCGTTTCGGAGAACCTTCCCTCTGGGGTCGACCAGCCGCGTCGTGATTGTGGACGCGCAGGGGTTATTCAAGGGCATCGTCGTGGTGCCGGCCGCCTACGCCGAGAACGTCGATCTCAATGAAGCTGTCGCGGCACTGGCGACGGCTCGCGACGTCACCTTGACGCCCGACATGGACATTTCGGCGATCATGGGTCAGTTCGATACCGCGCGAACTGACGAATTGGCAGTGTTGAGCGAGGATCAACGGGTGCTCGGCGTCATCTCCGAAACCTATGTGCGCCGTCGCTATGCGGAGGAGCTTGAGAAGGCCCAACGCGAGTTGTTCGGCGAACGATAGGCTTCTTTGTTCTCCGGACGGATTTATGAACGCGTTTGTTGGATACAAATACACGCCACGTTCGGCCTTCTGCCCACCATATCCGCTCGCGTGTCATCCGATCGCCATGCGCGCGGCGAGCGCCAGGAGCAAGGCGGGAGGCATGGCAATCGCTCCGACCTTGAGGAAGCGCCAGAAGCCGACGTCCTCGCCCTCGCGCCGAATCGCGGTGAGCCACAGGATCGTCGCGAGGCTGCCTGTAATCGACAGGTTGGGTCCGAGGTCGACCCCGATCAGTAGCGCGTCCGTAACGAGCTTTGGCGGAACTGCCGCCTGGATCGTCATCGCCGCGACGAGACCGGCAGGCAGATTGTTCATCAGGTTAGAAACGAGCGCGAGGATGACGGCCGAGACACTCGCGGCCTGCACGGGGCCGACAGCCACGTCATCGCGCAACATTGCAGCGAGTTGGGCAATGATGCCGGTCGTTCCCAGCGCCTCGACCAGCACGAACATCCCCGCCACAAGCGGCAGCACCGACCACGAAACGCCGCGCACGATCGGCCCCGGCGACTGGCGCCCACCAATGCACACGATCGTGGTGGTCACGAACCCCGCAAGGCAAGTCGGCAACCCTAGCGGCTGGTCGAGCGCGGACGCGGTGACGAGCAGGCACGCAGTCGCGAAGATACCACATAGCGCGATGCCGCCACCGCGAGTCAGCGCGGGTCCCGCGACGCTCGCTTCGCACGTTCTCGTCAGTCGCGCGCTCTCGACCCAGCGCAGCACCACGAAGGTGGCCACGATCGACACCACGGACGGAAGTGCGAATGACGCAAGCCATTCGCCAAGTGGAGGCATCTTCCCGCCATAGAGTACGAGATTCGCGGGATTGGAGATCGGCAGCACGAAGCTTGCGGCGTTGGCGACCAGCGCGCAGGCGAACAGCATCGGCAACGGATCGGCCTTAGCCTTCTTTGCCGCGACGTAGACCGCGGGCGTCAGCACCACGGCGGTTGCGTCGTTTGACAGGAAGGTCGTAACGATTACGCCGACGCCGAAGACCAGCGCAAACAGTCGGGCCGTCGATCCGCGCGCCTGGCCAACCGCATGAGTCGCGACCCAGTCGAACAGCCCCTCCTGCCGCGCCGTCTCGGACAGCATCATCATGCCGATCAGGAACAGATAGACGTCCGTGCCCTTCATCACGGCCGCGCCTGTAAGCGTGAACGGCATAAGCCCGAGCAGCAGCAGTGCGAGCGCGCCCGTAACCGGCCACACCGCTTCTGGCCATTTAAACGGCCGCGCGATCACGCCTGCGGTGGCGGCGAGGCAGATCGCCCAGGTCGTCAGCCGCGCCGCGGTGGGAACGATCACCCGCGTGCCACTCCGGGGTTTGGCGTTCCGAACCGTCCAGCGCATCCGTGCGTCATGACCCCACCGCCCCAATCCACCTTCCATCGACATAAACACAAACCGCGTGGAAATCATGAAGCTTGCGTGATCGCCGAGCTAATGCGCGATCTACCCGCCAATCGCGCAGCTCATCGATGCACACACGCCTTGGAACCACGACCCATGAAGTGATGAATCTGGCCGCGAGCAGCCGCGATGCTTTTAGGGTTACTCATGCGGGTGCGCCTCGGGATGGGGGTAATGAAACTGACGCTACTCACGCCGTACGGCGAAGCAGAAGTTGGAAGCGGACGGTCGGCAAGCGACCCAACTGCTGACCTTCGCTGGAGTGCCATCCCGACCAAATGGACCACGGTTATCAAGGCCTGATACTTGAGACTCGCGCAAGCGGCGGGTTCGCCGCGGCAATTAGTGTTGTAGCTTTGGTTCTGGATTTAGGACGTAACCTTGGTGATCCTGCACCCGGAACGCAGGACAATACATTCAGTAATGGAAAGCCGTTCTCACGCAGCACCCCCATTACGGACATCGCGAACGCTTGCCTGCTAGCGGAGTCGCTCGTCCCGAAACCCATCACGAGCGCAAGCATGCGAATCTCAAACGAACAGCCTCGACCCCGTCCACTTCAGGGTAGTTAGCCGCCACGCTTACGGCGACACTCGCGTCATTCGCACGATCCTCACTGCCGGCTCCAGCATCTGTCCCTTCATCGGCCCCGCGCCCTTGATCGCCGAGCGCGGGTCGCGGAAAATCTTGTCGGCGAGGTCCATCCCCTCGACGACATGCCCGAACGCCGCGAAGCCTGGATCGTTTGCTCCCGCATCCAACGCCGGAATATCCTCGGTCAGGATGAAGAAATCGCTCTGCGCGCTCCCTGGTTCCAATCGCGCCATCGCCAGCGTTCCGCGGACGTTGTGCAAGCCCGTCGTCGACGTCGGCTCGTGCGCAATCGGCTTGAACAGCAGCTTCACGTCGCTGATAATCCCGCCCTGGATCAGCCCGCCCTTGTCATAGGGCATGGCGCGATAAAAGCTCTGGCCGTCGTAGCGATGCAAGTCGACGTAATGGAGAAAGTTGGCGACGGTCAGCGGCGCTCGGGCGCGGTCGAGCGCGACGGTGATTTTTCCTTCCCGCGTCTCGATTGCGACCTTGACGAAATCCTCGTGCGGCACGGTCGCGGGGGCGACTGCAAGCGCCGGGACGGTCAGCGGCGGGGCGGCGGTGGCGGCGGCGAGCGCGGCGATGAACGCGAGTCGGTCAAGCATTTCAGCAGCGTAGCAAAGCCCTTCCGCTACGCAATGCTCGCCTTGCGGGTCTTTCCAGATTGCCCCCGAGCTACTATGACAGGCCCGTGACCAGCCTTGAAGCGACATCCCCTCTCACAAACGCGCAAGTGTCCGCCGACTGGCGCGACCTCGTTGCGCTGACCAAGCCGCGGGTGATGACGCTGGTTGTCTTTACTGGCCTGTGCGGGCTGCTTGCCGCGCCGGTGCGGCTACCGCTCGCGCTCGCCTTCACCGCCATCCTGTGCATCGCGCTTGGCGCGGGCGCGGCGGCGGCGCTCAATCAATGGTATGAAAGCGACATCGACGCCAAGATGAAGCGCACCGCCAACCGCCCGTTGCCGGGTGGGCGGATGGAGCCCCAGACCGCGCTCCACTTCGGGGTGGGCTTAAGCGCCTTTTCGGTGGTGCTGATGGGTTTGTCGACCAACGCGACGGCCGCCGCGATCCTGGCGGTATCGATCCTGTTCTATGTGTTCGTCTACACCGTATGGCTCAAGCGCCGGACCGCTCAGAACATCGTCATTGGCGGCGCGGCGGGTGCCTTTCCGCCGCTGATCGGCTGGGCCGCAGCGACCGGCGACGTGACCGCACTGCCCGCACTGCTGTTCGCGATCATCTTCTTGTGGACCCCGCCGCACTTCTGGGCGCTGTCGCTGTTCATCAAGAGTGATTATGCCGCCGCCGGAGTGCCGATGCTCCCGGTCGTGTCGGGCTTCACCACCACCCGCCGCCACATCGCGCTATACACGGTGCCGATGATCGTCGCTTCGATTGCGCCATGGCCGCTCGGGCTGACCGGGGCAATCTATGGCTGGGCCGCGATCGCGCTCAACCTGGTTTTTGCGGTACTTGCACTCCGCGTGCTGGTTAACCGCGCCGACGATCCGGCGGCGATGAAGCCCGAAAAGCAGTTATTTTCCTACTCGATCGTCTATCTTTTTGTGCTGTTTGGTGCGTTGGTAGTCGATCGAATGCTGGTCTTGGGGATGTGAATACGATGATCGGAGAAAGCCCGGAGGAATACCAAGCTCGCCAGGTCGAAACAGCGCGGCTGCTGAAAATTCGGATGGATCGTCCGGAGAATCCAGTTCGCAAGCGTCAACGCGAGCGCTCGCTGATCACGGCCGGCCTGCTCGCTGCTTTCGTGGTGCTGGTGTTCCTGATCTCGGTCGCCAAGATCAAGCTCAACTGGTGACCACCGCCTCGCTCGACACCCGCAATCGGCGGGTCGCGTTCTTTGCCGCGCTGTTCGTCGCGGCGATGGTCGGGCTCGCCTCCGCCTCGGTGCCGCTGTACCGATTGTTCTGCGAAGCGACCGGATTCGACGGAACAACCGGGCGCGCGCTCAAAGCGCCCGGCGCTGTCGCCGGGCAGGTTGGGGTGCGCTTCGACGCCAACGTCGCTCCCACGCTTGCGTGGCGCTTCGAGCCCGAACAGGAGCGGGTGTCGATCAAGCCCGGCGCCAAAACCCAGATTTTCTATGACGCAACGAACCTCACCGCGCGGACCACCACGGGCCAGGCGGTGTTCAACGTCACCCCGGCACAGGCGGGCAAATATTTCAGCAAGATCGCCTGCTTCTGCTTTTCCGAACAGACGCTCAAACCAGGCGAGAAGGTGCGTATGCCGGTGGTGTTCTTCGTCGATCCCAAGCTGCGAACCGACCCCGACACGCGTGATATCGACGAAATCACGCTGAGCTACACATTTTACCCGGTGGAAACCGCCGCCGCTGCCCGCTAGAGGCGATTGCGAAGACTGAGGGACGAGAAGAATGGCCGGCTCCAAGAACCACGACTATCATATCCTGGCACCCGACCCCTGGCCAATCATCGGTGCCTTCTCGGCGCTCGCGCTGACCGGCGGCGGGGTGATGTGGCTGCACAATAATCCTTACGGAAAGTTCATCTGCCTCGCGGGCTTCGCGATGGTTCTCCTCACGATGCTCAGCTGGTGGAAGAATACCATTAAGGAAGCGCATCAGGGGTTTCATACTCCGGTCGTGTCGCTCCACCTGCGCTACGGCATGATCCTGTTCATCGCCTCCGAAGTTATGTTTTTCGTCGCCTGGTTCTGGGTCTTCTTCGACGCCTCGCTGTTTCCCTCAGCAGTCGTTGGCGGGCACTGGCCGCCCAAAGGCATCGAAGTGCTCAATCCATTCGCCTTCCCGCTGCTCAACACGCTTATCCTGCTGTGCTCGGGAACGACCGTCACCTATGCCCACCACGCGCTGATCCACAATAATCGCAAGGGGCTGAAGGTCGGCTTGGCCGCCACGATTGTGCTCGGCCTGTTGTTCACCTCGGTCCAGGCGTGGGAATATGCTCATGCGCCGTTCGCTTTCAAAGGCTCGATCTACGGCTCGACATTCTTCATGGCGACCGGCTTTCACGGATTCCACGTCGTCGTCGGAACAATTTTCCTGATTGTCTGCCTGATCCGCGCCAACAAGGGCGACTTCACCCCGCAGCAGCATTTCGGGTTCGAAGCCGCAGCCTGGTACTGGCACTTCGTCGATGTGGTGTGGCTGTTCCTGTTCGTCTCGATCTACGTCTGGGGCGGCTGGGGCGCGCCGATCCACGGTTGACGCACACGCCGCCGACTCGCGCCGCAGCCGCTCTCAAGGGCCTGTGTCCCAGGTGTGGCGGGCGGAGCCTGTTCGCGGGACCCGTTGCCTTCGCGCCCACGTGCCGCCGCTGCGGACTCGATTTCACCGCCTTCAACGTCGGTGACGGACCGGCTGCGTTCCTCATTCTGATCGTCGGCGCGATCCTCGTCGTTGGCGCTATCTGGCTCGAACTTGCTGCAAGCCCACCCTATTGGGTCCACCTCATCTGGGTGCCAATCGGAATCGCGCTGACGCTCGGCGGGTTGCGCATCGCCAAGGCACTGCTCATCTTCCAGGAATATTCGCGGAGCGCGCGGGAGGGAAAGATCGTTCAATGACCGGTTCGCGTCGCTTACCGCTCCTGCCCACGCTGGTCGTCGCCGCTGCGGTGCTGACAATGATCGGGCTTGGCGTGTGGCAGCTGCGCCGCGCGACGTGGAAGGACGGGCTCGTTGCCCGATATGCTCAGGCTGCGAAGCTTCCGCCGATTGCCTTCCCGACCGTACCGCTGAACACGAAGAACCTGCCGCTCTATCGCTACGCCACGGGCAATTGCCTCGAGGTCGTCGGGCGGCGCACCGTCGCCGGGACCAATCGCGGCGGCGAGCCCGGCTTCGGCCAGGTCGCCGACTGCCGCACTGGTGCCGAAGGACCCGGAATGGCGGTCGTCATTGGCTGGTCGAAGAACCCCAAGGCGGGCGCCGACTGGAAGGGCGGGCCGGTCAGCGGAGTTATCGGGCCCGACGCTGTCTCGCGGATGCACCTCGTCGCCGACGGCGCCGCGCCCGGGCTTGAACCCGCCGCCCCGCCGAGTGTCGACTCCATCCCCAACAATCATCGCAGCTATGCCGTGCAGTGGTTCCTGTTCGCCGGGGTCGCGCTGGTCATCTACCTCATCGCGCTGCGCCGTCTTCCGCCGCGCAAGCCCGACGATCCCGCTGCATCATGAGCGCCACGCTCCATCGCCTCGCCAATGGCCTCACCGTCGCGACCGACCCAATGCCCGGCGCGCAGTCGGCGTCGGTCGGAATCTACGCCAGCGTCGGCTCGCGCTCGGAGCCCGACGGGCTGGGCGGTCTGGCCCACCTTGTCGAGCATATGGTGTTCAAGGGTGCCGGCGGACGCGATGCCCGGGCGATTGCCGAGGCGATCGAAGACGTCGGCGGCTCGCTCAACGCGTGGACCGCGCGCGACCAGACGGTGTTTCATGCACGGGTGCTTGGCCCCGACGTGCCGCTGGCAATGGAGTTGATCGCCGACCTGGTGCGTGCTCCCGCGCTCGACGAAGCCGAGCTCGAGCGCGAAAAACTGGTCATCCTGTCCGAACTCGGCGAGGCGCTCGACCAGCCTGACGATCTTATCCACGATCATCTGTTCGAGGCGATGTACGGCCGACAGCCACTCGCCCTGCCCGTGCTGGGACGCGAGCCAACGATCCGCGCAGCGACCGCCGCCAACTGCCGCGCCTGGCTCGCCGAAGAATATCGACCCGACCGGCTGGTGATTGCCGCAAGCGGAGCAATCGATCCGCAGGCGATCGTCGCGATGGCCGAGCGGTTGTTCGGCGACCTTGCCGTGGGCGAAGCGCCGGCAATCCCCGCGGGCCGCTTCGTCGGCGGCGCTCGCCACGACCGCAGATCGGCCGAGCAGGCGCATTGGGGCTTCGCGATGGAAGGACTTGCCGCGACCGATCCTGGCGTTCCCGCCTTGGGCCTCTTCACCCAAGCCGTCGGCGGCGGCATGTCGTCGCGGCTGTTCCAGCAGCTGCGCGAGGATCGCGGGTTGGCCTATTCGGTCTATGCCTGGGGCCAGGGTTTCGCCGACACCGGACTGTTTGCGGTCAATTGCGCGACCGACCGCGCCAACGCGGGCGAGGCGATGGCCCTTGCGCGGCACATTGTCGCGCGCGCTGCGGACGACCTCAGCCAGGCCGAGCTCGACCGCGCCCGCGCGCAGCTCGAGGCGGGGCTGCTGATGAGCCTCGAGACAGTACAGGGTCGCGCCGACCAGATGGCGCGATCGATCGAGGTGTTCGGGCGGATCGTGACTCAGGAGGAATTGGTCGCCGAGCTGCGCGCGGTCGATGTCGCCGCCGCGCGCGCCGCCGGTGCCGCGCTCCATGCTGGGCCGGTGGCGGTCGCCTCGATCGGCAGCAAGCTCGCGCTCGCGGCCTGAGCGGATGGATCTCACGACAATCGTCGCCGAGCCGTGGGACGACTTCGGCCTGATCGATTGCGGAAACGGCCGCAAATATGAACGCTATGGCCCGGTCCGCGTCGTGCGGCCCGAGCCGCAGGCGATGTGGGCGCCGGCGAGCGGCGACTGGGACCCCGACGCGACCTTCGTTCCCGGGTCCGACGATGATGGCGGCGGGCGCTGGGTGCAGCATCGTCCCGTCCCGCCGAGTTGGGAATTGGCACGCGGCGAGGTGCGCTTCAACGCCTCGCTGACCCCGTTCCGCCACTTGGGATTCTTCCCCGATATGGCCCCGCAATGGGACTGGATGCGCTCACGTTCGGCAGACGCCGAAGTGCTCAACCTGTTCGGCTACACCGGGGTCGGCACGCTGCTGCTGAGCGAGGCCGGCGCGCGGATGGTCCATGTCGACGCGTCGAAGAAGTCGGTCGAAGGCGGGCGCGCCAACACCGCGCTGTCGGGGATGACCGACCGCCCAATCCGGTGGATCGTCGACGACGCCGCCAAGTTTACTGCGCGAGAGGTTCGGCGCGTTCGGCGCTACGACGGGATCCT
Source organism: Sphingomonas sp. (assembly GCA_025356055.1). GTDB lineage: Bacteria > Pseudomonadota > Alphaproteobacteria > Sphingomonadales > Sphingomonadaceae > Sphingomicrobium. The sequence continues at coordinate 2,919 of JANXUU010000115.1, read as the reverse complement.
GCTTGACCCACCAAAATTCGGGCGCGGACCCGAAGGCGAGATGTGGCGGCTTGAGGAGCACCTTGCCCCGCTGCTCGCCGATTGTGTGCGGTTGCTCGATGGTGAGAGCCGGTTCCTCGTGCTGACGGTCTATGCGGTGCGGATGTCGGCGCTGGCGATCGGCGAACTGCTCGTCCAGCTGACCAGCACGCTCGGCGGCACGGTTGAGGTCGGCGAGATGGCGGTGCGCGAGGAGGCCCGGGGACTGCTGCTCCCCACGGCGATCTTCGCGCGCTGGTCGAGGGATTAAGTCCGCGCGGCGCGGATCGCTGCGCCCGTTACAAACGGCGCCCCGGCGACGAGCAGCAGCGACACTGCCCCTTCGAGCGCGAACGCCGACCCCCCTGCCCCGCTCGCCGCCGCGCCGAAGATCAGAAGCGGCACGCTGAGCGGCAGGAGGAGGAGACCGGCAAGTGCTCCGGCGCGAGCAAGACCGGCGGTGAGCGCGGCCACGGCGACCGCGAGCGCGGCTAGCGCCGGAGTCCCGATCGCCAGCGCCACCAGTGAGCGCCCGAGCGTCGGTGCGTCGAGCCCGAGCAGCAGCGCCGCCGGGAGCGTCGCGAGCAGCAGCAATGGCCCGAACGCCACCCAGTGTCCGACGATCTTGGCAGCACCGATTGCTTCCTCGGCGACCCCGCGCAGCGCGAGCTGGTCGAGCACCCCATCAGCCCGGTCGGGCTCGATCAGTCGTTCGACCGGGAGCAGCGCGGCAGTCAGCGCGGCAATCCACAGCCCGCCATGCCCGACCCGGCCAAGCAGCGCCGCATCGGCGCCGACGGCGAACGGGATCAACGCGGCGACGATGAGGAAGAAGGCGACCGCGAGCCAGGCGCTGCCGGTCAGCCCGCGGCGGACTTCGCGCAGCATCAGCGCGGCGATCATCGCGCGGGCTCGAGTGTGCGCGATTCACCTGCGGTCGCAAGTTCAAGCGTGCGCCACTCGCCGGCCAGCGCGACATGACTTGCCGCAAGCACCGCCCCGCCCTTGGCCCGGTGCGCTGCGATCGCCCAATCGAGCCGTGCGACCCCGTCGTCATCGAGCCCGTTGAGCGGCTCGTCGAGCAGCCACAGTGGAGCCCCGCTTGCCATCACCCGCGCCAGCCGGGCCCGGCGCAGCTGGCCGGTCGACAGGAGCCGGACCGGGACGGCGAGAAGGTCGCCAAGGCCGAACGCTTCGACCGCTGGTTCGAGCCGACTAGCGGGGGCCCAGAAACGAAGCGCGTCGCCCAGCCGCCGCTCGGAATCGAGCGCAATCCCCTCGTCGGCGAGCGTCCCCGCCACCGTCCGCGTCACCGTCCCGGTGACCGGCTCCAGCAGTCCTGCCGCTAGCCGCAATAGGCTCGACTTGCCCGACCCATTCGGCCCAGCGAGGCGCACACCCTCCCCCGCCGCGAGCGCGAAATCGAGCCTCTTGAACAACAGCCTTCCGCCGCGCCGACACGTCACCCGGTCGAGCGCGAGCAGGGTCAACCCGCCGCATCCTCGAGCGCCTGGATCGCGTCATCGTCGAGCCCGAAATGATGCCCGACCTCATGGATCACGATGTGGTGGATAAGCGTCGCGAAATCCTCGCCCTCCTCGACCCATTCATCAAGGATCGCGCGGCGATAGAGGGTGATGCGGTCGGGCATGGCGCCCGACTCTGCGCTCGCTTTGTCGCCGATCGGCGTGCCTTCGTAGAGGCCGGTGAGGTCGAGCGGATGGTCGATCTCGAGCGCGGCCAGCGTCGCGGCGTCGGCGAGTTCCTCGATCCGCAGAACGATGTCGGCGAGGTGGACGGCGAACGCTTGTGGCAGCGCGGCCAGCGTGGCGCGTGCCAGCACCGCAATATCGTCGGCGCTCGGGGGATGGCGATGGTTCATTCCGGCGTCATAGGGGGACGGGTGCGCGGCGGGCAAGCTTGCGGGAAGCGCGCGCCCCCACTACAGCGCGCTTCTTCCAGTGCATGCGGAGCGGTGGCCGAGTGGTCGAAGGCGCTCGCCTGGAAAGTGAGTATACGCCAAAAGCGTATCGAGGGTTCGAATCCCTCCCGCTCCGCCACCTGTCATTGTAATCAAACGATAATCTGGTTATATTGGTCATCGTTCCCACTATAGCTCCCCGATGGCGCTTGCACTAGGATCGACCGCGCCGCTTGGTTTGAGCCTGATTAAGTGATTGCAAGATAAAGGCAGTGCCTCTCTGAGCCACCTAAGCCATTGTCTGCACATCCTTATTCAACGAGACACTGTTCTCGCCGCGAGAGACACGCTCAAAAGACTGCCATCAATTCAATGACTTAATCTGTGTGCGGCTGTTTTCCCCGCTCATCCGGGGACCATTTCGATCCGCCCGGCGACACGACCGAATTGCGTCGGAACAGGAATCGCCGCTCGGCAAGCTTCTCGGTTATTCCTACGGCATGGCGACGAACGACCCCGCTCCTTTGCTGTCAGTTCGCGTTGGCGAAGCCAGCCGGATGATCGGCATTGGCCGGACCAAGATTTACGAACTCATCAAAGCCGGGGACTTGGAGAAGGTGAAGATCGGCCGGGCGACTCTGGTAACGATCCGCAGCCTTCGCCGACTTATTGAGCATTGACCTGCCTTGCCGAACGATTCGCCGCGTCTCGCGCCAAAACCGAACGGCAGCTTGTGTCACCAAATGTCAAACCCGCGAACGTCCGGGATTGGGTGGGTTCCTGCCTGTCGGCTTTCGGATCGCCGACCCGGAAAAGCTGACGTTCGACCGAGCACTCTCGGGCGACAGCTACGCGCCCATAGCACGAAGCCGCTGCGCGGCAGCGGTGCCCAGCGGTGAGGTAGCGCGCCCGCATTGAGGTTTGGCCCCGCGGTGACGGTGGCGGACGATGGAGTTCCTTCAACAAGAGGAACTTCCCAT
>JANXUU010000067.1 GCA_025356055.1 Sphingomonas sp. | reverse complement strand
GGCGAGCTATTTCCGCGAGATCGGCGATGCCAAGCCCGATGCCGACCTGCTCGACCTCGCCGCGACGCTGATCGCCAAGAAGGCGTCGAGCTTCGACCCGGCCGGATTCCAGAATCGCTATGTCGATGCGCTCAAACTTCTGATCGAGGAGAAGCGCAAGACGAAGGGCGGGCTGGTCATCCAGGACGACGACAAGAGCGACCCCGCCAAGGGCTCGAATGTCATCGACCTGATGGCGGCGCTGAAAAAGAGTTTGGGGGGCGGGGAGGGCACACGCTCGGACACGGTCAAGCCGGTCGGAAAAAGGCCTGTTCCCAAAGCGAAGCCGGCGGTGGCGAAGAAGGTCGCGGTCGCGAAAAAGCGGGCCTGACATGGCAGCGCATAAGCTCGACATCGAGACCTACAATGCGAAGCGCGACTTTGCGAAGACGGGCGAGCCCAAGGGGCGCAAGCTCAAGGGCAAGGGTGACAGTTTTGTCGTGCAAAAACATGACGCTAGCCGACTTCACTGGGATTTCAGGCTCGAAATGGACGGAGTGCTCAAAAGCTGGGCGGTGCCGCGCGGGCCGAGCCTGAACCCCAAGGACAATCGCCTCGCGGTCCGGACCGAGGACCATCCGATCGATTATGGCAGCTTCGAAGGGACGATTCCCCAGGGGGAGTATGGCGGCGGCACGGTGATGCTGTGGGACCAGGGCAAGTGGATCCCCCATCCCGACAAGGACCCGCGCAAGACGATCGAGGAGGGCCATCTTCACTTCACGCTTGAAGGCCATCGCATGAAGGGCGAGTGGGTGATGTTCCGCCTGAAGGGCAAGCCCGGCGAGAAGGGCGAGAACTGGATGCTCAAGAAAGTCACCGACGCGTTTGCCGACGAGGCGGGCGAGGCGCTGGTCGAGCAAGGGCTGACGAGCGTCACCACCGGTCGGGCGATGGCCGAGATCGCGTCGGGCGCGGACGTCTGGCACAGCGAGCCGGCCAAGGGCGTCAAATCGGGCCGCACGACGCGCAAGCCGTCCGCCACCCCGCCCAAGTTCCGCCCGCCGCAACTGGCGACGCTGGTCGATGCGGTCCCCGCCGGATCGGACTGGCTGTTCGAGTATAAATATGACGGTTACCGCCTGCTGGTCGCGACCGGGGAGGGGGCGGCGACGGCGTGGACGCGCAATGGCAATGATTGGTCGGACAAGTTTCGCGGGATCGTGAAGGCCGCCGCCGAGCTTCCCGCCGGATGCCTGATCGATGGCGAGGCGGTGGCGCTAGGCAAGGATGGCAAGCCCGACTTCGGGCTGCTCCAGGCAACGCTCAAGGACGGCGGGGCCGAGCTTGCCTATTATGCCTTCGACTTGATCGTCGATCGCGGCGAGGATCTTTCGAAGCTGGGCAACCTCGAGCGCAAGGAGCGGCTGGCGGCGTTGCTGAAAGGGATCGGCGGGCCGATCATTTACGGCGACCACATCATCGCCAAGGGAGAGGCATTGTTCGAGGCGATCTGCAAGGAGGGCGGGGAGGGGATCATCGCCAAGAAGGCGAGCGCGCCCTACACGGACAAAAGGTCGAAAAACTGGCTGAAGGTGAAATGCACCAACAGGCAGGAATTCGTGATCGTCGGCTGGCAGGAGAGCGACAAAAGGCGCGGGTTCCGGTCGCTTCACCTCGCCGCGAAGGAGGGCAGGGCGCTAACCTACGCCGGTCGGGTCGGAACCGGCTTCGACACCGCGTTGCTCGAGAGTTTGAGCAAGACGATGGCGCCGCTGGAGGTTGAGAAGCCGCCGCTCGATGTGCCCACGGCGATGCTGCGCGGATCGCACTGGATCGAGCCGAAGCTCGTCTGCGAGGTTGCGTTCACCGAATTCACGCGGGAGGGGACGCTTCGTCACCCTAGCTTCATTGGGCTTCGCGACGACAAGCCCGCCGCCGAAGTCGTTCGAGAAATTCCCGAGAAAGTCGCCAAGCCCGCAAAGAAACAGAAATCCGAACTCGCCACTTTCGCTTCGCTCGGCGCGCGAATCACCAACCCCGACCGGATCATTTTTCCGGGCGACGAGATCAGCAAGGGCCAGCTGGCCGACTATTATGCCGCGATCGCCGCGCCGAT
>JANXUU010000057.1 GCA_025356055.1 Sphingomonas sp. | reverse complement strand
GCCTCAAGCTCCTTGTAGATGTTGACCAGCGACGGCGGCACCCGCACGCCTTTTTGTACCGAAAACGCGAGCCCATGCGCCTGCCCGGGGCCATGGTATGGGTCCTGCCCCAGGATCACCACCTTGACCGCATCGCGCGGGGTCAATTCGAGCGCGGCCAGCCGCGTGCCCTGCGGCGGATAGATGGTCTTGCCCGCGGCCTCCTCGGACTTGAGGAACCCGCCCAGCGCGCGCAGCGGAGGGGTGTGGAGCACCGGTTCGAGTGCCGGTTGCCAGCTTGCGGGGAGCGGGGTTGCCATGCGGCCTCCATGACGCGCCAGCCCCTGTCTCGCAAGTTTCCTTGCCAAGCCCATGCTGCGCTTGCTAACGGCGCGCGCGATCCCCACCGGGAAGCCGGTACCGCCGCAACCCCCGTAGCTATCGAGGAATCCCCATGAAAATCGCAATGGTCGGCTCGGGTTACGTCGGGCTTGTTTCGGGTGCCTGCTTCGCGGACTTCGGCCACGACGTGGTGTGCATCGACAAGGACGCCACCAAGATCGAACGGCTCCACGCAGGCGTGATGCCGATCTACGAACCGGGCCTGGCCGAACTGGTCGGCACCAACGTCAAGTCCGGCCGGCTGACCTTTTCAACCGACCTTGCCAGCTCGATCGAGGGTGCCGCGGCGATCTTCATCGCGGTGGGCACGCCATCGCGGCGCGGCGATGGCCATGCCGACTTGACCTTCGTCTATGCCGCGGTGCGCGAGCTGGCCAAGGCGCTGACCAGGCCGGTTGTGGTCGTGACCAAGTCGACCGTGCCGGTCGGCACCGGCGACGAAATTGCGCGGATCCTGGCCGAAGAAGGCGCACCGGCGGGCTGCTGCGCCGCATCCAACCCGGAGTTCCTGCGCGAGGGCGCGGCGATTGCCGACTTCAAGCATCCCGACCGGATCATCGTCGGGGCCGAGGAGGAGCGCGCGCGCGAAGTGCTGGCCGAAATTTATCGCCCGCTGTTTCTCAACAAGGCGCCGCTGATGTTTACCGGGCGGCGCACCGCCGAACTGATCAAATATGCCGCCAATGCCTTTTTGGCGACCAAGATCAGCTTCATCAACGAAATCGCGGACCTGTGCGAAGCGGTCGGGGCCGACGTCCAGGACGTCGCGCGCGGAATTGGCCTCGACAATCGAATCGGCGCGAAATTTCTTCACGCCGGACCGGGCTATGGCGGAAGCTGTTTTCCCAAGGATACACTGGCATTGCTCAAGACCGCCGAGGATGCCGGAGTCCGCCAGCGGATCGTCAGCACGGTAGTCGAGGTCAATGACACTCGGAAAGCGGCGATGGCGGAGCGGGTGCGCGACGCGGTCGGCGGGTCGCTTGCGGGCAAGCGGATCGCCCTGCTCGGGCTGACCTTCAAGCCCAATACCGACGACATGCGCCACAGCCCGTCGATTCCGCTGGCGCAGGCGCTGATCGCCGGTGGGGCGATTGTCGCGGCGTTCGACCCGGTCGGGCGCGAGCAGGCCGAACCGCTACTGCCCGGGGTCGAGTTCGCCGCCGACGCCTATGCCGCCGCGATCGGCGCCGACGCGCTGGTGATCGTGACCGAGTGGGATGAATTTCGCGCGCTCGACCTGAAGCGAATGAAGGCGACGATGGCTGGATCGGCGCTGGTCGACCTGCGCAACATTTATGACCGGGAGGCGGTCGAAGCCGCGGGACTAAGCTATCGCGGGATCGGCCGTGGCGTCGCGGGCAAGGCGGCACAGTGACGGCGTCGCCCAGGATCGTAGTGCTCGGGCTGGGCTATGTCGGCCTGCCGCTGGCGGTGGCGCTGGCGCGGTCGTTCGAGACGATCGGGCTGGATATCGACCGGCGGCGGATTGCCGAGTTGAAGGTCGGCGAAGACCGTACGCGCGAAGTCGAGCCAGAGGTGCTGGCGGCTTCCACGCTGCGGTTGACCGCCGATCCTGAGGACGCGCGCGGGGCGGACATTTATATCGTGACGGTGCCGACCCCGGTTGACGCCGCGCGCCGCCCCGATCTTGGCGCGGTGATGGCCGCGTCGCGCACCGTGGGCATGCTGATCGACCCCGCCAGGCGACCGACGGTGGTGTTCGAGAGCACGGTCTATCCCGGGGTCACGGAGGAGCAGTGCGGGGCCGAGATCGAGCGCGCCGGGGGCATCATGCGTGGGCGTGACTTTCGCCTCGGCTACTCGCCGGAGCGGATCAATCCGGGCGACCGCGAGCATAGCGTCGACAAGATTATCAAGGTCATCGCCGGCGAGGATGCCGAGGTCGTTGAGCAGCTCGCCGCCGTCTACGGTGCGGTGACCAGCGGGGGGGTGTTTCGCGCCGCGTCGATCAAGGCGGCCGAGGGAGCCAAGGTGATCGAGAACGCCCAGCGCGACATCAACATCGCTTTCATGAACGAAGTCGCCCAGATCATGG
>JANXUU010000053.1 GCA_025356055.1 Sphingomonas sp. | reverse complement strand
CGTCGACCTTCAGGCCGCGATCAACCGCTTCATCAAGGAGCATAACGAGGAGCCACGACCGTTCGTCTGGAAGGCCGATCCCGACAAAATCATCGCCGCCGTCAGGCGGGGGCACCAAACGTTGGAATCAATCCACTAGTGGCGGCGTGGCTCTTCCTCTTCACTGTCGGATGGGTCTTTTCCTCGCCGCGCGTTCAGCTCGCCATCGCCGCCGCCAATGTGATGCTCACCGCATACTATGCGGTGACGTTCGTTCCGTCTCTTTAGGGCCCCATGTGCCTGCGATGGGTCGAAAGCAGACACGCTCGCAACGCCAGCTTTTGGGTGGCTTGCCGCCTGTCGGCTTTTGGATCGCCGACCCGGTGAAGCTGACGTTCGAACGAGCAGTATCGGGCGACAGCTACGCGCCCACTTGCGGTCATACGAGCGGGTCTCGACGTCCGCCGGAAGTGGCCATTCTTCCGTGATTGACCTCCCTGTAGCCAGCAACAGGCGTGTGCGCGTATTCGAGGCCTGCTGGGCCGAAGGCGAGGGTGACTTGCATTAGATTAGGTACGCACACGTAAGCGGATACTGCGCTCACGGATTGTGCCAGCAGATCCGGTATTTAGCCATTCGCATGGTGACTATTCCCGTCGATTGAGGCAGGGGCGCTAAGGCAAGGCTGCGAGCCCGAGCCGCCAAGGCCGCGTACCTACGTGATCGCGGAACCGAGGAGTCATTGTGCGAATCGACGAGGGGCGCCGAAAACGGGTCGACTTGCGCCTCCTTGCGGGCGGGGCATTGCTGTTCGGAGCTCCGGTCGGGGCCCAGCTGCCCAAATCGACGGCGCCGGATTCGGTTGTCACAGTCTCCGCGCCCATCCCGCTCCTAGCCGGGCCCCCAGCCGACGCGCGCCTGCCCGTTGTCGAGCCGATCATCACCAATGAAGAATTCCAGCGCGCAATGCCGCCGCTTGGATCCAATGACCCGGCGCTCGACCAGCCGCTCGAGAGCGTCGAGCAGTTCGAGCAGCGTGTGCTGGCGACGCCGGCTACCACTCCGCTCGCGACGATCGGTGCATCCCCTTCGATCCTGAACGACACCGAATTGACGACGCCCCTGCCCCCGCTGGCGACCTTCGACGTGCGCGAGGTCGAACTGGCTGATCCGGGCCGCGCCATCGCGGCGGCGGAAGTCCGCTATGCAAGCCGCATCGAAGGGCTCGAACCAGCCGACGTCGCGACGTCCGGCGCAATCCGCAGCCTGTTCGAGCAGCTTTCGATCCTGCGCAGGGGCAAGGGCCGCGCCACGAGCCAGGCAATGCTGTCGGCGCGACTTACCGAAGACAGCAAGCTGCTCCAGAAGATCCTGCTCGCTCAAGGCTGGTACGACGCGACGGTCGAAACGCGGATCGATGCGTCAAGCGCTGCCGGCCAGCCGCTTGGCGCCGTCATCGCGGTTACGCCCGGCGCACGCTACGCCATCGGCTCGATCAGCGTAACCGCCGACCAGACCGTCCCGCCCAACCTGATTAAAGACAACCTCGCACTTAAGGTCGGCGAGCCGATCGTTGCCGAGCGAGTGCAGGGGGCCGAGGCTAATGTCGCTCTGGTCTTGCCGCAGCAGGGCTATCCATTCGCCACCGTCGGCCAGCGCGACGTGCTGCTCGACCCCGAAACGCATGCGGGTGACTATGTCCTGCCCGTGACGGTCGGCCCGCGCGGCCGCTTCGGCGCGTTCCAGACGAAGGGCGATCTTGCGTTCGGGGCCGATCATGTCGCGGTGCTCGCGCGGTTCAAGGCGGGCGAACTCTACGACAGCCGCAAGGTCGACGACTTGCGCAAGGCGCTGGTGGCGACGGGGCTCTTCTCGACCGTCGCCGTCGAACCGCAGCCGGGTGGTGTGCCGGGTGCCGATGGCACCGCGCCCGTGACATTGCTCGTCACGCAAGACGCCGCGCCCAAGCGGACGCTTGCCGGCAGCGCAGGTTACAACACCAGCCAGGGCTTCCGCGTCGAGGGAAGCTGGACCAACCGCAACATGTTCGTTCCCGAAGGCGCGCTGATCGCTACCGCCGTTGCCGGGACGGCCGAACAGGGGGCGTCGCTGACCTTCCGCCGGTCCAATGCGGGCAAGCGCGACCGAACAGTGCAAGTCAGCGTCGAGGCGCTGCGCAGCCGCTATGTTGCCTTCAACGCGCTGACCGCACGGCTTGCTGCGCGGATCAGCTACGACAGCACGCCGCTATGGCAGAAGCCCTTCACCTATGCCGCGGGCGCCGAAATCCTCGGTACGATCGAGGAAGGCTATGACTTTGCGCTCGGGCGGCGGGCGAAGAAGAAATATCTGATCGGCGCTCTGACGGGGCAGATCGGGATCGATCGCTCGAACAGCCTGCTCGACCCGACCAAGGGGTTTAGGGCCCAACTGCAAGTCCAGCCCGAAGGATCGCTACAGGGCGGCTTCACCCCCTATTTGCGCAGTCAGGTCGATGTGAGCGCCTATCGGCCGTTCGGGCAATTCTTCGTGCTGGCGGTGCGCGTCCGCGCCGCAACGATCGTCAATATCAATCGCGATGCGCTGGCGCCATCGCGTCGGCTCTACGCCGGGGGCGGCGGATCGGTGCGCGGCTTCAGCTATCAGGGACTGGGTCCCAGGGACCCCGACAATCGCCCGCTCGGCGGGCTCAGCCTCGTCGAAGGATCGACCGAGGCGCGCTATCGCTTCGGCGACTATGGCGTCGTTGCCTTTGTCGATGTGGGCCAGGTTTCGACCAGCCGCACTCCCAGCCTGTCCGGCTTACGCGCAGGCGTCGGTGTCGGCGGGCGGCTCTATACCAATTTCGGGCCGCTCCGGGTCGATGTCGCGACCCCGCTTGGACGCCGCAAGGGCGAGAGTCGGTTCAACCTCTATGTCTCGATCGGACAGGCCTTCTGATGGCCGAAGATCTGCCGGAACCGCAGCTTAATCACCGGTCGAGACCGGGGCGGAATTTGCGCTGGGCCGTGCTCCTGCTGCTAGTGCTTGCGCTAATGGCCGGAGTGCTCCTGCTGGGCGTCAATAGCAGCACCGGGCGGCGCTTCGTTGCGAGCCGGGTCGCGGGCTATGAATTCAGCAACGGGATGAAGATCGGCATCGGGCGGATCGACGGATCGGTCTATGGCAAACTAACCCTCCAGCAATTCACCCTATCCGACCCCAAAGGAGTGTTCCTGACGGCGCCGCGGGTCGAGCTCGATTGGCGGCCATTCGCCTTTATCGGTAATCATGTTGATGTCCGCAGCGTCCATGCGCCGCTGATGACCCTGGCACGCATGCCACAGTTTAAGGTCGCGCCGCCGACCAATGCGCCGCTGCTGCCCGATTATGACATCGACATCGGATCGCTAAAGGTCGACCGGCTGGTGGTTGCCCAGGCCGTCGCCGGACGCGGCCAGGTCGGCTCGATCGACGGGCGCGCGCATATCGCCGATCGCCGGGCGCAGGTGCTACTCAAGGCTGGGGTTCAGGGTGGCGACAAGCTCGATCTCGCGCTCGATGCCGTGCCCGAGGCCAACCGGCTGGGGCTGCGGTTGGCGCTCGATTCGCCGGTCGACGGGGTCGTCACCAAGCTTGCTGGGCTCAAGGCACCGCTCGCGCTGCGCGTGGCGGGCCGCGGCGACTGGCGCACATGGGACGGCAAGCTCGACGCCAACCTCGACCGCGCGCCCTTTGCCCGGCTGGCGCTGACGGCGCGCAACGGCAGATTCGCGATCCAGGGACCGACCAGGATCGCAAGGCTGGTGACGGGGCCGACCGCCGCACTTCTCGGGCCGATCACCACGCTCGACCTTCATTCGACGTGGCAGAACCGCCGTGCTGTCGTCGGCGGGCGCATCGCAAGCGACGCCTTCACGCTTGATACCAACGGCGCTGCCGACCTTGCCCGCAACCGCTTTGACAGTCTTCGCCTGGCGTTCGTCCTCACCAAGCCCGGCGTGATCGCGCCCAATTTGAGCGGTCGCAATGTCGCCGCCACGGTGCGCCTGTCGGGAGCCTTCGCGACCCCGCTTGCCGATTATCATGTTACGGCGGACACGCTCGCATTCAACGACATGGCGCTTAACCGGCTTGTGGCGCAGGGCTCGGCGACGATCGGCAAGGACCATGTCACGGTCCCTATCGCCGCTCGCGCTGCGCGCATCACCGGGCTCGACACCATCGCTGGCGGAAGCCTTGCGAACGTCCGCCTCGACGGCGATCTCGCGGTCGACTGGCCGCGCATCCTGTCGGACAATCTGCGCATCCGATCGGACCGGATCGACGCGAAGCTGATCGTGCTCGCCGACGTCGCCAAGGGTCTCTACACCGGGGTCGTCGACGGCCGCATCGACCGCTACCGGGTCGAGAGCGTCGGCCTGTTCAACCTGGTCACGCGCGCCGACGTCAAGACGCTTGCGGGGGGCGGCTATGGCATGGTCGGCCGGATCCGGGCGCACTCGACCCAGCTGTTCAACAGCGGCGTTCGCAGCTTCCTCGGGGGCAATATGCTGGTCTCGAGCGACCTCGCTTACGGCCGCGACGGGATCATCCGCTTCTCCAAGCTCCGCCTCGCCGCGCCGTTGCTCACCGTCAGCGACGGCCGCGGCAGCTATTCGCCTAGCGGGGCAATCGAGCTTCGCGCAATTGGTCGATCGGTCAAATATGGCCCGGTCGCGGTGCAGGTCACAGGCTTGCTGACCAGCCCGCATGCGATCGTGACCGCCACTCGTCCTGGGCTCGGCCTTGGTATCGCCGGCCTGCGCGCCGACATTCGCGCGGTCGGCAAGGCCTATCGCGTGCTTGCAAGCGGGGGCACCGACTATGGCCCGTTCACCGCCGATGTGCTGATCAATAGTTCGTCGGGTCCGCTCGACATCAACGTGACCCGCGCCACGCTCGCCGGGATCGGCGTCCATGGCCGCGTCCGCCAGAGTGCCGCAGGCCCCTATGTCGGGCGGCTCGATGCTGCGGGCCAGGGTCTCGGCGGGGTGGTCCGCCTTGGCGCGGCTGGCAAATATCAGGCCGCGATCATCAACCTTCGCGCCCGGGACACCGTCCTTTCGGGGCCGGCGAAGTTGTCGGTCGGAAGTGCGATCGTCGATGCGCGCGTCATCCTCAGCGAGCCGATGGCGGTGGTCGCCGACGTCCAGCTCGCGCGCACGCGTTACGCCGGCTACGATATCAATGCCGCCCGCGCGGTCATCGATTATCGCGGCGGACGCGGCACCGCCCGCATCTTTGCCGAGGGCATGTCGGGCGCGCCGTTCCGGGTCGCGATCAACAGCGAGTTGCAGCCCGGCCTGTGGCACGCGGCCCTGCGCGGGCGAATCGGCGGGGTGGATGTCCACACGCTCTCACCCGCCCGGATCATCCCGCGCCGGGGGAGTTACGAGCTGCTGCCGACGGCGCTGGCCTTCGACCAGGGTAGCGTGCGCTTGGCCGGCACCTATGGCCCGGGCCTGACGCTCCACAGCCGCATCGACCGGCTCGACATGGCGATCCTCAACGGGCTGTATCCGGCGCTGGGGGTCAACGGCAGCGCGGTCGGGAGCGTCGATTATGAGCAGGCCGCGACGACCAGTCTGCCCAGGGCCGATATTCGCCTCGCGATCCGCAACTTCACCCGGACGACGGCGGCGCTCGTCAGCCAGCCGGTCGATGTCAATTTCCTCGGGCAGCTTACCCCGGCGCGTGGCGACGTGCGTGCGGTGATGCGCACGCGCGGGACGCTCATCGGCCGGCTCCAGGCATCGCTGACTCCCCTCGGGCCTGGCGCGGGCAGCTGGACGCAGCGGATCATGGGGGCACCGGTCAATGGCGGGCTGCGCTACATTGGCCCGGCAGACACGCTCTTCTCCTTCGCCGGACTTAGCGGACAGCAGCTGAGCGGGGCGCTCGGCGTCGCCGCTGACTTCAGCTGCCGCGTGTCGCAGCCCTGCCTGCAGGGCGTCGTCCGCGGTAAGGGGCTGACCTATGACAATGTTGCCTATGGCACGCGCCTGACCGACATGGCGCTCGCCGGCCGCTTCACCGGCGACAAGCTCCAGATCGAGCAATTGATCGCACGGGCGGGCAGCGGGACGGTCAGCGGGACGGGCAGCATCAGCCTGGCGGCGGCGAGCGGCTATCCTGCCAACATCGATCTGAAGCTCGATAATGCGCGGCTTGCCGACAGCGAGATGTTGCGGACGAGTGCGACGGGTGCCGTGCGCTTGCTCAAGCCTGCGGGCCAAATGCCGGTGTTGAGCGGCACGGTCGCGCTCCCGCAAACCCGCTACCAGATCGTGCGGCAGACCAGTGTCGCCGTGCCCGAACTGACCGGGGTGCGTTTCAAGCCACCGCGCGGGCCGCTGCGAATCAACGGCGATGCGCCCAAAGACAATGCCAGCAGCGGCTTCGGCGCGGTTGCGCTCGACCTCAAGATCCGGGCGCCGCACCAGCTGTTCGTCAGCGGGATGGGGCTCGAATCCGAATGGGGCGCCAACCTCTCGGTGACCGGCACGAACGAGGCACCGCGCATTGCCGGGCGCCTTACGCTCGTGCGGGGAACGCTCGATTTCGGCGGCCGCTCGTTCACGCTTGGCGACAGTCAGGTAATCTTCAATGGCGGCAGTGCTACCGATGCGACGATTTCGCTGACCGCGACCTCGACCGTCGAAGATGTCGATGTCACGATCAGCGTCACCGGTTCGGCCGCCAATCCACAGGTCGCCTTCTCGAGCTCGCCGGGCCTCCCGCAGGACGAGATCCTCTCGCGCGTGCTATTTGGAAGCTCGATCAGCAATTTATCGGCGATCCAGGCGGTGCAGCTCGCCTCGTCGCTCAATTCGTTGCGCGGCTCGGGCGGCGGGCTCAATCCGCTCGGCAAGCTTCGCGCCGCGACCGGATTTGATCGCCTGCGCGTGCTCGGCGCCGACAAAACCAGCGGCCGCGGCACGGCGCTCGCCGCGGGCAAGTACATCAGCAATAACATTTATCTCGAGGTCGTCACCGATGCGCGCGGCTTCACCGCGACCCAGCTCGAAGTGACACTAAGCAAGGCGCTGTCGATCCTCAGCCAGGCCGGCGGATCGAACAGCACGAGCTTCAACGTGCGCTATCGGAGGAATTACTGATGAACCGGGGCTCGGCGACTGCCCTGGTCGCGCTTGCACTTGCAGTTGCCGGTTGCCATCGTCAGCCTACTTTCAACGACCGCTACGAGGAGACCGCTCGCAACGTCCAGCAACGCGCGGCTACGCTGGACAACGGGCTTAACCAGGGGGCTCACTCTCCTCGCACATACCCTGCCGAACCATTGGCTGACGTAGAGCCCAACTCTAATAGTACGCGCCACCGCAGTGCCGAACGCCGCAAGGCGCGCTGGTGATACCGCCGGCTAGCTCCGTCTCGGACTAGCCGGACCGAGTCGCTCCCTGGCGCCGATTTACCCGCGATGTCGAACGTCTGGTTGTCTGGGCTTCATGGCGGAAGCTGCAATTCTGCTATCGGCCCAACAACCGACTAGCACCCTAGCGTTCCTTCTATTGGCCAATCATGGCCGAGGAGAGAGAACATGGGCTACTCAGAATTTGACCCCGCAACGCAAGGCCGTGCCGCGTGGAATGCGGGAAGAACTGTCGGTACGAAGCGGCCTCTGACGCAGAAGCAGATCTGGGCGATTCGGTTTTTCCTAGATCGCGAAGGTCGCTTGCGTGACCGCGCGCTCTTCGATCTGGCGATCGACAGCAAGCTTCGCGGCTGTGATCTCGTCAAGATCCTGATAGGAGATCTTGTGTCTGGTACGGACATCAGAACACGCGCCATTGTCGTGCAGCAGAAAACAGGTCGACCGGTGCAGTTCGAGTTGACGGCCGATGTTCGTGCAAGCTTGTTGTCGTGGCTCGATCAACGTGGTGGCACGTTGAGCGACTTCGTATTCCCAAGCCGCATCGACCACGCGAACCACATGAGCACCCGACAATATGCGCGATTGCTCGACGAATGGGTGACCTCAATCGGATTGCGTCGTGCAGAGTATGGAACGCATTCACTCCGGCGAACGAAGGCGGCAATGATCTACCGCGCAACAGGCAACATACGAGCAATACAAATCCTGCTCGGCCATACCAAAATCGAAAATACCGTTAGGTACTTAGGCGTGGATATTGAGGACGCGTTGCTGTTGGCCGAGCGAACTGAGATCTAATCCCCGGAGCGGTTGCCCACTTCGGGCGACCGCTTTTGATGACACTTTCGTTGCCCTCAAACGTCCGAAACTGGGTGAATTTCTGCCTGTCGGCTTTTGGATCGCCGACCCGGGGAAGCTGACGTTGAATTGAGCCTCCTTGAGCGACTGCTGCGCGCTCAAGGCCGCCACTACGGCTCGCTCCTGTCTCAAAAACTGCATAGGCTCCCATTCGTGAAATTGACGCTCGGCTTTAGGCACAGGCTTCCGGCTGGCGCGCCAAGAAAGCCCGGGGCACATCACAGGCCATGGTCGATTGCGTCCCACATTCACCAGACTACAGGGACGCTTGCGTCATCTGGCAAAACCAATCTCACACAAGCTTGGGTCGCAAGCATTGCCTCTCGGAGCGCTGAGCGCCATGCGAAGTTTTGTTTCGCTGGCCGAACCGGCTGGCATCCTCATCGGGAGAATGCTTGATGGATCGAGAAGTTGACGGCAATCCGCTATCGGTGCCCACACGGTATACGAGTACAGCCATTGCTATACACTGGGTCAGCGCCCTGCTGATTATCAGCCAGATCATCGTCGGACTGAAGTTCGCCGACATGCCGAAGGGGCCGGAGCGAATGGATTTGTTCGCCTGGCACAAGACTATTGGCGTTGCGATACTCTTGCTCGCCGTCTGCCGATTGTTGGTGCGCATCAAAAATCCGCCACCCCCGCTTCCGAGCGCAGTGCCGCTATGGCAGCGCACCGCGGCAGTGTGGAGCCACCGTGCATTATATTTTCTAATGCTTGCGCTGCCGGTCACGGGCTTGATGATTATCGCCGACCACGCCGTTGGCGGGATGACTCATCTCAAGTTCGGCCTTCCGTTTCCAGTAATCCCTGTGCCGATCCCCGACGAGGTTCATAGTTGGCTCGCCTGGAGCTTGATCTGGCTGCTTGGCTTGCACATTCTCGCGGCCATCAAGCACCGGGTAATGGATGGACCTGTCGTGTCACGTCGGATGTCACCGTTGGGTCCCGCTCGATTGCCTCACGAATAGCAAACTATTCGGCCATTGGTTGAAAGGTAATCCGTGTCGTTGATCCACAAGTTTATCTCGGACCTCATCGGGGACGGTCAGATCACTCTGATCACGCCTGCGGGGAAGCCACAGCACTTTGGCGAACTCAATGCCTCGCCCAATCTAACGAGTTCTGCCGGAAAGAATTCCGCTGTCATACTGTCGCGTGAAAGAGTTTTCCTGCGCCGAACGTGACGGCCATGGCGACAGTACCCCAAATAACGACCCGGATCGCCCCGGGCAGAAGGCGAGCACCGCCTGCCTTGGCGCCAGCCAAACCCAGCATTGCAAGGGCGACGATCGTCACCACAACCAATGCGGGGAGAGTGATCGCTGCAGGCGCGAAAAGCACTGCTAAAAACGGAGCGAGACCACCGGTCACGAAGCTTCCCGCAGACGCGAGTGCCGCCTGCACGGGGCGAGCCGTGGAATGTTCGGTAATGCCAAGCTCATCTCTAGCGTGGGCTTCGAGCTTGTCATGAGCTGAAAGCGCCTCGGCGACTTCGACCGCCAGTGCCTTGGGCAGACCGCGCTTGATGTAGATAGCAGCAAGTTCACGCTGCTCATGCTCGGGATGCGCTTCTAGCTCGCGCTGCTCGCGAGTGAGGTCGGCGGCCTCACTGTCGGCTTGGCTCGAGACGGAGACATATTCGCCCGCCGCCATCGACATTGCGCCAGCTACGATGCCGGCAACTCCTGTAAGGAGCAGTTGCGACCGCTCGAATGAAGCGCCAGAGACGCCAACCATCAGGCTTGCAACTGAGAGTAGCCCGTCGTTGGCTCCCAGAACCGCCGCACGCAGCCATCCAGTGCGAGTTACATAATGCTGCTCGGGAGCGTCCGGCTTGTCAGTGGCAGAGAATGGTGCGGTCATGGCAATCGAACTGCCTGAACCGCAGTACGTTCCATCTCTGAGATATGCTCGCCGATACCAAAAGTTAAGATTCTTACCTCAAAGCTGCCAGAGCCTTTCGGCCCAATCTGTCAGGCAGCTAAGCGCGCCGAAAATCAGCCTTTCGTAAATCTGATGAGCGCTACCGGAACCCGACGTTCTAACACGGCGCTCTCCGGTCAACGTTTGCCCGTCATTCCCGGCACATTAAAATTTTATCGCGTGCGACGAGCGAGACCTTTCGACGTCGGCTGCCTTCACTCCGTAGCGGTTAGCCAGATCGAAGTGGATCTCGCTCGCTTTGACGCTTGTAGCGCTCGATGCTCGATTAATTTCCTCGCTCTCGCGCCGTAGCCAAT
>JANXUU010000050.1 GCA_025356055.1 Sphingomonas sp. | reverse complement strand
GTTGCGCGACGGCGAACAGGCGCCCGGCTTCTCGATGACCGAGACCGCCAAGTTGCGCATGGCCCGCGCGCTCGCCGCGCTGCGCGTCGACGTCATCGAAGCGGGGTTCGCCGCCGCCTCACCCGGGGACTTCAAGGCGATCGAGGCCATCGCGCGCGAAATCGACGGCCCGATCATTTGCTCGCTCTCCCGCACCACCCGCGGCGACGTCGAGGCGTCCGCCCGGGCGCTCTCCCCCGCAAGCCGCAAGCGGATCCACGTCTTCCTCGGCACCAGTCCGATCCACCGCGACAGCAAGCTCCACATGAGCCGCGAGACCGTCCTGGAGAACATCCGCACCTCGGTCGCCCATGCCCGCTCCCTCGTCGACGACGTCGAATTCTCCGCCGAAGACGCGATCCGTACCGAGCGCGATTTCCTCGTCGAATGCTTGTCCGCCGCCGCCGCCGCCGGCGCGACCACGCTCAACGTCCCCGACACGGTCGGCTACACCACGCCCGACGAGATTTTCGAGCTGTTCCAGTTTCTCGGCAAGCATGTCGACCGCCCCGAAACCACGATCTTCTCGACCCACTGCCACGACGATCTCGGCATGGCTGTCGCCAATTCGCTCGCCGCCGTGCGTGGCGGTGCGCGCCAGATCGAATGCGCCGTCAACGGCATCGGCGAGCGCGCCGGCAATTGCGCGCTCGAGGATGTCGTGATGGCACTGAAGACCCGCGCCGATGCCTTCCGAGTAACCACCGGGGTGGACACGAAGCGGATCATGGCCGCCAGTCACACACTGGCCCAGGTCACCAACTCTCCACCCCCGCGCAACAAGTCGATCGTCGGCGCCAATGCGTTCGCGCACGAAGCCGGCATCCACCAGCACGGTGTGTTACAGAACCCGGAGACTTACGAAATCATGAAACCGGAAGATATCGGACTTGCCGTCGAGGGCATCATCCTCGGCAAGCACAGCGGGCGCCACGCGCTTGCTGCCCGCGCCAAGTCGCTTGGCTTCATCCTCGAAGGCGATCGATTGGACCGCGCCTTTGTGGCCTTCAAGACAATTGCCGACGAGATCGGAATCGTCGATTCGGCGCGCCTCCTGTCGCTGCTCAGCGGCATCGACACCGGCGCGCCCGAGCGGCTGTGGAAGCTCAACAAGGTCGATATCCGCTCGCCGGTCTCGGCCAACGCCTGGCCGGTCGCGCGGATCGAACTGGAGCATGGCGAGCGCGGCCGGGTGACCGACATCGCCACGGCTCCGGGCGCGCTCGACGCCGCCTTCCTCGCGGTCAGCCAGATGATGAACCTGCCCGCGCGGGTCGATCAGCTGGAAATGCAATATATCGCGGTCGATGCCAGCGAGCCTGCCCTCGATGGTCAGGGCGCGAACGTCCTCACCGAGATCACGCTTGAGGTTGACGGCGAACTCTACGCCGGGCGCGCTCGCGGCCGCGACATATTGCCCTGTTTCGTCTCGGCCTACATCGACGCGGCAAGCAACGCCGAAGCGGTACGCAACGTCCGAATCGCCCGGCTCGCCCAACCGCGCGCCGCTTGAACCGTGCCAAAGATTATCGTCCTCCCCGGTGACGGCATCGGGCCTGAAGTCACCGAACAAGCGTTAGCCTGCCTCGCCCTCCTGTCCGAGGCGCGGGGGCTCCAGCTGACGTTCCAGGAACAGGATTTCGGCGGAGTCGCCATCGACCGCCACGGCGCGCCGCTCCCGCCCGCGACGCTCGCCGCGTGCAAGTCCGCCGACGCGATCCTGCTCGGCGCGATCGGCGGACCCAAGTGGGACACGGCCCCCGAGCGTCCGGAGCAAGGCTTGCTCGCCCTTCGCGCCGAGCTTGGCCTGTTCGCCAACCTCCGCCCGGCGCACATCGTCCCCGGGCTCGAGCACCTCTCCCCGCTGCGCCCCGACATCGTCACCGGCGCCGACGCATTGGTCGTCCGCGAACTCATCGGCGGCCTCTATTTCGGCGAGAAAGTCGAAGGCACCGAGGCCGCCTCCGACCTGTGCGCCTACACCCGCTCCGAGGTCGAGCGCATTGCCCACGTCGCCTTCCAGGCCGCGCGCAACCGCCGGTCCAAACTCACGTCGGTCGACAAGGCCAACGTCCTCGCCACCTCCCGCCTGTGGCGTCGCACCGTCATCGAGATCGCAAGACAATACCCCGACGTCGCTCTCGACCACCTCTACGTCGATGCCGCCGCGATGGCGCTGATCACCCACCCCACCCGCTTCGACGTGATCGTCACCGAGAATCTGTTCGGCGACATCCTCTCCGACGCGCTCTCGGTCATCGGCGGAAGCATCGGCCTGCTTGCCTCGGCCAGCACCGGCGCCCCCGGCACCCCCGCCTTGTTCGAACCGATCCACGGCTCGGCCCCCGACATCGCCGGGCAAGACCGCGCCAACCCGGCCGGAACCATCGCCAGCGCCGCCATGCTGCTCGACCATCTCGGCCACCCCGCCGCCGCCGCCGAACTGCGCACCGCGATCGACGCCGTGCTTCTCGCGGGCATTCGCACCGGCGACCTCGGCGGCACGGCGACCTGCCGCGAATTCGGCGCCGCCGTCCGCGAGAGACTTTTGCAAGCCATCGACCAGCGCGAACAGGCCGCCGCATGACGACCCCACGCACCCTCTACGAAAAAATCTGGGACGCCCACATCGTCGAGCGCCGCGACGACGGCACCGACCTCATCTACATCGACCGCCACCTCGTCCACGAGGTGACCTCTCCCCAGGCCTTCGAAGGCCTCCGCCGAGCGAACCGCAAGGTCCGCCGCCCCGACCTCACGCTGGCCGTCCCCGACCACAACCTCCCCACCACGCCCCGCCTCGATGCGCAGGGCCACCGCGTCCCCATCGCCGACCCCGCCAGCGCCGATCAACTCTCCACGCTCACCGCCAACGTCGCCGAGTTCGGCGTCCCCTACATCGACGATCTCGACGCGCGGCAGGGCATCGTCCACGTCGTCGGCCCCGAACAGGGCTTCACCCTTCCCGGCACGACCGTCGTCTGCGGCGACAGCCACACCGCCGCGCACGGCGCCTTGGGCGCACTCGCGTTCGGTATCGGCACCAGCGAAGTCGAGCACGTCCTCGCCACGCAAACCCTCCAGCTCAAGCGCTCCAAGACCCTCGAAGTGCGCGTCACCGGCGCTCTCGGCTTCGGCGTCTCGGCCAAGGACGTCATCCTCGCCATTATCGGCCAGCTCGGCGTGTCGGGCGGCACCGGCCACGTCATCGAATATCGCGGCAACACGTTCGACAGCATGACGATCGAGCAACGCCTGACCGTCGCCAACATGTCGATCGAAGCCGGCGCCCGCTCGGGCCTGTTCGCCCCCGACGACAAAACTTTCGCCTACCTCGAAGGCCGCCCGATGGCCCCCTCCGGTCCCGCTTGGGACGAAGCCGTCACCCGCTGGCGCACCCTCGCCACCGACCCCGGCGCGACCTTCGACAAGTCGATCGCGCTGGCCGCCGCCGACATCGCCCCCAACGTCACCTGGGGCACCAGCCCCGACGAGGTCGTCGCGATCACCGGCCAGGTTCCCGACCCCGCCTCCTACGCCGACCCCGGCCAGCGCGCCGCCGCCACCAAGGCCCTCGCCTACATGGGCCTTGCCCCCGGCACCCGCATGCAGGACGTCGCGGTCGAGCATATCTTCATCGGCAGCTGCACCAACAGCCGCATCGAGGACCTGCGCGCCGCCGCCGCCGTCGCCCGCGGCCGCCACGTCGCCGCGACCATCCGCCAGGCGCTCGTCGTCCCCGGATCGGGGTTGGTCAAAGCCCAGGCCGAAGCCGAGGGCCTCGACCGCATCTTCCTCGACGCCGGCTTCGAATGGCGCGAGCCCGGCTGCTCGATGTGCCTTGCAATGAACCCCGACAAGGTTCCCCCCGGCGAGCGCTGCGCCTCGACCAGCAACCGCAACTTCGTCGGCCGCCAGGGCCCCGGCGCGCGCACGCACCTGCTCTCCCCCGCGATGGCGGCCGCCGCCGCCGTCACCGGCCGGCTTACAGATGTCCGTGAGTTGCTCGCATGACCCCGGTCGAGCAGATCACCGGCCGCGCCATCCCGCTCGGCCGCGACAATATCGACACCGACGTGATTATCGCCGCCGATCACCTCAAAACGACGACCCGCGAAGGCCTCGGCAAATACGCCTTCGCCCCGATCCGCGCCGAGCCCGGCAACATCTTCGACGACCCCGAGTTCGCCGCCGCCCCGATCCTCATCACGGGTGCCAATTTCGGCTGCGGATCGAGCCGCGAGCACGCCGCCTGGGCGCTCGACGACATGGGGCTCAAAGCGATCGTCGCGCCCAGCTTCTCCGACATTTTCGCCAGCAACGCCTACAAGAACGGCCTCGTCACCGTCGCGCTCCCCGCCCCCGACGTCGCCCGCCTGATGAGCCTCGCGGCGCACAGTCCGGTCACGATTGACCTCGACGACATGACCGTCAGCGCCAACAACGAGCAGTTCGCCTTCACCCTCGACCCCTTCCGCCGAGCCTCCCTGATGAGCGGCCTCGACGAAATCGGCCTGACGCTGAAGAGTGAGGGCGCGATCAAGGCGTATGAGGCGCGGGTTGGACTTTGATTGGACCCTAAGACTGTCGGCAGAGACCCATAAACAACCGTTGGAAGCGCATCTGCCCTTGCCCGAATGCAGGCATTAGAACGTCTTCAGCTTTCCGGTTTGACGTGGGCCGAGAGCGGAATTTCGGCTCGAAGGATGCCAAAAATAAATAGCTGCACTTTCGGCAATCACAATGAAGTCTGGAATCTTCGCCGATACAACACGTAGCTCTGCAGATTTTTGGCCAGAAATTACGTCGCGCAACATTGTGAATGTGGTATAGACCTAAGTTAAGTCGCCGCATCCCGTTTTGATAGGAGTATGTCGCATGACCGAAACAGTCAACGAAGCCGTCCTCAATAGCCTCGTCGGCAAAGTTATCAGTGATGTCGCTGGTGCGATGAGCCTCTTCATGGCCTATCTCGGCGACCAAACAGGAGTGTTTAGCACGCTCGATGGTGCCGGTCGGATGACGGTTGACGAGCTTGCCGCGAAGATCGACCTCAACCCGAAGTACCTCAATGGCTCGGCTCGGTCTGCGCGGCGGGCTACGTCCAACATCACGCCGAGGACGAGACTTTCTCAATAACGCCTGAGCAGGCGCTAGTCTTCACGCGTGAGGGTCAGCCGGCCTGCATGCAAGGGTTTGTCCAGATGATCGTTTCGCAGTTCGCCACGCATGAAAAAGCAACCGAAACCTTCAAGACCGGGAAAGGGCGACCGTGGAGCGATCAACCCCAATGCCTGTTCTGTGGCACCGACCGATTCTTCCGACCCGGCTACCAAGCCAATCTGGTCGACAACTGGATTCCTGCACTTGCGGGCGTTGAAGCCAAGCTCAAAGCCGGTGCGAAGGTCGCTGACATTGGCTGCGGCCATGGCTCATCGACCGTGCTGATGGCTCAGGCTTATCCCAATTCGACGATCCACGGCATTGATCTCCACGCGCCTTCAATCGAGGAAGCGAAGTCTAAAGCCGCGGCCGCGGGTGTCACTAACGTCGAATTCCAAGTGGCCAAGGCTCAGGATTTTGAGGGAAGAGGATATGATTTCGCCTGCATGTTCGATGCTCTGCACGATATGGGCGATCCCGTTGGCGCCGCACGCCACATCCGCGAAACGCTAGCGCCCGGCGGCACATTCATGCTGGTCGAGCCAATGGCGGGCGATTCAATGGCCGAGAACATGCACCCGCTTGGGCAGATCTTCTACGCAGCGTCGTGCACCATCTGTACGCCCAACTCGCTGTCGCAGGACGTCGGGCGAGGCCTTGGGGCACAGGCAGGCGAGAAACAACTGGCCCAAGTCTGCCGGGAGGCGGGCTTCACCCAGATCCGTCGTGCGGCAGAGACACCTACCAATATGGTACTTGAAGTAACCGTCTGAGGCTTTCAGTTCGATTCCTGCAACCTCTTGGACGACTCCGTGTGCCGGAAATTTCATCGGCATGACAACTTGGATGTCGTACGAACTTGTTCGCTTTCAGGTGAATGGCGGCTGCGTAATACCGCCTGTCCGCTAAATCCCAATCCTCGCTCGAGACTGAAGGGAGCGGAACCTGGCTCAGTCTAGACGTGTCACACCAACCCCTCTCTTGCTGACGAACGAACGGCAGGTATCAACGTGGCTGATGGCATGGCCGGACGACTTTGAAAGAGCGAAGCATCCGGCAGCAGCCGCAATGCTGAAGACCCATCTCATACTGACGCCGCGCGGGATCAGATTGTCGCGAACCCACCAGTTTTCGACGTTCGCCGGTCAGCACTCGACTAAAGCGCCACCTCGCGCACTTCCCCCCTCGGCCCGTCCAGCCCCAGCGTCTTCTTCGCCGGTGCCGAGTGCCCCCGCATCAGCATCTCCGCCAAATCCGGCTGCCCCGCCGCGATGGCGTCGACGATGGCGTGGTGCTGGCGCTGGCCGGTCTGGAGGATCGCCGGGATTTCCTCCGCCGGGATCCCGATCGACGCGACCACGCCCGGCGACACGAACGGCACCGAATAGACGCGGTGGATCAGTTCGGTGAGCAGCGCATCGTTCGCCGCTTCGACGATCAGCTCGTGAAAGCGCAGGTTCATGGCCGCATAGGCCTCCTGTTCGTCGCGGATCACCCGCTCCTTCGAAATGATTGCATCGCCCTCGACAAGCACCGCGCGCAATCGTGTAATCAGCTCCGCATCGGCGCCTCTCGCGGCAATCGCCCGCGTTGCCTGCCCTTCGAGCACGCAGCGCAATTCGGTCGCGCGGAAACTATCCTCGACGCTGAACCGCCGCACCGCATAGCCGCGCCGCCCGACCGGTTCGAGCAGCCCCTCGGCGGCAAGCGCGGGGATGACATTGCGCACCGGGGTCCGCGACACGCCGAGCCGTTCGGCGATCGCCGCCTCGGCCACGCGAGCCCCCCCGGGAAGCTCGCCCGAGATGATCAGCTGGCGCATGCGCTGCGCGACGGAGGTTTCGGCCATCATGGGCGGCGCTTTGAAAGGAGACGAAAAATGGCTGCAGCCTCGATTTGGGATCCCGCCATCTAGCGCGGTTGAGCCCGCCTAGTCCACTAGCCGATGAGAAGCGTCTCGACCGCCTCGCCCGCGGCCAGCGCGGGCGCGTCGACCGCCCGCCTGACGAGCGCATCGGCGGCCGCGAGCACGCTCGTCAGGCTGCTGTCCTGGCGCGATTCGACGGTGACCAGCGACTGCCCCGCCGCATCGACCTCGACCCTCGCCCTAAGCCACGCTTCACGCGCGCCGTTCGCACCGATCGGCGCCGCCAGCCTCGCCGCCCGCAACCGCAATCCCGCATCGCGCCCCGTCAGCACCGCGATCAGCGACTTTAGGAACAAATGCGCGCAAACGAACCCCGACGCCGGATTGCCGGGAAGCCCAACGAGCAGCCGCCCATCGAGGAAGCGCGCCGCCCATGTTGGCTTGCCCGGAATCACTGCCACCTTGTCGAACAGGATCTTCGCTCCCAACGCCTCGAACGCCGGCCGCAACTGATCGCGGTCCCCGACCGACGCCCCGCCCAGCGGAACGATCACGTCGACGTTCAGATCGGCCCCCGCCAGCGCGGCATCGAGCGCCGCGCGATCATCGGGCAGGATCGGCAACCGCAGCGCCTCCCCGCCCCACGCCTCGACCAGCGCGGCAATTGCATAGGCCCCGCTGTTGAAAATCGCATCCGCGCCCATCACCGCGCCCGGCTCGCGCAGTTCGTCCCCGCTCGCCATCACCGCGACGCGTGGCCGCCGCGCCACCGTCACCGTCCCGCACCCCGTCGCCGCGATCAGCCCGAGCCGCCCCGGCGTAATGACCTGACCAGCCTTCGCCACAACCTGCCCCGCCGCGAAATCGCCCCCCGCCGGACGAACATGCATCCCGTTCGACAGCGCCTCGACGCGGATCTCCTCTCCGTCGCGAGCGACATGCTCCTGGATGACGACGCGGGTAGCCCCTTGCGGGACCACTCCTCCGGTCGCGATCCGCACCGCCTCGCCCGGCCCGACCGAGCCCGCGAACGGCGCCCCCGCCGGCGCCTCGCCGATCACGCGCAGCAGCTCGCCGACCACCGCTCCGGCCACGGCATAACCATCCATTGCCGACACCCGCGTCGGCGGTTGGTTGCGCACCGCGACGACATCGGCGGCAAGCACGCGCCCCGCTGCTTCGCCAATCGCGACCTGCTCGCTCGGCAGCGGCACAACTCCTTCGAGCAGCCGCGCGCGCGCCTCGTCGAGCGAGATTATTTCCGCCGCCACTCGCCCGATCGCCCCCCCGACTTCGCGACCAGTTCGATCGCCTCGATCACGATCCCGCGCTCGGCGGCCTTCAACATGTCATAGATCGTCAGGCACGCCACGCTGACCGCCGTCAGCGCCTCCATCTCGACCCCGGTCGGCCCGCTCGTCCGCGCGGTCGCCTCGACCAGCAAACCCGGCTCGGCGAGCGTCACCCGTACCTCGACCGCATCGAGCCCGAGCGGATGGCACAGCGGAATAAGCTCGCTCGTCCGCTTGGCTCCCATGATCCCGGCAAGCTCGGCGATCCCCACCACATCGCCCTTGCCGACGCGCCCCCCGCCGACCAGCGCCGTCGTCTCGGCCGACAACCGCACCCGCCCGCGAGCGCGTGCTTCCCGCACCGTCGACGCCTTGCCGGACACATCGACCATATGCGGCCGCCCGGCGTCGTCGAAATGCGTCAACTCGCTCATTTCTCGAGCAATCGCGGCATCAACTCGACCAGATTGCACGGCCGGTGGCGCGCATCGAGCTGCAGCGAAATCACCTTGTCCCAGCCGTCTTTCACCGCCCCGTTCGACCCCGGCAGGCAGAAAATGAATGTCCCCTTGGCCACCCCCGCGCACGCCCGCGACTGGAGCGTCGACATCCCCACGCTGTCGAAACTGACCATGTGAAACATCACCGAAAACCCCTCGATGACCTTGTCGAACAACGGCAGCGCGGCCTCGGGCGTCACGTCGCGCCCCGTCAGCCCGGTACCTCCCGTCGTCACCACCGCGTCCATTTCGCCATCGTCGATCCACTCGCCCAGCACGCTGCGGATCTCGTCGACATCGTCGCGCACCAACCGCCGGTCGCCAAGCTCGTGCCCCGCATCGACAATACGCTGCGCCAATATCTCCCCCGACGTATCCTCGGCCAGCGTCCGGCTGTCCGACACCGTCAGCACCGCGATCCGCACCGGCACGAACGTGCGCGCCTCATCGATTGGCATTCTTGTCCTCCCATCGCGCCCGGTCGGATAAGTCCGACGCCCGCGCCTCGATCCACTCCGCCCCGTCGGCGCGAAGCTCGCGCTTCCACAGTGGCGCTTCGGTCTTCAAGCGATCCATCAGATAATCGACCGCTTCGAACGCCGCCCGCCGATGCGCCGACGCCGCCGCGACGAACACGATCGGCTCGCCCGGCGCAAGCGACCCGACCCGATGCGCGATCAGGCAATCGGCAATATCGAACCGAGCCTTCGCGTGCGCCCCGATCGCTTCGATCACCTTCGCGGAAAATGTCGGATGATGTTCAAGCTCCAGCGCGGTCACTCCACCCGTCCCGCGCACCGTCCCGGTAAAGCTCACAATCGCCCCTGCATCCCCCCGCGCCTCGGCGAACTGCGCCAGCAACGCCGCCGGATCGATTGGCCCATCGCAGATCACCCGCCGCTCACCGGTGGCAAAAACCCGACCTCGGCAACGTCGCCGAGCGGATGGTCCTCGCCGACGAACGCATCGTCGACCAGTGCCCGCACCTTGGCCGCATCGCCCAGCCCCGCAACCCGCCCGACGAGCATCGCCCGCAGCGCGCCGACCGTCGGAGCCCCCGCAACCTCCTCGCTGCGCACCCCGGCCGCCTCCGCCAGCCGCCCGTAATAGCTGACCCTCATCAGCCGCCAGTCCGCGACATGTGCCGCGCTACCGCGGGCGCCTTGACGCCGTGATCGAAGAAATGCTTCTCGGGTTTGCGCGTGATCGCCTCGGCAATCGCCGCGTCGAGCAGCGCGTCGTCGTCGCTCGCCCGCAATGGCGCGCGTAGATCGGCGTCGGCATCATTGCCCAGGCACAGGAACAACTGCCCCGTGCAATCGAGCCGCACGCGGTTGCATCCCCCGCAGAAATTATGAGTCAGCGGCGTGATGAACCCGATCGTTCCGCCCTCGTTCGTCCGCACATAGCGCGCCGGCCCCCCGGTCGATCGCACCATGTCGGTCAGCGTCCACCGCTCGGCGAACTTGGCGCGCACCTCTGTCAGCGGCAGATACTGGTCGATCCGGTTCGCCTCGACCGCGCCCAGCGGCATCACCTCGATCACGCTCAGCTCGGCCCCCCGCGCATGCGCCCATTGGGCCAACTCGACGAGGTGATCCGCATTGTCATCGCGCAGCGCCACCGCGTTGAGCTTGATCGATATCCCCGCCGCCATCGCCGCGTCGATTCCTGCGATCACTTGTCCGACATCGCCCCCCCGGGTAATGCGCGCGTAGGTGGCCGGGTCGAGGTGATCGAGCGACACATTGATCCGCCGCACCCCCGCGCCCGCCAGCGCCGGTGCAAACTCGGTCAGCCGCGTGCCGTTGGTGGTCATCGTCAGCTCGTCGAGCGCCCCGCTTGCCAGATGCCGGCCCAGCCGCTCGACCAGCACCATCACGTCACGCCGCACCAACGGCTCGCCCCCGGTCAGCCTGAGCTTCCTCACCCCCAGCCGAATGAATGCCGACGCCACCCGGTCAAGTTCGTCGAGGCTCAGCACCTCGGGCTTGGGCAAAAACCGCATCCGCTGCGGCATGCAATAGGTGCAGCGCAAGTCGCAGCGATCGGTCACCGACAACCGCAGATAGCTAATGCTCCGTCCGAACCGATCGATCATGCCGCCGCTGATAGCATGGTGACGAACCGCACCGCCAGTTGTCCGCCGACATACAGCACCAGAATCGCGGTCAGCACCGCGAGATGGCGCGCCTTCAATCGCGTCGATCCAATCATCGACCCCGCCAGCCCGCCGACCGCCACGGCCGGGAACAGCAACCAATGCGACGCGACCACGCCCCCGATCGTCTCCGCCCCCGACTTGGCGAGCTGCCCCGCCAGCCCCGCAATCGAATTGACCAAGATGAACATCGCGCAGGTCCCGGCAATCGCCTTCGCCCCGCCCCACCGCATCAGATGCAGCGCCGGCGCAAGAAAAATTCCCCCGCCGATCCCGACAATCCCGGCGAGCAGCCCAAGCACTCCGCCGATCACCGGCTCGCGCCATGTCAGGTCACGGTGGATCACGTCGGGCAACGGCTCGCGCCGCCACAGCATCGCCAGCCCGGCGACGATCAGCGACGCGGCGAGCAACCCCACGAACAGCAGCTGCCCGACCGCGATCCTCCCCCCGACCCACGCCAGCGGCACCGACAGGGTGAACAGCGGCCAGGTCCGCCGCCAGTCGATCTCGCCCGCCTTCGCGAACCGCCAGCTGCCCAGCGTCACCACCACCAGATTGCACAACAGCGAAACCACCGGGATCGCGTGAAAATCGACCTTCGCCAGCACCAGCAGCGCCGAATAGGTTGACCCCCCCCCAAACCCGACCGCTGCATAGAGTAAAGCGGTGACGAAAAAGGCGGGCGCGAGCATTCCCCCTCATGACGGCACGTCCGCCAATCGGCAATTGCCTCGCACGCGATTATGCGCATATTGAGCGCACTCAGGAGCGCCCATGACCGACGTCCCCGCCCCGTTCTACCGCCACCGCTTGCCAGCGCGGCTATGGCACTGGGTTAACGCGCTGTCGGTGTTCGTTATGCTGATGAGCGGGCTGATGATTCTCAGTGCCCATCCCCGGCTCTACTGGGGCCGCTATGGCGCCAACGCCGACCATGCCTGGTTCGAAATTCTCCCCGGTCATGTTCGCATCGGCCCCGTGATGCTGCCCGGCTTCGGCATTTTCGGCGTGACACAAGGTGGCCAGAACTACACCGTCAATCCGCTTTTCACGATCCCTTCTCACTACGACCTCGCCGGTTCGCGCGAATGGCATTTCGCCTTTGCCTGGATCCTAGTCGTCCCCGGCATCCTCTATCTCGCCTGGACACTGATCGGCCGCCACAGACGCGAGCTCGCCCCGACGCTCGACGAGCTTCGTCCCGCCAATGTCCTCCACGACATCAACGAACACGCCCACCTCCGCTTCCCCACCGGCGAGGCGGCCAAGCGCTACAATATCCTCCAGAAACTTTCCTATGTCGGGATCATCTTCATCGCCATTCCCGGCGCCATCCTGACCGGCCTGACCCTCTCACCGGGAATGAACGCTGCGTGGCCATGGCTGCTCGATCTTACGGGCGGTCGCCAGTCGGCGCGCTCGATCCACTTCATTTGCGCAATGGCGCTGGCCGCGTTCATCCTCGTCCACCTCGTGATGGTCGTGCTCGCCGGACCGATCAACGAAATCCGCTCGATGGTGACCGGCTGGTACCGCCCGGCTCCCGACCGAATTTCGACCGATTCCGACCCTGCGGTGGGATCCGCGACATGATCCTCACCCGCAGATCGCTCGTCGTCGGGATGGGCGGCCTCGCCGTCGCCGGATGCGACAAGATCAATGGCTCGCCCGCCGTTCAGCGCGTGCTCGGCCTCGGCGAGCGCGCGACCTATTCGGCCCAGCGCCTCATCGCCGACCGCGCCGCGCTCGCCCCCGAATTTGCGGCCTCGCAAATGTCGCCCATATTCCGCACCAACGGCAACACCATGCCCGGTTCAGATGAATTTGCCGCGCACGTGGCGAGCAATTTCGCTGACTGGCAATTGAAGGTCGACGGCCTCGTCGCCCGGCCCCTGTCGGTCAGCCTCGCGCAACTCCGCGCCGCGCCCCATCGCACCCAGATTACCCGCCACGATTGCGTCGAGGGCTGGAGCGCGATCGGCCAATGGACCGGCACCCCTCTGCGCCTCCTCCTCCAGCAAGCCGGCCTCAGCAGCAACGCGCGCTATATCGTCTTTCACTGCGCCGACGATTTCGACGGTACGCCCTATTATGAATCGATCGACCTGGTCGACGCGATGCACCCCCAGACGATCCTCGCCTGGGGCATGAACGGGCAACCGCTGGCCGTCCCCCACGGTGCCCCGATCCGCGTCCGCATCGAGCGCCAGCTTGGCTACAAGCAGGCCAAATACGTCATGCGCGTCGAAGCCGTCGACAGCCTCGCCCGCATTGGCGAAGGCAAGGGCGGCTACTGGGAAGATGTCGCCAACTACCAATGGTACGCCGGGATCTGACCGCCAACGTCAACGACGCGTTTCGAATCCCGCCAGCACTTCGGCCAGCCATCGCCCGGCGGTCAATGCGCTGAGGTCGCTCGGGTCGAGCGGCGGGTCCCATTCGGTCAGGTCGATCACCCGCACTTTGGGTTCCGCCGCCAGCATCCGCACTGCGGCGAAGAAATCCCCGATCGCCATCCCTCCGGGCCGTGCGCCCGGCGCCCCGGGAAACTGCGACCGGTCAATCACGTCGATGTCACAATCGACTACGATCGCTCGGCAATGCGCGACATGCGCCAAGGCCCGCTCGATCGCCGCAGCAATCCCCTCGCGCCGCACCTCGCCGGCCGTCACCACCAAGTTTCCCGCCGCAAGCGCATCGCGGTGCATTGTCCCTGAATTGGCAAAGCTCGCCAGCCCGACCTGCGCGATGTTGCGCCCCGGCAAGCCATCCTCGATCAGCGCCCGCACTGGATTTCCGTTGCCAAGCCCCTCAGCGGTCGAGCGCATGTCGAAATGCGCGTCCAGCGTGACCAACCCCACTTCCTCCAACGCAAGTCCAAGCCCAAGCACCGCCGGCCGCGTCACTGCGTTATTGCCTCCAATCACCAGGGTCAGCGCATGAGCAGCGACACTTGCCGCAACCGCCGCGCGAACCGGCCCGGTCGCCTGCTCGATCGTCATCCCTTCGATCGCGACATTGCCTCGATCGGCGATCCGGCTCGCCAATTCGCGCTGGCTCTCGACATCATAGCGCCCAATCCGCCGCAGGACCGCGCGCAGCATCCCCGGCGCCAGATCGCACCGTCCCGCCGTTACCGACCCCGCCGCCAGCGGAACCCCGAGCAGCCCGATCGGCGCCGCCTCGCCGGCCGCCACCATCAGGTCCGAAATATTGGGCCACTCACCGCTCATGACTTTGACGCTAGCACCCCCGCCCCCTAATGCCACCCACCATGTGGGACCGCCTCTTCGTCGACTGCCATGCCGTCACCATGGTTCACGCCAATGGCAATCCGCAGGGCATCCAGCGCGACGCCGCGATCGGGGTGCAGGATGGCAAGATCGTCCGCGTCGGCAAGCGCACCGAGCTCGCCGGCTTCCGCGCCGCCGAAGTCGTCCCCTTGAACGGAGCGTGGGTCACCCCGGGGCTAATCGACTGCCACACCCATCTCATATTCGGCGGCAACCGCGCGGCCGAGCACGCCATGCGCCGCGCGGGTGCCACTTATGAAGAGATCGCCCGCGCCGGGGGCGGCATTGCCTCGACCGTCGCCGCAACCCGCGCGTCGGGCGCCAC
The DNA here is from genome assembly GCA_025356055.1 of Sphingomonas sp. GTDB lineage: Bacteria > Pseudomonadota > Alphaproteobacteria > Sphingomonadales > Sphingomonadaceae > Sphingomicrobium. The sequence continues at coordinate 3,007 of JANXUU010000050.1, read as the reverse complement.
CGATCTCATCGCCTCCGCCCGCCGTCGCCTCCGCGCGCTGATGGCCGGCGGCTGCACCACGGTCGAGATCAAGTCCGGCTACGGCCTCGATCCGGCAAGCGAAATCCGCCTCCTCAACACCGCGCGCGCGCTTGGTAATTCCGAAGCGGTGCGGATCGTCCCGACCCTGCTCGCGCTCCACGCCCTCCCGCCTGAATTCGCCGCCCGCCGCGACGACTATGTCGACCAGGTGATCGACGAACTCATCCCCGCCGTCGCGCGATTGAAGCTTGCCACGTCGGTCGATGCCTTCTGCGACGGGATCGGCTTTACCCCGGCCGAGACCGACCGCCTGTTCGACGCCGCCACCGCCCACGGCCTCAAGGTCAAGCTTCATGCCGAACAGCTTTCGAACCAGGGCGGCGCCGCGCTCGCTGCCAAATATGACGCGCTCTCCGCCGACCATCTCGAACATGTCGACGAGGACGGAATTGCCGCGATGGCCGACGCCGGCACCGTCGCCGTCCTCCTCCCGGGCGCCTATTACGCACTGGGGGAAACGCGAAAACCTCCCGTCGAGCTGCTCCGCGCCTATGGCGTGCCGATGGCGGTCGCAACCGACTGCAACCCCGGCACGTCGCCCCTGCTCTCGCCGACGCTGGCGATGAACATGGCCGCGACCCTGTTCGGCCTGACCCCCGATGAATGCCTCGCCGGGATGACCATCAACGCCGCCCGCGCGCTCAGCATCGAGGGCGAGGTCGGATCGCTTGCTCCCGGCAAGGCCGCCGACCTGTGCGCCTGGGCGATCGACGACCCGGTCGAGCTCGCCTACTGGATTGGCCTGCCCGGCCCCGAACGCCGCATTGTCGCGGGGAGAGACGCATGACCGACCCCGTCGAAAACCACAGGCGGCGCGACAACGCCCGCCACATCACCGCCCGCCGCGGCTCGACCCTCGTCGCCAAAAGCTGGCAGACCGAAGCTGCCGTCCGCATGTTGATGAACAATCTCGACGCCGAAGTCGCCGAGGACCCCCAGAACCTCGTCGTCTACGGCGGCATCGGCCGCGCCGCGCGCAACTGGGCGTGTTACGACAAGATCGTCGAAACCCTCGAACGGCTTGACGACGACCAGACCCTGCTCGTCCAGTCGGGCAAGCCGGTCGGCGTCTTCCGCACCCACCGCGACGCGCCGCGCGTGCTCATCGCCAACTCCAACCTCGTCCCCAAATGGGCGACCTGGGAGAAGTTCAACGAGCTCGATCGCGCGGGCCTGATGATGTACGGCCAGATGACCGCCGGCAGCTGGATCTACATCGGCAGCCAGGGCATCGTGCAGGGCACGTTCGAAACCTTCGCCGAAATGGGCCGCCAGCATTATGGCGGCGACCTGACCGGCAAATGGATCCTCACCGCCGGGCTCGGCGGTATGGGCGGCGCACAACCCCTCGCCGCGGTCATGGCCGGCGCGCACTGCATCGCGATCGAATGCCAGGAAAGCAGCATCGAGAAACGCCTCGCGACCCGCTACCTCGACCACCGCGCCACCAGCATCGACGAGGCCCTCGCCATCCTCGCCGCCGCCAGCGTCCCCACCAGCGTGGGCCTGCTCGGCAACGCGGCGCAAATCCTCCCCGAGATGGTTGCGCGAGGAATCCGCCCCGACGCGGTCACCGACCAGACCAGCGCCCACGACCCCGCCAACGGCTACTGCCCGGCGGGCTGGAGCGTCGCCAAATGGCTCGACATGCGCGCCAAGGATCCCGCCGCCGTCGCCACCGCCGCCCGCCACTCGATGGCGCGCCACGTCGAGGCGATGCTCGCCTTCCAGGGACAAGGCATCCCCACTTTCGACTATGGCAACAACCTTCGCCAGGAAGCGCTCGACGGTGGCGTCACCCACGCCTTCGACTTCCCCGGTTTCGTCCCGGCCTATGTCCGCCCCCTGTTCTGCCGCGGCATCGGCCCGTTCCGCTGGGTCGCGCTCTCAGGCGATCCGGAGGACATCTACAAGACCGACCAGCGCGTGAAGGAACTCATCCCCGACGACGCCAACCTCCACCGCTGGCTCGACATGGCGCGTGAGCGCATCGCCTTTCAGGGCCTCCCCGCGCGGATCTGCTGGGTCGGCCTTGGCCAGCGCCACCGCCTCGGCCTCGCCTTCAACGAGATGGTCCGCAACGGCGAAGTCTCCGCGCCCATCGTCATCGGCCGCGACCACCTCGACAGCGGCAGCGTCGCGTCGCCCAACCGCGAGACCGAAAGCATGAAGGACGGATCGGACGCCGTCTCCGACTGGCCCCTCCTCAACGCCCTCCTCAACACAGCGTCGGGCGCGACCTGGGTTTCGCTCCACCACGGCGGCGGCGTCGGCATGGGCTATTCGCAGCACTCGGGAATGGTCATCGTCGCCGACGGCACCGACGACGCCGCTCGCCGCCTCGAACGCGTCCTGTGGAACGACCCCGCGACCGGAGTAATGCGCCACGCCGACGCGGGGTACGAAGACGCGATCGACTGCGCGCGCGAACAAGGCCTCGACCTGCCAATGCTCTGACCCCCCCGTCATCCCGGCGAAAGCCGGGATCCCGGTCGGGTGAAGAGTGCGGCCCCTTAGCCTCCCGGGGTCCCGGCTTTCGCCGGGATGACGGTTGGCGTACGCTGGCTCGATGAAGGGCGGGTCCGTCTATATCATGACGAACAAGCCGCACGGGGTGTTGTATACTGGCGTGACTGCTGATCTTGCTGCGCGGGTGTTCCAGCATCGGCAGGGGCTTGGGTCCAAATTCTGCAAGAAATATAACCTGATCCATCTTGTCTTGGCGGAGCCTTATCCGACAATCGAGCAAGCAATTGCTCGCGAGAAGGCGGTCAAGGAATGGCCTCGGTTGTGGAAATTGCAGCTGATTCATGCGGCCAATCCCGAATGGCTGGACTTGTATGAATTTCTGAACCGTTGAGACGCGTGTCGTCCCGGCTTTCTCCGGGATGCACGCCAATTTCTCCACCCCCTTGACCTTCCCCCA
>JANXUU010000021.1 GCA_025356055.1 Sphingomonas sp. | reverse complement strand
ATGGTCGAGCGGTGCTTCAACAAACTCAAAAACGCCCGTCGCCTCGCAACCCGCTACGACAAAACCGCCGACAGCTACCTCGGCTTCATCCACATCGTCTCAATCCGCCTGTGGATGAACCAATTTGTCAACGAGTCCTAGGCTGACCTCCTCATAATCACACGAAATGCGAAAAATGGCAACCGTAACAATGGGTAGGCAAACTGCCAGCGGGACGGCAGGGGAAATTCGAGCCGATCGTGGGACCCGCGCAGCCGAGTCCTTAACTCGATTAATCGAGCGGCTGCGCCGGGTATGACGCTCCACCGTGCGCGGCTCGCCAGCCGATCGATCCGCCGGGGATCAGCGCAGGTCAGGGCGCGTATGCTCGTGTCGATCAGTTTCACGGCGGAACGGGTCGGAAGGACGCCGGTGTTCGGATTTCCGTTGAACAGCCGGCTGGCAAGGAGCAGCGCGCAGTCGAGCGCGTCTCCGACGCCATGTCGTCGTGCGTCTTGCTGGAGCGATTCGCGCGATACTGTCGAGCGCCATCGGTTGAACGCGTTGAAGTCGGCGATCCACTTGAGCCGCGACCAAGCATGGATCGTGCCGTGGACCGCGAGATAGGCCAGGTTCGCCGCATCGTTGAGCGTTGCCACCGAGTGGTCGCCGAAAAGAGTTTCGCGATGCCCGGCGAGGCTGGCATCGACGGCAGGCAGGAGCATCGAGTGATCACTGACGCGCCAGTGAAGTTCGAGCGTCCCGCCGCGCGGCAAGCTGAACTCGGCCTCTTTCGATACGACTGACCAACGGGCGAATTCCTCATCGTCGAGTGGCCGTGGCGGCAGGCGCGGGGTGGAGCCGAGCGTGGCAAGCACAGCTGCCGCACGAACTACGTCGGCGGGCAACACTAGCAGGTCGATGTCCCAGCTGCGCTTGAGGAGCGGATTGCCGTAGGCGCGCACGCCGAGGGGTGCCCCCTTGAGGAAGCAGTGGACGATCCCGGCATCGTCGAGCGCGGCGGCGATGCGCAGGGTCTCGCCGATATCGCGCAGGCTCACTGCGCGGTGATGGAAAACGGCGGCCTCGAGCGCGGCGGGGACGGGCAGGCCGGCGGCGGCGAGGCCGTGGGCGACGAGCGGTTCGACGCGGTGGCGGTCGGCGAGGGGGGGGATCTCGCCCCAGTCCTCGACTTCGGCGGCGGCGGCGCGAATCGCGTTGCGACGAGTGTCGTCGTCTGGCCAGCGGCAGCAGGCGCACAACAGGCGGAAGGCGGGAGTCATGCTGCCATGCCGCCGCCGTCGATCGCCAGGGTGCGGTCGCACAGGCCGAGGCTCTCGGCGCGATGGGCGACGAGCAGGACCGCCATCCCCGGGCGGGCGGCGCGGAGGCGTTCGACCAGCGCGCGCTCGCTGGCGACATCGAGCGCTGCGGTGGCTTCATCGAGGATGAGGAGTGCGGGGTCGCGCAGGAGCGCGCGCGCTATCAGCAGGCGCTGGCGCTCGCCTCCGGAGAGGCGCGCACCGCGTTCGGAGAGAAGGGTGTCGAGCCCGGCCGGGGTGGCGCGGATTATCTCAGCAAGACCGGCAAGGGCGAGCGCGTCCCAGCAACGCTCGTCAGGCCAATCGCCAAGTGCGGCGCGGATCGTGGGTTCGAACGGGGTCTCCTGCTGGCAGACGTAGGAGAGCGAGGCGTGCCATGCCTTGCTGCAACCCTCGTCGAGCGAGGTGCCATCAATGCTCAATGTCCCGGCGGTCGGCCGGTGGAGGCCGGCAACGATGTCGATCAGGGTGGTCTTGCCGGCGCCAGACGGGCCGCTGAGCGCGAGCCACTCGCCGCGGGCCAGCGCGAAATCGACCGGGGCGAGACCGCCGCCTTCGCCGCGATCGAGCGACAGTCCGGCGGCGGCGATGGATTGCCATTCAAGCGGCGCGGCGGGCGGCGCAAGGGCATGGAGCGGCGACAATTCGCCAAGCGCGACTTTGATCTGGGTAAAGGAGGGAAGATAGCTGGCGAGCGAACCGAGCGACTGCTGCAGGCCCTGAGCCGGGCCGCTCATTCGCGAGAAGAGGATCAGCAGCGCGATCAACCGCGGCAGCTCGATTGCCAAGGCGTATCCGGTGCCGACGATCAGCACGCCAGCGACCGCGGCACCGACCGAATGGGTTGCGCGCGACCGCGCCATCGCCGAGGCAAAGCCGAAATAATGGCCGGCGAGCGACACCAGCTGGGCGTGATAGGCGTCGATGAAGTCGGCGACCGAGCCCTGCGCGAGCGCGACCTTGAGCGCGGCGTGGAATTCATAGGCGGCGCGGGTGCTTTCATGCTGGCCGCTCGCCATCTGCTCGCCGCTCGCCTCGCCGAGCCGGGTCAGCGCGATCAGCCACGGGATGCCGAGCGCGAGAATGGCGATGGCTGCCAGCGCGAGTGGCCAGGACAGCCAGGCCGCGAGCAGCAGCTGCACCGCCAGCAGGAACGCCGCGGTCGCCATCTGGATCGCGTAATGGACCGCGGTGACGCTGCGCGGAATGGCGCTGGCGAGAAGGTTCTGCATACCCGCCTGGCCGAGCAGCGCGGCGGCCGGCCAGCCGCGGTCAGCCAGGGTCACGGCGACGCGCAGGCGCAGGCTGACGTCATAGGCGTTCTCGAGCCGGGCAACGCTGCGATCCCGCGCCAGCAGGATGGCCGCGCGGGTCGCCATCACGAGCAGAAACAGGACGAGGATCGCGGGAAGCAGCAAACGGGGCGGGAGGATGGCGCCGAGCCGTTCGGCGACGCGGCCGTGGCGGTTCGAGAGGAGCGAGAGCATCGGCAGCAGCATCAGCAGTCCGGCGCCCTCGGCGAGCGCACCGGCAAAGGTCAGCGCGGCGCAGGCGCCAAGCTGACGACCCGCGACCGAGCGAACATCGGTGAGCAGGCCGCGAAACGGGCGGATCGGCGCCGTCGGGTTCATTCCTTGAGCACGCGCACCAGCCCCGACCGGGCGAGGTCGGCGACAAAGGCGAGGACATCGGTCGAGCAGGTCGCGCGGTCGACGTCATGCTCGCTGACCAGTTGGTCGACGATCGCCGAAACCGGGCCGGGGTTTGCCGCCAAGGCCCAGATGCGCGTGCCGACCTGGTCCATCCCGAAGCAGTCGCCTTGGTCCAGGTCGAGCGCGACCATTTCGCCGTCGATGACGCCGGTGGGGATGCTGTCGTTGCGAACGATCCTGCTATTTTCGTCGATGTTGCTCATGTCGCCTTTCATCACAACCCCGGCTATCGGTCTGATGTGCCTCATTATCACGCATTCGGCCTCAAGCTAGACAGCCAGATCGAGCTGCCCGAACTGCAGCGCGGAACCGGACCTGGCGATGTCGTCATCCGCCGTAGCGAGCGCCCCCCCGTCGAGCACGACGAGGCGGGAGCTGGCTGGCTCGGCGGGGGCGGCGAGCGGCTGGTGCTCCAGCTCGAGGACATGCTGTTCACCATGTCACAGGGGCGGTCGATCGACATTGCCGCGCCGGCGGGGACGAAGGAAAATGACATCCGCGTCTGGCTGCTGGGGACGGTGATGGCGGCATTGCTCCACCAGCGCGGCTATTTCTGCCTTCACGCCAACATGATCCGGCTGCCCGGCGGCGGCGTGGCGGCGTTTTGCGGGCCGTCGGGGGCAGGCAAGTCGACCATCGCCGGGCTGCTCGACCGGGCCGGGTTCGAAGTGCTCGGCGACGATCTTTGCGCGACGCGGATCGATGCGGCGGGACGGCCAGTCGTCTATCGCGGCATTCCCCGTCTCAAGCTGTGGGTGGCGTCACTGGCATTGCTCGACCGGTCGCCCGGAGCGTTCGAGAAGGTCGCCAGCGATCTCGACAAGTTTCACGTGCCACTCGAGTCAGCCGCCGACCTCGGCGATTTGGCACCGCTTCCCCTCGAACGATTATATCTGCTCGACCGCCGCAATGAGGCCGACGGCGCGCTGATCGTGCCGGTGGCGGGGATCGCGGCGGCCGGAATCGTGCTCGATAATAGTTTTCGCTGGACCATCGGCCAGTCGGTCGCGGGGCGCGATTCTCGGGCACAGTTCGATCAGGCGCTGGCGATCGCACGGGGAGTGGCGCTGTTTCGCCTCGCCCGGCGGTGGGGCGAGGATTATGTGCGGGAAGAAGCTGGCGAGATCGCGGCGCATCTGACGAACAGCGTGGCGGACGGAGGGATCGGGACGTAGCGGCGCGAGTCGCGGTCGAACAGCGGGCCGGATAGCGTGGGGCTGTCGGCGACCGGGTCGAGCAGGGCCGCCGCGCTGCTGTCCTCGACGCGGTAATGGGCGTGGACGATGGCGAAGAAGCCACCGGGGCGGAGCCGTTGGGCAAGGGCGCAAATCGCGGCGTCGAAGCGGGCGAACGGGTAGGACGACGAAAGGTCGGTGATGCCGCGGTCGATGACTCGGTGGGGTTCGCGCTGGAGCACGGCGAGCGCGAGCACGGCGTCGAACTGCCCGGCGGGGAGGCGCGCGACGATGTGGGTAAGCGGGTCGTTGGCGGTGCGACGCGTAGCGATGCGACGGGCGCGGGGGTTGATCTCGACCCCCGTGAGACGCGCGACGGGGAGCAGGCGGCGGAGCGAGAGGAGTTCCTCGCCGGTAGAGCAGCCGAACGACAGGATCTCGGCGTCGCGCGGCAGGTGGCGGGCGAGACCGGAGAAGAGTTCGGGGTAGCGGTCTTCGGCGGTGGTCGTCGCGGACTGGTGGACGGCAAGCGGGTACCGCAGCCGGGTCCAGACGACCGAACGCCCGGTCGCGCTGGTGAGCGACCGGGCGAGTCGAGTGGCCGAAGAGAGAAGGTCGCCGATGTCAGCGACCTCGCAGGCTTAGCCCTGCCTCGCCTTGAAGCGGCGGTTCGTCTTGTTGATGACGTAGGTGCGGCCACGGCGACGAATCACCCGGCAATCGCGGTGGCGCGACTTGAGCGACTTCAGGGAATTGCGGATCTTCATGGCCGGGAACGCCTGCTTGAGTGGTCGAATTGAGATGGATTCGGTCGAAACCGAAGCGGTCCCCTAGGCGGGAGCCGCGTTTGCGTCAAGGCGCGAGCGGCGTCGCGCGGGGTTGATTGGGAGCAAACCGGTCGCCGAAATAGTCGTGCGCAACCCAGCGTGGGCGGTCTGGCGCGTCGGCCAAAGCGCGGGCGATGCCGTAGTTGAGCATGCCGTAGCGGGCCAGCGCGCGCCACTGGATCGGCTGCGACAGATCGTCGGCAGGCGAATGGTAGACATGCGCGAGGAAGTTCTTCCACACCGCTTCGCCGCCATTGGCGTAGCCGGTCATCAGGAGGATCGCGGGAACGCCCTTCTGGACGAAGCGGTAATGGTCCGAGCGGACGAAGATGCTCTCCTGCGGCAACGGGTCGGGCGAGACCCGGATCCCCATCGCCGCGCCGGCGTCGGCGACGGTGCGGGCGATGGTCGAATGCTCGGCGCCGAACGCGGTGACATCGGTGAAGTCGTAGAGCGGCAGCGGCATGTCGAGGTCGACCACGCTGGCGATCGACGCGAGGGGGACGGTCGGATGGGCAGCGAAATAGCTTGCCCCGAGCAGGCCCTTTTCCTCGCCGGTGTTCGCAATGAACAGGACCGAGCGCATCGGACGGCGGCCGCTGGCGACGAACTCGCGCGCCGCCTCGAGCATGGTCGCGACCCCGGCGGCATTGTCGAGCGCGCCATTGTAGATGCGGTCCTCGCCGGGCTTGGCGTCGGACATCATCCCGAGATGGTCGAGATGGGCCATGAGGACGACGTTTTCGGCCGCGCGCACCGGGTCGGCGCCGGGCAGGCGGCCGATGACTTCGGGACTGGTGAAATCGGTCCACGCGGTGTCGGCGACGAGCGACAGTCGCGAGGGCAGCGGGAAGCCGCGCGGGCTGGTGGTGGCGGCTTCGCCATGCAGCGCGGCAAGGGATTTGGGCGCGCCGTCGAACAGCCTGGCCTGCCAAGCTTTCGACAGGCTGAGCGAGGCGCGGAGCGGGCTTGCGCCGGTGCTGCCGTCGGGGGCGACCCAGCTGGTCGTTGCGCGAACCGCATCGGTGGCGACGTTGCTGGTAAGCCGGCCTTCGCCGCCGACTTCGACCAGGCCGATCGCGCCGTGGGCGGCGGCGGCGTCGGCCTTGGCCGAGGTGAGATGGGCGGCGACTTCACTCGGCAGGCCGGGGGGCGTGCCGGCGAGCGACACGACGATCGCACCTTTGGTGTCGAGCCCGCGATAGTCGGCGATCCCGAGCAGCGGCTCGTCGAGGCCGAAGCCGACGAACACGAGGCGCGCATCGATCGCGCGGTGGCGTTCGGTCAGGCTGGGGCGCAGCGCAACGTCGCGTGCCCAGGCGAGCGTCTGGCGCTGGCCGTTGATCGTGAGGGTGATGGTCGGCGTCGGCTGGACAATGGTCGCGCGGCGCAGCGGGACTTGCTGATACCAGCTGCCGCCCGGGCCACCCGGCTCGAGCCCCATCTCGCGGAAGCGGCTGGCGACATATTGAGCGCCGATCTCGTGCCCGCGCGAACCGGTGTCGCGCCCTTCGAGGCGGTCGTCGGCGAGGAATTCGACATGCGAGCGGACGCTGTTGGCGGCGACTTGCTCGGCCGGGGTCATCGGCTGTGGCGAGGGCGCGGCGCCCAAGAAGACTAGGGCGGCGGCGAGGGTCGTCGCGAGGCGGGTGATCAAGTCAAAATTCCGTCGGCCAGTTTGCGTTCCCACGCGAGCGCGTCGGAGATGATCTGGTGGATATCGGCGTGGGCCGGGGTCCAGTCGAGGGTTTCGACCAGCGCACGGTTGGAGGCGACGAGCTGCGGCGGATCGCCGGGCCGGCGCGGGCCGATGACGCGCGGGACCTTGCGCTGGACGACGACGTCGAGCGCGTCGAGGACTTGCGTGACCGAGAGGCCCTTGCCGTAGCCGCAGTTGAGGAGGAGGTTTTCGTGCGGCCGCTCGATCAGTTTCTCGAGCGCGGCGACATGCGCGGCGGCGAGGTCGGAGACGTGGATATAGTCGCGCACGCAGCTTCCGTCGGGTGTCGGGTAGTCGGTCCCGAAGACGTCGACATGCGGGCGCTTGCCGAGCGCGGCTTCGGTGGCGATCTTGACGATGTGGGTCGAGGTCTTGCCGATCTGGCCGGCGCGCAGGTCGGGGTCCGCCCCTGCCACGTTGAAGTAACGCAGGGCGGCATAGTTGAAGTCGTGGACACGCGCGGCGTCGGCGAGCATCTGCTCGGTCATCCACTTGGACACGCCATAGGGGTTGATCGGGAGCTTGGGGTCGCCTTCCTCGATCGGCAAGCGATCGGGCGCGCCATAGATGGCGGCGGTCGACGAGAAGACGATGTGGGGGATGCCGGCGGCGACGGCTTCCTCAAGCAGGATCAGCGTCGCTGCCGTGTTGTTGCGATAATATTTGAGCGGGTCGGTAACCGATTCGGCGACCAGCATCGATCCGGCGAAGTGCAGGATCGCGCCGATGCCGTGGTCGCGCAGGAGGCTGGCGACGAGCGGTCGGTCGGCAATCGAACCCTTGATGTAGGGCACGTCCCGGGGGACCAGCACGCCGGTCGAATTGCTCTCGTCGTCGAGCACCACCACTGGCCATCCGGCGTCGAGGAGGGCGAGGACGGCGTGGCTGCCGATATAGCCGCCACCACCGGTGATGAGGACGGGAAGTTTGGTTGTCATGGATGTCCCTTGCGCGAAATAAGGGGGGTGCGCGACCCCAACGGCTTAATGCGCCCCTGCGTTTGCGGGTTCCCAGCGCGCGCGCGACTGATTATCACGCGCTCGATTTCGCGATTTTTGGGAAGATAGATGACGATCAGTATTTCGAGCGCGTTCGACGCGGGCAACATTCGCGTCGTCGGGATCGACGGCGACACGGCGACACTGGAGATCGTCAAGGATCATTTGAGCGACTTCTACCAGTGGTTTCACTTTCGCCTGGCGGGATCGGGCGGGCGCGAGGTCACGCTGAAGATCGTCAACGCCGGTGGATCGGCCTATCCTCATGGCTGGCCCGACTATCGCGCGTGCGTGTCGATGGACCGCGAGGATTGGGTCCGGGTCGATGACACCAGCTTTGCCGACGGCGCGCTGACGATCCGCTTCACGCCCGAGACCGACCTGGTGTGGGTGGCGTATTTCGCGCCTTATTCGATGGAGCGTCACCATGATCTCGTGTCGACCGTCGCGGCCTTGCCCGGGGTCGAATATCGCTCGCTGGGCAAGAGCCTCGACGGGCAGGACATCGACTGCCTGACGATCGGCGAGGGCGACATGACGGTGTGGCTCTACGCCCGCCAGCATCCCGGCGAGACGATGGCCGAGTGGTGGATGGAAGGCGCGCTGGAGAAGCTGACCGATTCCGATGATCCGGTCGCGCGCGTGCTGCGGCGCGAGTGCACTTTCCATGTCGTGCCCAACATGAACCCCGACGGGTCGCGGCGGGGACATTTGCGGACCAATGCGGCAGGAGTAAACCTTAACCGCGAATGGCACGCGCCGACTGCCGAGCGGAGTCCCGAGGTGCTGTGCGTGCGCAATGCGATGGATGAGGACAAGCCGCACTTCGCGATGGATATCCACGGCGACGAGGCGATCCCGGCGAACTTTCTGGCCGGGTTCGAGGGCATTCCTTCGCTGACGGAATCGCAGTCGAGGCTGTTCGCGCTGTTCTCGGACACGCTGCAGCGCATTTCGCCCGATTTCCAGACGCGGCAAGGATATGAGATCCCGCCGCCGGGCAAGGCCAATCTGACGATGTCGACGACCCAGCTCGCCGAGCGCTTCGGGTGCGTGTCGATGACCCTGGAAATGCCGTTCAAGGATAATATCGACTTGCCCGACGAGGTTTACGGGTGGAGCCCGGAGCGCTCGAAATATCTCGCCGGGGCGTGCCTCGACGCGCTCCACGCGGTCCTGCCCGAGTTGAAGAGCAAGTAATGCCGACGCTGGTCCTGCTGCGCCACGGCCAATCGGCGTGGAACCTGGAAAACCGCTTTACCGGCTGGTGGGACGTGGATCTGACCGAGCTGGGGGTCGAGGAGGCGCACACGGCGGGGAGAATGCTGCGCGACAAGGGGTATGACCTCGACCGCTGCTTCACCTCGGTGCAAACGCGCGCGATCCGCACGCTCAACATGGTGCTTCACGAGATGGGGCGGTCGTGGCTGCCGGTGGCCAAGGCATGGGAGCTCAACGAGCGCCATTATGGCGCGCTGACCGGACTCAACAAGGCCGAGACGGTGGCGAAGGTCGGCGAGGAACAGGTCAGGATCTGGCGCCGATCGTTCGACGTGCCGCCGCCCGAGCTCGAGGCGGGGAGCGAGTATGATGTGGCGAGTGATCGCCGTTATGCCGGGATCGCGGTGCCAAGGACCGAGAGCCTCAAGGACACGATTGCGCGCGTGCTGCCCTATTTCGAGAATCATATTGCCCCGGCGCTGCAGGCGGGGGAGCGGGTGATCGTCGTGGCGCACGGCAATTCGCTGCGCGCGCTGGAGAAATATCTGTCGAAGATTGCCGACGAGGACATCGTGGGCCTCGAGATTCCGACGGGCCAGCCGATCGTCTATGAGCTTGGCGACGATTTTTCCGTGAAAGACCGGTACTATCTGAGCGAACGCTAGAATCTTTTGTTGGAAGGGGCACCGTCCTCCGCAACCAGTTACGCCGCGGCTTTGCCCTGGTACATCGCGGCATCGGCGCGGGCGAGGATGGCGCACGGGGTGTCATCGACTTCGATCAGGGTAAAGCCGATCGCGACAGACAGCGGGACGGGCTTGCCGTCGATGAAGAATTCCTCGTCGGCGATCGTCTCGACCAGCCGTTCGGCGGTCTCGAGCGCGATCGTTTCATCGGTATGGTCGAGCAGGACCCCGAACTCGTCGCCACCCAATCGTCCGACGGTATCCGATTCGCGCACCCCGCGCGACAGCAAGGCGGCGACGTGGATCAGCGCGGCGTCGCCGGCGGGGTGGCCGAAGCAGTCGTTGAGCAACTTCAATCCGTCGAGATCGACAAACAGCACGGCGGCGGGGTCGCGGTAGCGCTTGAACCGGGCGACGGTCAGCTCGAGCTGGCGCAAGAAACCACGGCGGTTGGGCACCGGCACGAGGCTGTCGCAATGCGCCAGCCGGTCGAGGTCGAGGCAACGCTGTTCGAGCTCGGCGATGCGGCCGCGAAGCTCGGCGAGTTCGGCCTCGCGATCCCCTTGTTTCAGTACCTCATGCACGCTGTCGGCCCCCTGCCTCACGGTCGAGCGAAGATTGCATAACCCAGATTAAAACAATGGGAAACTTACTCTTCATGTCTGTCCCGCATTGCGCCACCTGTTTCTCGTGCCTAAACCCCCTGCTCCACAGGGGGCTGCGACCATGAGCGCTGACGGGATCATGGTCGGGATCATTATGGGCAGTCGTTCCGACTGGGATACGATGCGCCATGCCGCAGGGATGCTCGACGAGCTGAAAATTTCGCACGAGCGGCGGGTCGTGTCGGCGCATCGCACGCCGCAGCGGCTTTATGATTATGCCGGCGGCGCGGCGGCGAGCGGACTCAGGATCATCATCGCCGGTGCTGGTGGGGCAGCGCATCTGCCGGGGATGGCGGCGGCGATGACGCGGTTGCCGGTGCTTGGCGTGCCAATCGAATCCAAGGCGCTGAACGGAATCGACAGCTTGTTGTCGATCGTCCAGATGCCCGCCGGGGTGCCGGTTGCGACGCTGGCGATCGGCAAGGCCGGGGCGATCAATGCAGCGCTGCTGGCGGCGGCGATCCTGGCGTTGTCGGACTCGGAACTGGCGGTTCGGCTGGACGCTTGGCGCGCGGCGCAAACCGACGCCGTCGCCGAAACCCCGGAATGATCGTGTCACGGTGAACATCGCGCCGGGCGGTACGATCGGGATCATCGGCGGCGGGCAGCTTGGCCGGATGGTTGCGCTCGCCGCGGCGCCCTTGGGTTACAAGGTTCATATCTTCGGCCCCGATGAAGGATGCGCGGTCGATGTCTCGGCCGGCTACACCCAGGCTGCGTTCGACGACGGGCGGGCGCTGGCGCAGTTCGCTGCGGCGGTCGATGTCGTCACTTACGAATTCGAGAACTTGGCGGTGCCTCCGCTCGAGGCGCTGGGGCACAAGCTGCGTCCCAGCACTCGCTCGCTCGCCATCGCGCAGGATCGCGCGGTCGAGAAAAGGTTCATCGCGGCGAATGGCGCGCGAGTGGCGCCGTGGCGCGAAGTCGGTTGTGCCGAAGACGTCGTGGCAGCGGTCGCGGCGCTGGGGTTGCCGATCGTGCTCAAGAGCCGACGACTGGGGTATGACGGCAAGGGCCAGGCGTGGGTGCGCAGCGCCGACGAGGCGGGCGCGGCGTGGGACTCGATCGGGCGGCAGCCGGCGGTGGCCGAGGCGGCAGTTGACTATCGTGCCGAGTTTTCGGTGTTGCTGGCGCGGACGGCGGATGGTGAGGTGGCCTGCTGGGACGTGCCGCGCAATAGTCATGAAAATGGAATCCTGCGGCGGTCCGATGTGCCTTCGGGGATCGAGGGGACCGACGCCGCGATCGCGATGGCGCGCGCGCTGGCCGAGGCGCTGAATCACGTCGGCGTGATGACGGTCGAATTTTTCGATACGTCCGAGGGTCCGATCGTCAACGAGATCGCGCCACGCGTGCACAACAGCGGGCACTGGACGATCGAAGGGGCCGAGACGTCGCAGTTCGAGCAGCATGTCCGAGCGATCTGCGGGTTGCCGCTCGGGCCGACCGGGCTGACCGGGCGGAGCGTGTCGATGGATAATTTGCTCGGGCACGAGATCGATCGTTGGCCCCAGATCGCTGCCGAGCCGGGAGCGCACCTTCACGTTTATGGCAAAGGCACGGCCCGGCCCGGGCGCAAGATGGGTCATGTGACCCGGGTGACGCGCTAGCCGCCACCCGGCCACATCCTTACTTTACTTCGACGACCTCGATCGGCAGCCCGGTCTTTTCAAGCTGCGGTCGAACCTTTGCGGCGTCGCCAACGACAACCCACGTGAAGCCGTTGGGGGCGATTGCGCCGCGAATCGCCTGGTCGAGACCCGCCGCCGTTTGCAATCGGAGGCGCGCGGGGAGGCGGACGTAATAGTCGTCGGGACGGCCAAGCAGATCACTGTTCATCATCGCGGCGAGCAGCGCGCCGCTGGTCTCGAACTGGCCGGGCAATTCGTTGATGCTGTTGGTGACGGTGCGGTCGAGTTCTTCGGCGGTGACACCCTTGGCTCCAAGGAAGTCCCCGATGTCGCCGTTGAGCGCGGCAAGAGAATCCCCGGTGCGGTCGGCCTGGACCGGGGCCGAGACCGCGTAGGAAGTGCCATTGGCGAGGTATTGCGGACGGCCGCTGACGCCATAGGACCAGCCCTTCGCCTCTCTCAGGTCCATGTTGAGGCGCGCGAGGAAATTGCCGCCGAGCGCGTCGTTGGCGGTGCTGAGCGGTACCGTGTCGCCACGTGGATCGACCGGTAGCAGCTGGCCGCCGAGGATGGTCGACTGCGGCGCGCCGGGGCGATCGACGAGCAGGATGCGCGACGCGGTCGGGCGGGCCGGCGGGGCGGTGAAATTCTTGACCCCGCGGGCCCCTGGCGGGGCTGCCCAAGTGCCAAAGCGCGCCTCGAGGAGCGGTTTGATCTCCGACAGCGGACGGTCCGAGACCATGAAGATCCTGGCATTGTCGGAGCGCAGCCAGCGTTGCTGGAAGCCGGCAAGGTCGTCGCGAGTGAACTTGGCGATGGCGGCGGGGTCGCCGCCCGATGGGCCACCATAGGGATGATTCGGGCCATAGAGCGCAACCGGAAGCAAGCGTTGGGCGACGCGCGTGGGATCCTTGAGCGTCTGGGCGATGCCGGTCAGCGACTGGACGCGAACGCGGTCGATCTCGGCCGGGGCGAACGCCGGGCGCTCGACGATGTCGGCGAGCAGGTCGAGACTGGGCGCGAGGTTGGGCGTCAACGCGGATAGAGTAACCGTCGATCGATCGGGCGTGTTGACCGCGCTGATGTCCGCACCAAGCCGTTCTTCGTCCTCGGCGATCTGCTGCGCGCCGCGAGTGGCGGTGCCTTCCTCGAGCAGCCCCATTGTCATGGCGGCAAGTCCGCGCTGATTGGGGGCATCGGCAGCATTGCCGGCATCGAATGCCAAGGCGAGTTGGGTCAGCGGGGCAGCGGTGCGCTGGGCATAGTCGAGCGCGATGCCGTTCGACAGGCGGGTGTGAACGATCGTCGGCCATTGCAGTGCGGCCAACTGACCGACCGGCGGCAGCGAGCGCGTCGGCTTGGGCAGCGAGTCGTCGACCTTGGGGGCTTTCGAGACGGCGACCTTGGTTTCGGCATAGGCGTCGCGTTTGCCCGGAGAGAGCATGATCGTCAGCGGCGGGCGTTTGAGCCACTGCTGCATCGCCGTGCGTACCGATGCCGGGGTGACGGCGGCATAGGCGGCCAGCGTGCGCTTGTAGAAGTCGCTGTTGGCGGCGTAGGTCTGGCCTTCCGCCAACGTTACCGCCTTGCCGCCAAAGCCGCCGACCTGCTCGAGGCTGCGGATGCGGCCGGCGACTTCGGCGGTGACGGCCCGCTGGACCTCGTCAGCGCTGGGGCCGTGCGCGATGAATTCGGCCATGATCGCATCGGCGCGGGCGGCCACAACCTGCGGATCCGTGCCCGGCTTGGCGACGATTTGCGTGGAGAAAATCCCGGCGCGCTGGAGAGGGTTATAGCTGGCGCTCACATTGATCGCGGTCTTTTCTTCGCGGACGAGAATGCGGTCGAGGCGCGAACTGGCGAGGCCGCCGAGGATCGACCCGCCGACGTCGAGCGAGGCCATTTGCGGCGAGAGCATCCCCGGTACCGCCCAGTTGCGCGAGATGATGGTGAACGCGAGCGCGTCCTTGAGCTCAACCGTCTTTGGCGCCGCGAGCGTTGGCACCGACGCCATCGCCGGGCGATTGATCGGGCCGCGGGCAATCGCCCCGAAATAGCGTTCAACCAGCGGGCGGGCCTGCGCCGCGGTGGTGTCGCCGGCGATCACCAGCACGGCGTTGTTGGGGCCGTACTTGTCGCGGAACCACTGCTTGACGTCGGCAAGACTGGCGGCGTCGAGGTCGGTCATCGAACCGATCACCGTGTGGTGGTAGGGGTGGCCGGCGGGGAACAAGTTTTCGAACAGTGCATATTGGCTAAGGCCTCCGGGCCGGCTGTCGCCCTGCCGCTTTTCGTTCTGGACGACACTGCGCTGGTTATCGAGCACGCCTTGCGTGACCGCCCCGAGCATGTGGCCCATGCGGTCGCTTTCCATGAACAGCACGCGGGCGAGCGCGCCGGCCGGGGCAGTCTCGAAATAGTTGGTGCGGTCGTAGCTGGTGGTGCCGTTGTAGTCGGTCGCGCCGACCTGCTGGAGATATTTGAGATAGTCTCCGGGGAGATTTTCGGAGCCGTTGAACATCAGATGTTCGTAAAGGTGGGCGAAGCCAGTCTTGCTTGCCGGCTCGTCCTTCGAACCGACGTTGTACCAGGTCGAAACCGCGACGATCGGCGCCTTGTGGTCTTCGTGGACGATGACGGTGAGGCCGTTGGCGAGGCGGAACATGGTGTGGGGAATGGCGACCTGACGGACGAGCGCAGAGACTGGCGCGGCGGGGGCCATGGTGGCGGCCGTGGCGGGGGCCGAAAGGGCAGTCGCGGCAAGAAGGGCGGCGAACGTGAGACGCATGATACGGATTTCCCCAGATGAATTGTTGCCGGCGATCCTAATCGCCAGAGCAGCAAGTGCAATTGCCGTTCTCGCCAGGCAGGCGGCGGGGTTCGACCAACGGTGGGTCAAACGGCGGGACTGACATCGTCGCAGCGGCGCGCTAGAGGCGGCGCGACATGACCGACCTCAAGCACATCCGCAATTTTTCCATCATCGCGCATATCGATCATGGAAAGTCGACGCTGGCCGACCGCCTGATCCAGCGCACCGGCGGGCTGACCGAGCGTGAGATGTCTGCCCAAGTCCTTGATAACATGGATATCGAGAAAGAGCGCGGAATCACGATCAAAGCACAGACGGTGCACCTGGAATGGGTCGCGGCGGACGGCGAAAACTACACGCTCAACCTGATGGACACGCCCGGGCACGTCGACTTCGCCTATGAAGTGTCGCGCAGCCTCGCGGCGTGCGAGGGCGCACTGCTGGTGGTCGACGCGGCGCAGGGGGTCGAGGCGCAGACGCTCGCCAACGTCTACCAGTCGATCGAGCATGACCATGAGATCGTGCCCGTGATCAACAAGATCGACCTCCCCGCTGCCGACCCCGAGCGGGTGCGCGCCGAGATTGAGGAAGTGATCGGGCTCGATGCGTCCGAAGCGGTGCTTGCCAGCGCCAAGACCGGAATCGGCATCGACGAAATCCTCCAGGCGGTCGTCGACAAGATCCCCCCGCCCAAGGGCGACCGCGATGCGCCGCTCAAGGCGATGCTGATCGACAGCTGGTACGACCCTTACCTCGGCGTCGTCATCCTGATCCGGGTGATCGACGGCCAACTGAAACGCGGCCAGCTGATCAAGTTCATGGCGACGGGCACGCAGCATCTGGTCGACCGGGTCGGCTGCTTCCGCCCCAAGATTGAACAGCTCGAAGGCCTCGCGGCGGGCGAAATCGGCTTCATCACCGCGCAGATCAAGGAAGTCGCGCAGACCCGCGTCGGCGACACCATCACCGACGCCAGGCGCCCGACCGCGCAGGCGCTGCCGGGGTTCAAGCTGGTCCAGCCGGTGGTATTCTGCGGGCTGTTCCCGGTCGACGCCGCCGACTTCGAGAAATTGCGCGAAAGCATCAGCAAGCTGCGCCTCAACGACGCCAGTTTCAGCTTTGAAATGGAATCGAGCGCGGCACTGGGCTTCGGCTTTCGCTGCGGGTTCCTGGGGTTGCTCCACCTCGAGATCATTCAGGAGCGGCTGACCCGCGAATATGACCTCGACCTCATTACAACCGCGCCGTCGGTGGTCTACAAGATGGTCCTGTCGCATTCCAAGACCGAGGCGGCGCAGACGATCGAGCTGCACAACCCGTCCGACATGCCGGACGTCAACCGCATCGAGAGCATCGAGGAGCCGTGGATCGAGGCGACGATCTATGTCCCTGACGAATATCTGGGGCCGATCCTCAAGCTGTGCCAGGACCGGCGCGGAATTCAGAAGAATCTGACCTATGTCGCCGGACGCGCGCAACTGACCTATGAATTGCCGCTCAACGAGGTGGTGTTCGATTTCTATGACCGGCTGAAGTCGATGTCGAAGGGCTATGCCAGCTTCGACTATCACCAGATCGGAACACGCGAGGGCGATCTCGTCAAGATGAGCATCCTGGTCAACGAGGAACCGGTCGACGCCTTGTCCATGATCGTTCACCGCGCCACCGCCGAGACGCGCGGGCGCGGCATGGTCGAGCGGCTCAAGGAACTGATCCCGCGACACTTGTTCAAGATCCCGATCCAGGCGGCGATCGGCGGCAAGGTCATCGCGCGCGAGACGATCGGCGCGATGCGCAAGGACGTTACCGCGAAATGCTATGGCGGCGATGCAACGCGCAAGAGAAAGCTGCTCGACAAGCAGAAGAAGGGCAAGGCGCGGATGCGGGAGTATGGGAATGTGAGCATCCCCCAGGAGGCGTTCATCGCCGCCCTCAGGATGGGCGACGAAAGCTAGGAAACTCGCAGCGAGGGGTTGGGCGGGGCCCGAGCATCATTGCTCGAGCAGTTACAGGAACGGCTCTTGCGAAATCCTGACCCCGCCGACCTGAGGGGCGATCGAGATTCACCGGTTCGCGCCTTCCTAACGGCGTTTACAACCTATAGCTGGTCGCAACATTCTGGTGCGTCTTCGGCGACACTCTTTGGCGAGCCGTTCCTGATCGCGCCGAACCCCGGCGGCGTCATCGTCGGTCCCGACGTCACGCGCGGGTTCGCGCGGCGTCGTGCCGCGCGGGCGGCAAGGTGCGGTACGTCGACATTCGCGGCAAGGGCCATGAGACGAGCGCTGCCGACAGCGAGGAGGTGACACTCGACTGGATCGATGCGCGCTTCGAGCCGCGAGCAACGATCACTGCGCTTTCCCCTCCGGCGATCAAGCGCTAGGTCGCGCACGATGAATTTCGACCTTCACCAGTTGATTGAGCGGTTCGGCGCGATCGGCGTCGGGCTCGGCGGGGCG
This sequence comes from Sphingomonas sp., assembly GCA_025356055.1. Taxonomy (GTDB): domain Bacteria; phylum Pseudomonadota; class Alphaproteobacteria; order Sphingomonadales; family Sphingomonadaceae; genus Sphingomicrobium. Next base: position 11,174 of record JANXUU010000021.1, on the reverse strand, counting down.
ATCGAGGGGGAGAGCGCAGTCGTCATCGGCGGGGCGATCGCGCGCACGGGCGCCTTTTCACCATGGTGGGCGGCGCTGGCGGCGTTCGTCGGGGCGTGGGCGTCGTGCCAGCTATTCTTTCTCGTCGGGCGGTCCCAGCGTGATCACCGGATGGTTCACAGCATCGTCGAAAAACCGGTGTTCGCGCGGGCGCTCGGGATGATCGAACGGCACCCACGACTGTTCTGTTTCGGGTTTCGCTTCATTTATGGCTTCCGAGTGGCGGGGCCCGTGGCGATCTCGATGAGCCATATCCGCGCCCGAGACTTTGCGCTGTTGCAGATGCTGTCGGCGGCGATCTGGGGACCGGGGCTGGTGTGGCTAGGCTATGCATTCGGCAAGCAGATCATGGGTATCGTCAAGCTGTTGCTGACGCCCGCCAATGCCCTACTTGCTGCGGTGCTGGGAATGACCGCGCTACTGCTGTTCGTCGAGTGGCGCCGGCGGCGGGTGATGCGGGCGCGTTATCTGGCGCGGGTCGAGGCCGAGGGTGAAGCAGCGGAGCAGCGGGCGATATGATGGCCGAGCGAGCAGTGTTCTTCGATCCGACGGGGCGGCGGCGCAAGCGCTTCGCGTTCGGGCTAACGCTGTTCGTGCTGCTGGTCGTGCTGTCGCTGGCGGGACTGGCGGCGACGATCGAGTTGTTGCCCGCGGCTGAGCCGCTGCCGGTTGCGTTGGAGCGGGGCAAGCCGTTGCCGCCGCCCAGGACCACGCTGCTGGCGCGGACGGGGCTCAGCCTCAACAATGCCGTGCTGCGGCTTATTGGCGCGAAGCCGCCGAGCGCGCGGCGGGTGGGAGCGAAGCGGGCGGCGGCAGTGGCGGTGGCGATGGGCAAGCCGCTCAGTGTCGGCTTCTATACGCCGTGGGACCGCAGTTCGACCGCATCGCTGCAACGGCACATCGGTGACCTCGACTGGCTGGCGCCGGTGTGGCTGACGGTGACCGGGCCGCAGCATGTGCTCAACATCCTGCCCGATCCCGATGGGCGAGCGATCCTCAATACGGCGGCGCACCGCCCGCTGATTCTGCCGGTGGTACAGAATGCGGCGGGAGGCACGTTCGATGGCAAGGCGGCCGATGCGCTTTTCGCGGACGTTGCCGCGCGGCGACGGCTGCTGGGGCAGCTCGAGGGGTTCCTTGTTGCCAATAAAGCGTCAGGAGCGGTCTTCGACTTCGAGAGTCTGAGTCCGGCGGGGCAGCAGAATTATCGCGCCTTCCTGGCCGAGGCGAACGCGCTGTTCGACCGGCACGGATGGCTGACGACGGTCGCGGCGCCAGTCGATGCGCAATGGAACCTGGCGGGGGTAGCGAAGATCGTCGATCGCGTGTTCCTGATGGCCTACGACGAGCATTCGAACGACGGGCCGGCGGGGCCGATCGCGTCGCAGGGCTGGTGGGCGTCGAAGCTGGCCGCGGCGCTGCGCGAAGTGCCGCGCGACAAGGCGATTGTGACGATCGGCAACTATGCCTATGACTGGCATGACGGCGGGGGCGATCCGCTCAACGTCGAGGAAGCGTGGCTTGACGGGGCGGACAGCGACGCCAAGCCGATGTTCGATGCAGCAAGCGGCAATTCGAGCCTCGCCTACGATGATGAATATGGTCACCGCCACACACTGTGGATGCTCGACGCGGTGTCGGCTTTCAACGAGATGACAATGCTCGACCGGGCGGGCATCCGTAGCGTCGGGCTATGGCGGATGGGCGCGGAGGATCCTGCCCTATGGTCGGTGTTCGGGCGCAATGCGGCAGTTCCGCGCAACCCGGCGACGCTGGCGCATCTGCCCGAAGGGACCAATGTCGACGTCGAGGGCAGTGGCGAAATCTTGCGGATTTCATCGCTGCCGACGCCGGGAGAGCGGCGGCTGGTGCGCGGGCGTGACGGACTGATCGCAGGCGTGAATTTTGTTGCCTTGCCGCGACCGTTCACCATCACGCGGACCGATTACCTGCCGAACACAGTGGCGCTGACGTTTGACGACGGGCCTGATTCGCGCTGGACGCCGAGAATTCTCGACATCCTCAAGGCCAAGGGGGTGCCGGCAACCTTCTTCATCGTCGGCGAGAATGCGCTGACCGAGCGGGGGCTGCTCAGCCGGATGATCGCCGAGGGGCATGAGATCGGGAGCCACACCTATACCCACCCCAATCTGGCAACGACGGGTCGAACCCAGACGCTGTTCGAATTGAACGCGACCCAGCGTCTGTTCCAGGCGTTCACCGGGCGAACGCTCAAATTCTTCCGCGCGCCTTATTTCGGGGATGCCGAGCCGACCACTGCGGACGAGATCAAGCCCGCGCTGGAAGCGCAGGAACGCGGCTATATTTCGGTCGGGCTGCACGTCGATGGGGAAGATTGGCGGCGGCCGGGGGCACCGGCGATCGTCGATTATGTGACGAGCGGAGTGCTGGCCAAGCGCGGCAATATTGTTTTGCTTCACGATTCGGGAGGCGAGCGGAGCCAGACTATCGCAGCCCTGCCGGTCATTATCGATCGGCTGCGTGCGGCGGGGTACCGGTTCGTGCCGGTGTCGGCGTTGGCGGGCCTGAGCCGCGATCAGGCGATGCCGCTGCTGTCACCAGGGGAGCGGGCAGGGGCGTCGATCGATTTTGCGGTGTTCGAAAGCCTTGGCTTGATCGTGAAAGCGCTCACGTTGCTGTTCGCGGTGGCGATCACGCTCGGCATCCTGCGCGCGGTGGTGTTGAGCGGGCTGGCGCTGGTCGGGGCGCGGCGCGAGAACCGGCTGGTCTTTCCCAGGATCGACCCCGAGCGGTTCGTCAGCGTGCTGATCCCCGCCTACAACGAGGAAACAGTGATCGAGCGGTCGGTACGCCAGGTACTGGCGAGCGAGCGCGTGGGGATCGAGGTCATCGTGATCGATGACGGGTCGAAGGACCGCACTTCGGCGGTCGTGACCGAACATTTTGAGGGGGACCCGCGAGTCCGGCTGCTGACTATCCCCAATGGCGGCAAGGCCAGTGCGCTTAACCAGGGGCTGGCGCTGGCCCGCGGTGAAGTGATCGTGGCGCTCGACGCCGATACGCAGTTCGAGCCCAAGACGATCGCGCGGCTGGCGCGGTGGTTCGTTGACCCTCAGCTTGGTGCGGTCGCGGGCAACGCGAAGGTTGGCAACCGGGTCAACCTGATTACCAAGTGGCAGGCGCTGGAATATATCACCGCGCAAAACCTCGAGCGGCGTGCGCTGACCCAAGTTGGCGCGATGACCGTGGTGCCCGGCGCGGTCGGGGCATGGCGAAAGGCGGCAATCGAGGGCGTCGGCGGCTATCCACCCGACACGCTGGCCGAGGACCAGGATCTGACGATCGCCGTCCAGCGCGCCGGGTGGAAGGTGATGCACGACCAGCACGCAGTGGCGTGGACCGAGGCGCCGCAGTCGCTGAGGCAGCTCGCGCGGCAACGGTTCCGCTGGGCATTCGGGACGATCCAGTGCCTGTGGAAGCACAAGCGCATCATGCTGACCGGGCAGCCGCGCGGGCTGGCGTGGTTCGGCCTGCCGCAAGTAATGCTGTTCCAGCTGGTGTTCGCGATGATCTCGCCGATCATCGACCTGGCGCTGATCGTCAACGTCATCGCGACGGTGACCTCGATCCACGCGCATGGGCTGACCGCGGTCAAGGGCGATCCGGTGCGGATGGGGCTGTTTTGGCTGTTGTTCGCGGCGATCGATTTGGTCGCCGGGCTGATCGCATTCGTGCTCGAGAAACGCGAGGACAAGCGGCTGCTCGGCTGGCTGGTGCCGATGCGGTTCGTGTATCGGCAGACGATGTATTATGTGGTGATAAAGGCAATCGTCCAGGCGCTCCGCGGCCCGCGCGTCGGCTGGTCGTCAATTGCGCGCAGCGGACAGGTGCGGATGGGCAACGAGCAAGCCTGATTTGGCGGCGTGACAAGTTCGCGCAATCGGCTCAATCTTCGGCGTATCGAAGGACAGGGACGTCGAAGTGGCGGACGCAACGGATGGCGACAAAAATCGGGGGAAAGGCAGCGCACAGCTGCTCGACCCATCAGCGCTCCTCGCCATCGCTGATTCGCTCCCGTTGATGATCGCCTATGTCGATCGCGATCAGCGTTTTCGTTTCATCAACAAGCCTGTCGCCGAGTGGTTGGAGCGGCCACGCAGTGAAATTCTTGGGCGCACGATGAGCGAAGTCATGTCATTGGTTACGCGTGATTGGCGGCCGGCCGAACTCGAAGCGGCGCTGGCGGGTGAACGGCAACATTTCGCGAGAATCGTCGAACATCAGAGCCGCGGCATGCTCGCCATCGAGGCGGATTATATGCCGCATATCGTGCCCGACGACGAGGTGGCGGGAGCAATTATGGTCGTCCAGGACATTACCGAGCAGCGCGCAACCGAAGTTGCGCTGCGCGAAAGCGACACGCGGTTTCGTCGTATCGCAAATTCGGCGCCGGTGATGATGTGGGTTACGCGGATCGACCGCACGCGCGACTTCGTCAACGAGGCCTATATGGAATTCGCCGGGCTCGGCGACCACGAGGCGCGCACTCACGACTGGCGAACATGGATCCATCCCGACGATGTCGAGCGGGTCTTGAGGGAGAGCTTGGGGGGAGAGGCAACGCTCGCGCCATTCACCATCGAGGCACGCTACCGGCGAGGAGACGGTGAGTGGCGCTGGCTGCGGTCGGTGTCGTCACCGCGTTTCGGCGCCGATCGCGAGCTATTGGGTTTCATCGGCACGGCGCAGGACATCACGCTGCACAAGGAGGCCGAGATCGAACTGCTGCGGCTGGTCGACGAGCGAACCGCCGAGCTGAGTGAAAGCGAGCAGCGGTTCCGCGCGATCTTCGACACGGTGATGGAAGTCATCGTGCTGATGAAGCCCGACGGCACGGTGCTCGAGGTCAACCGCACGCAGGCGGGGTGGCGGGCGAGCGATCCGACGATAGCGATCGGTGGCAAGCTGTGGGATTCGCCCACGTTCCGGCGGCATCCCGAGCATCGCGAATTCACTAGGGAGGCAGTGGCGCGGGCGGCCGCTGGCGAGACAGTAAGCACCGAGCTGGCGATGCATGGCGAGAAAGGCGCAGAGGCAACGCTCGACGTGTCGCTTCGCGGGGTTCGCGACGGGAAGGGGCGGATCATCTATCTGCTGCTCGAGGCACGCGACGTGACCGACCTCAAGCTGGCGCAGGACCAGCTTCGCCAGAGCCAGAAGATGGAGGCACTTGGCCAGCTGACGGGCGGCATTGCGCATGATTTCAACAATCTGCTGACGGTGGTGGTCGGCGGGCTCGACATGATCTCGAAGAAGGTCAGCGACGAGAAGCTGCTCCGCTATGCAACCAACGCGCTTGCGGCGGCGGAGCGCGGGGTGCGTCTGACGGGTCAGTTGCTGACCTTCAGCCGGTCCCAGCGGCTCGAAGTGCGACCCTGCCTAGTCGCGCCGCTGGTCGAGGAGATGCGGCCGTTGCTGCGCAACGTGCTTGGGCCGGGAATCGAGAAACGGTTCGACCTCGATCAATTGTCAATGCCGGTGATGGGCGATCCGACCCAGATCGAGGTCGCGGTGCTGAATCTGGCAATCAACGCGCGCGATGCCATGCCGCATGGCGGTACGTTGCGCTTCACCAGCCGGCACGTGACGGTCGGGGAAGATCCCGAACTCGATTCGGGCGACTACATCGAACTGGTGGTGAGCGACTCGGGTACGGGCATGCCGCCCGAAGTCGCCGCGCGGGTGTTCGAGCCGTTCTTCACCACCAAGGAGGTCGGCAAGGGCACCGGGCTGGGGCTGTCGATGGTCTATGGCATGGCGCGCCAGTCGGGGGGAACGGCACGGATCGTGAGCGAGGACGGCAAGGGGACGAGCGTCAGCCTGTTCTTCCGCAAGGCCGATGCAGCGGGCGAACGGGAAAGCATCGCCGGTGCGAATGGCAAGCATGCGCAGTCGACGCCAGGCTCGCTCGTGGTGGTAATCGACGACGATCCCGACGTGCGCGGGTTCATCGCTACCAGCCTTCGCGAATTCGGTTATCAAGTCGAGGAAGCGGGCGATGGACCAAGCGGGATCGCGCTGGTCGAAAAAACGTCGCCCGATGTCGTGGTGATCGACTATGTCATGCCGGGCATGTCGGGGGCGGAGGCCGCGGCGGCGATCCTGGCAGTGCGGCCCGACCAGGCGCTATTGTTCGTATCGGGGTACAGCGAAACCGACGACATCAAGCGCGCCGCGCCCAATGCGAGCCTCCTCGCCAAGCCGTTCAGGCCCGATGCGCTTCATTCCGCGGTGCGATCGGCGATCGCCGGGAGCCGCGAGGCGGCACGTTAGCGACTATCGCGACAGGGTGAGTTTCATCGCGGCGCAGTATAAACCTCTTACCCTGCCATCTTTTGCTTGGACGTGAGCCCGTGGGCCATTTCGCTGGCGCGGGCGAAGCTCAGGGGGCGGCCAAAGAGGTAGCCCTGGATGGTGTCGCAGCCAAGCTCACGCATCCGCTCGAAGTCCTGCGAGGTCTCGACACCCTCGGCTGTGACCGACATGCGAAAACTTTTCGCCAGCTGGACGATCGACTGGATGATCGCGACATTCTCGGGGCGAGTGCCGGCTTCGCGAACGAAGCTGCCGTCGATCTTGAGCTTGTGGAAAACCGCCTTGTTGAGATAGCCGATCGAGGAATAGCCAGTGCCGAAATCGTCGAGCGCGATGCCTACCCCAAGGGTGCGCAGGCGGCGCAGCACGTCGAGCGTGGTGCCGTTGTCGCCGAGGAAGACGCCTTCGGTAACTTCCAGCTCGAGCCGGTTTGCCTGCACCTTGTGGCGGGCGAGCGCCTGGCTGACGAGGTTGGGGAGCGCCGGTTGGACCATCTGCTTGGGGCTGATGTTGATCGCCAGGGTCAGCGGCTCGGGCCAGGTCGCGACGGCGCGGCACGCTTCTTCGATGACCCACTCGCCGATCGTCGCCATCAACCCCGACTCCTCGGCGACGGGGATGAACACGACCGGCGGGACAAGTCCGCGTTGGGGGTGGTTCCAGCGGATGAGTGCTTCAAAGCCGACCAGCTTCTGGTTCTTGGCCGAGACGAGCGGCTGGAACAACAAATGGAATTGCTTGAGCACGATCGCCTGGCGGAGGTCGGATTCAAGGCGGACGCGGTCTTCCTGCTCGGACTGGAGCGCGGAACTGAAATATTTTGCCTGGCCGCGACCGGCGCCCTTGGCCTCGTACAGCGCAAGATCGGCCTTGAGGATAAGGTCATCGACGGTCGCACCATCGATCGGACCGAACGAGCAGCCGATCGAAACCCCGATCAGGATCTCGGTCTGGTCGATCATGTAGGGCTGGGCGATCGAGCGGATGATGCGGTCAGCGAGGCCCTCGATCTTGCGGCGCGACTGGGCGTCGGGGATGACGATGGCGAACTCGTCGCCGCCCACGCGCCCGACGGTGCCATCGGCCGAGACCTCGTCGCACAATCGCTTGGCGACTGCCTGGAGGACGGCGTCACCCTTGGGGTGACCAAAGGTGTCGTTGACCGGCTTGAACCCGTCGAGGTCGAGAAACATGATCGCGCAAGGCACGTTGCCAACCGTCGCTGCGCGCAGGGCCTCGCCGAGCAGCTGGCGGACCCGGCCGCGGTTGGGCAGCCCCGACAGAACATCGACATTGGCGAGATGGGTTAGACGCTCCTGCGTCTGGCGGACCTCGGTAACATCCGAACCGACCCCGCGAAAACCCTCGAACCGGCCTGCGGTATCGATGATTGGATCGCCCGCAATCGAAATCCAGCGAGTGCCGCGAGCAGTGCCGAGCTCCATTTCGAGCGAGGTAAAGGCCTGCTTGTGAAGGAGAACGCGGCCGAGTTCGGCATGACCGCCGAGTAGCGAGGGGAGCGAGTGGCCGAGGATCTGGGCCGAGGGGCGGTTAAGCAGCGCTGTCATGCGCGAGCTGATGTAGGTGACGCGGTTGTCGGCATCGATCTGCCACAGCCAGCCGACGCCGCGCTGCTCATATTCCTGGAGGAGGAGGCTGGCGCTTTGGCTTTGCGAACCGATTTCGGCATTGGTCTTGAGCTGCTCATAGGCCCATCGAGCAATGGCGAGCACGCCGAACACCGCGACCCCCAATGTGAAAACGGCACCGACCATGTGCTGGAAGGGAATGGTGGCGCGTCCGAGAAACAGCTCTGCACTCAATCCCGCAACGAACGCGCTGAGCCAGGCGGTGGCGCAGGCGGGGATGACGATCACCCCGAGCGCGGCGGTGCCGAGCGCGGCGGTCAGCGACATGACGACCAGCTGGCTTGACGGAGCGAGTGCGGGAAAGGCGTAAAGAGGGAGGGACAGCCACAATAGCGCGCGGACGACGACCTCACCGGTCATCTGCATCGCGGGGACGTTGCGACCCGAGCGGCCGACGTGGGTGATCGCGTGATCGCGGGCGAAGCGGGTCGCGAAGAAATTGGCCCCGGCGACGGTTGCCGCCCAGGGACGGATCCAGATGAGCGAGACCGCCGGCCACAGCGTCGCTGCGACGCACAGCATCGAGATGATGTTGGCAGCCGCGAAGAACGGGGCAAGCTGGCCGCGCGAGATGAGCTGGATATCGCGGAGCGGCGAGCTTCCATCTTCGCTTTCCTGGTTGGTCAGGCCAAGCGATTCCCCTCCCGGCAAGCGGGCAGCAACCAACCTTTTATAACGATCTGGTGCTTCGTACATTCCTGCGTCCACTCAAGTAGGGACGAGCGGTAAGCCGCACAGGGTTACAGGCGAGTTAAAGCCATGTGGTTAAAATGACTTATTTTCCAAGCCCAAGCAGGTCGAGTTCGCGGGTCACCAACGGGTGGTAGAGCGGGCGGGCGCGGGGATAGAGCGCGATCGCGATCGGACGGCCCCAGGCGGTGTCCTTGGCGAGCGCCTTGAACAGCGGCTTGACGAACTTGCCGCGGCCGTTGGCGAGAAGGAAATCGTCAAGACTGGCGCGCGCCGGATCGAAGCGATTGGCGACTGCGAGGTCGAGCCAGGCGAAGCGAATCTCGCTGTTGCGGCTGACCCCGAGGCCAAAGCCGTCGTCGAGTGCGGCAAGGCGGGCGGGCGGGAGCTTGCGCGGGAGATGGGTGAGGAACTGGAGGCGCTCGTCGGTGTCCCAGCGGTTCCACGCGGCGACGTCGGGCGCGCCGCCGGCGGTAAATGCGCCGACTGACTTGTTTTGGTCGGCGAAGGCGGCGGGATCGGCGGGGATGGCGTTGGCGGGGATGCCCGGCTTGTAGACCCATTCGTCGAGGAGGAGCTCGCGCTCGAGAGCCTTGTCGCCCCTGACAAGATTGGCGCGGATGTCGGCGAGGAAGATGGTCGAGGTGACCGGCTGGAAGGCGTGGCGGTCGAACCAGCCTTTGAGGTAGGCGTCGAACTTGTCGCGGCCGACGGTCGCCTCGATCATGCGCAGGAAAGCGGCGCCCTTTTCGTAAGCGATGTCGGTCAGGCCGTCGTCGGGGTGGCGGCCTTTCAGTTCCTGGTGAAGCTGGGTGTCCTTGCCGGTCGGACCGCCATTGTCGGCGATCGCCTTGTTCTGCGAATCGATTCCTAGCGCGACCTGCTGCGCGGCGACCTTCTTGCCGTAGAGTTGCTCGACGATGCGGCGCTCGGCGTAGGTCGTCATACCTTCGTTGAGCCAGATGTCGCCCCATGTCGCGTTGGTCGCAAGGTTGCCCGACCAGCTGTGTGCGAGTTCGTGCGCGACGAGGCTGACGAGGCTTTTATCGCCGACGATGAAGGTTGGGGTGAGGAAGGTGAGGTTGGGGTTTTCCATGCCCCCGAACGGGAAGGATGGCGGCAGGACGATCACGTCGTAGCGGCCCCATTTATACGGACCGTAAAGTGCCTCGGCAGCGCTCACCATCTTCTCGCTGTCGGAAAGTTCGGCGGCGGCGTCGTCGAGGGTGGCGGGTTCGGCCCAGACCCCGGTGCGAGGCCCGAGCGAACGGAAGGCGAGGTCGCCGACGGCGATGGCAATGCCGTAGGACGGGACGGGGTGGACCATGCGATAGGCGAAGCGGGCACGGCCGCGCGGCGGCGGCGACGCGTCGGGGCGATCATCCTTCTGGCCGCTCATGACGACGGTGAAGCCGGCGGGGACGGTGATCTTCGCTTCCCAGCTCTGGCGGATACCGGGGGAGTCCTGGGTCGGGATCCAGCTGCGGTTCTCGATCGATTCGCCCTGGCTGAACAGGAAGGGAAGCTTCTTGCCCACGGTCTGCTCTGGGGTGAGCCATTGCAGCGCGCCCGCGTCAGGGGCGGACTTGTAGTGGATGACGAGGTGACGCGCGGTGCCGACCTGAACGGTCAGTGGGGCGCCGAGCTTCGCGTCAACCGCGCCGACCTGGTAGGCGAGTGCCTTGCCGTGGCCATCGTCGATCGAGGCGATCTCGAGGCCCTTGTCGTCGAGCGTGATTGCCGACACGCCGGGCTTTGCATCGATGTCGAGCGCGGCGGTACCGGCGAGGCGCTTGGCCGTCATGTCGACATCGAGGTCAAGCGCGACATGGGTGACGCGCGCTTCGAGCGGTTTGGCGAAACTATGCGGATCGACCGCGTCGGGGGTGGTGAGGATCGGTGCGATGGTCCGGGCGGCGGCGGGGGCGGCGGAATTGCCCTGAGGGACCGCGCCTTGCTGGCACGAAGTGAGCAGCACGGCAGCCGCGGCAGCGAACAATTTACGCATGATGGTCCTTACACTGGCCTCGGCGGCAAGGCGCGCGCGCCTATTTCTTCCGCGTGAAATCGACCGCGACGACGTTGCTGCCGTCGTCGACCTGCGGAGTCGGCGGGGAGTCGTTCTGGGGGGCTTCGGGGACTTCATGTTCGAGCGGGGCGCCGCTGGCCTGGAATTTCAGGCTGAAATCAACCGCCGGGTCGACGAAATCGGTCACCGCCGCGAATGGCACGACCAGCGTCGAGGGAATTCCGCCGAACGACAGGCCGACCGAGAAATACTCGTCCTCTACCTTCAGGTCCCAGAAGCGGTGCTGGATGACGATCGTCATTTCTTCGGGAAAGCGCTCCATGAGATGCTTGGGAATCGACACGCCAGCGAGGCGGGTCTTGAAGGTGATGTAGAAATGATGCCCGCCGGGAAGCGTGCCGGTCGCTTCG
>JANXUU010000141.1 GCA_025356055.1 Sphingomonas sp. | reverse complement strand
CTTCTTATGGGTGTAGGTCAGCTCGACCGGCTTCGCGAGATATTCGCGATAGGCGACCTGGGGAGCGCCGACATTGGCTTCGACCTTGAACTCGCGCTTCATCCGATCGACGAGAATCTCGAGGTGAAGCTCGCCCATCCCCTTGATGATCGTCTGGCCCGATTCATGGTCCGTGGTGACGCGGAACGACGGGTCCTCGCGCGCCAGGCGATTGAGCGCGATGCCCATCTTCTCCTGGTCGGCTTTGGTCTTGGGCTCCACCGCAACCTCGATGACGGGGTCCGGAAACTCCATCCGCTCGAGGATGATCGGCGCGTTGATTGCACACAGCGTTTCGCCGGTGGTGGTGTCCTTGAGCCCCGCTAGTGCGACGATGTCGCCGGCATAGGCGATCTGGATGTCCTCGCGGTCGTTGGCGTGCATCAGCAGCATGCGCCCAACTTTTTCCTTCTTGTCCTTGACGCTGTTCATGACCTGCGACGCGGTTTCGAGCGTGCCCGAATAGATGCGCGCGAAGGTCAGCGTGCCGACGAACGGATCGTTCATGATCTTGAACGCCAGCGCCGAGAACGGTGCGTCGTCGGCTGGGCACGGCTTTCGGCCGTGACGCCGTCGAGCTTGAGGCCTTCGACCGCCGGGATGTCGAGCGGCGACGGGAGATAGTCGACGACGCCGTCGAGCAAGGGCTGGACGCCCTTGTTCTTGAACGCCGAGCCGCACAGCACGGGGACAAACGAGAAATTCAATGTACCTTTGCGGATCAGCGCCTTCAACGTCTTCACGTCGGGTTCCTGGCCGCCGAGATAGGCTTCCATGATGTCGTCGTCCTGCTCGACGGCCATCTCGATGAGGTCCATCCGCGCGGTCGCGGCAGCATCCTTGAGGTCGTCGGGGATGTCCTGATATTCAAACTTCGCGCCCAAGCTCTCCTCGAGCCAGATGATCGCGCGATTTTCGACCAGATCGACGAGGCCCTTAAAGCTGCCCTCGATGCCGATGGGCAGATAGAGCACCGCCGGACGCGCGCCGAGGCGGTCCTTGATCATCTCGACGCACATCTCGAAATTGGCGCCGGTGCGATCAAGCTTGTTGATGAAGCACATCCGCGGAACCTTGTACTTCTCAGCCTGGCGCCACACCGTCTCTGATTGCGGCTCAACCCCGGCAACACCGTCGAAACAGGCGACCGCGCCGTCAAGCACGCGCAGTGAACGTTCGACTTCGATGGTGAAATCAACGTGGCCCGGCGTGTCGATGATGTTGATGCGATGCTCTGGGCCCTTGCCCTCTTCGGCCGACCAGAAACAGGTCGTGGCGGCCGACGTGATCGTGATCCCGCGCTCCTGCTCCTGCTCCATCCAGTCCATCGTCGCGGTGCCTTCATGCACTTCGCCGATCTTGTAGGACTTGCCGGTATAATAGAGGATGCGCTCGGTCGTCGTCGTCTTGCCGGCGTCGATGTGCGCCATGATGCCGATGTTGCGATAACGGTCGAGCGGATGGCTGCGGGCCATGTCGGTTTCCTTAAGCGATTTGGGAAGCCGGAAGTGCGGCTACCCCATAATATAGGAGCGAAAACTACCAGCGGTAGTGTGAGAAGGCGCGGTTGGCTTCGGCCATGCGGTGAGTGTCTTCGCGCTTCTTGACCGCGTTGCCACGGTTGGACGCGGCATCCATCAACTCACCCGACAGCCGCGCGGCCATGGTCTTCTCCGACCGGGCGCGGGCTGCCGTGATCAGCCAGCGGATCGCCAGCGCCTGGGCGCGCTCGACGCGGACGTCGACCGGAACCTGATAGGTGGCACCACCGACGCGGCGGCTGCGGACCTCGATACCCGGCTTTACGTTGTTGAGGGCGTCATGCAACACACCGATCGGCTCGCGCTTCATGCGCGCCTCGACGCTCTCGAGCGCACCATAGACGATGTTCTCGGCGACCGACTTCTTGCCGTCGAGCATGATCGAATTCATGAACTTCGACAGAATATGATCACCGAAACGGGGATCGGGCAGGATTTCGCGCTTTTCTGGACGACGACGACGGGACATAAATTATTCCTTCAGACGATGCGGCGCGCCCGCTCATGGCGGCGCGGCCTGACAACCAGCTTTTGGCCGAGCTTATTTCGGGCGCTTGGCGCCGTACTTCGAACGCGACTGTCGACGATCCTTGACACCCTGGGTATCGAGCACGCCGCGCAGCACATGATAGCGCACGCCGGGAAGGTCGCGCACACGCCCGCCGCGGATCAGCACCACGCTGTGCTCCTGCAGGTTGTGGCCTTCGCCGGGAATGTAGCTAATCACTTCGCGCTGGTTGGTCAGGCGCACCTTGGCGACCTTGCGCAACGCCGAGTTCGGCTTCTTCGGGGTCGTCGTATAGACCCTGGTGCAGACGCCGCGCTTTTGCGGGTTCTGCTCCATCGCAGGGACCTTCGACTTGGCCTTCTGCGGTTCGCGACCCTTGCGGATCAGCTGGTTGATCGTTGGCATGAAGCCCTTCACCTTTCTATGCCGGACGAAGCCTGTTTCTGGCCACCGGCGGTTACTAATGCCCAACGCGGATAAGCGACGCCCGGGGCGGCCCCACCTTGAAAGGCGGCCACCCGGCCATCGCAACGTCGAGCAATGTTCAGCTCTTGTCCGGGAGAGGCGGCGAAGAATCGCGTACCTCGCGGACGAGCTGCCCTTTAGCGGGCGAGCGTCACAGGGTCAACGGGGGAAGCGGGTCAGGCGACGCGGCGACCGAAGCTGGGTCGCGGCCGGGCGGGCGCGACTGGCGTGGGGGCAACTGCCCGAGCGGGCGATGCGGCCGGTTCAGTTGCTTTGGCCGCAAGATAGCGGGCGATGGCAGCATCAGGGTCAAACCCGCCACCCACCGCAGCGCCGTCGGGCGTTTCGGCCGCACACAATGCCGTCGTCCCCGCCGCTCCGCGTGCCTCAAGGAGGGTATCGCGCAAGCGGGCAAGCCCGCCCGGCGGAAGCGCCAGCCACGATCCGAGCAGGCGCATCCGCTTGCTGCCGAGCGCCCCACCCTGAACCATGAAGGATAGATAGTCGCGGCGCATGATCGGGACGATCCCCCACAGGCGCAGGTTGCGGCGCTCGATCGTCACGAGCAAAAGCTCGCTCCAGCGCACTGTTCGCCGCGCGAACATGGTGCGGACGGTGAGGCCGTTGGCATCTCCGGCCAGCGCGGGGCGGCTGTCCATCGCCGCGTAGCCCGCGAAGACGCCCATCGCCAGCAATACACTGCCGATGATCATATCCAGCGTCGAATCATCGTCCGACCAGCCGAACAGGGTGTAACCGCCGCTCACGCCCCACAGCAGCGCCCACATCGCCAACCGCGCTGGTTTGTAGTATATCGTCGTCATCCCCCGCCCCTTCCGCGCAATGGATCGCGCCAAGGATAAGGCAGGGTCGGTTGCGGAGGCGTTAAGACCGGCTACTCGGTCGTCTTGCCGTCCCATTCCTCGTCGTGATGGCGCGCGTCGGCTTCGGCCTTGGTTGCCTGGACTATGCCATCGAGATGCTCTGGCGGGCCGTAAATAGTGTAGAGCCGAAGTGGCCTGTCGCCGGTGTTGCGAACATTGTGGCGCGCGCCGGCCGGAACGATCACGGCGAAATCATCGCTGACCGCGTTGGCGACCCCGTCGATGTCGATCGCACCCTCGCCTTCCTCGACACGAAAGAACTGGTCACGGTCGTCGTGGATTTCGGAACCGATCTCGTCGCCTGGCTGAAGCGTCATCAGCACCAACTGAAGATGGTGTCCGGTGTAGAGCACGCGGCGAAAGTCGTCGTTGGCGATTGTCCGCTGCTCGATATTGTCGCAAAAACCCTTCATCCAATCCTCCGCTTCCTGCTCGCTCAACCTGTGAACGAGCAGGAGGTTGCGGCGAAATGAAGCGAGGCTACTTTGCCATCGCCATCATCTTGTCAAGGTGGCCCTGCACAACAGAGATCGCACTGGTCGCGAATTGCTTGAGTGAAGCCTGATCGCCGCCCGTCGAATAAGCCTTCAGCATCTCGAGGGCAGCCTTGTGACCGTCCATCTGCTGATCCATATACTGCTTGTCAAAGTCCGCGCCCTTTGCTGCCTTGAGTGCATCGAGCTTGGCTTTCAAGTCGGCGGGGAGCGTCATCGGCAGCGCTACCATCGGGCTGGTCTTCTTCGCCGCTGCTTTCAGCATATCGCTTGATTTGGTGTGGTCGGCAACGAGCATCTTGGCCATCGATTTCAGCGATGCCGAGGTGGCCATCGTCTCGGCGAGCTTGCCGCTTTGAATTTCGAACATGTCGGTGGCGGCAGCGGCGTCGGTGAAGGCTTGAGCGGGCATCGCCGTGGCGGCTGCGCCCTTAGTGCCCGAGGCGTTCATGTCGGCATTGGTCGTCATTGTCGTATCGTTGGTCGTGGTGACGGTCTCGTCATTCTTCTTGCCGCACGCGGCGAGCGCGAGGCCAAGGCTGACGGCGGTGATCAATGACGTTGAACGCATGGAAAGATCCTTTTTCTGACTGGCCCCGCCGCAACGCGCATTCAGGCTCCTGCGTTCCTCAAATCATCAGCGTGTCCGGCTGCGCGCTGGTCCCCGCGCCGCGCTGCGGCCGAACGTACAGCCGCTTGACCAGGGGCCATTTGCGGCACGCCTCCTCCTCGATCGCGGCCACGATGTCCTCGACTTCTCGCGCCGAAATGCCGTCATCAAAATCAACGGACATCATCGCGGTTATCTGATCGGGCGAGCTGTGCACCGTCAGCACTTCACCCACCCCGGTGATCCCGGGACGCCCAACGGCAAGTCCGCGCAACCCCTCGATGGTGTCGCGCCCGGCGCTTTCACCGATCAGCAACTGCTTCGATTCGACCGCAAGCACCCATGCCGTGAAGCCAAGAATCGCACCGATGATGATCGACGCCGCACCGTCAAAGCGCGGGTCCCCGGTCAGCTGGCTGAGCGCCAGTCCGACCGCGGCAATGATGATCCCGAACATTGCCGCGCCGTTCTCAAGCAGGACAATGAAGGTCGGCGGGTCCTTCGACCGCTTGACCGCCTCAAACCAGCCCAATTGCCCCTTGGCCTCGCGAAACTCCTTGAACGCCGAGAAAGTTGACCCGCCTTCGAGCAGGAAGGCGAGGAGCAGCACAACGTAGGCGACGATTGGCGACACCGCTGGCTCGGGGTTGCTGATGTGAACGATGCCTTCGTAGATCGACACCCCCGCGCCTAGCGCGAACACCATCACGGCAACCACGAAGCTCCAGAAATACAATTCGCGGCCATAGCCAAAGGGATGCGTCTTGTCGGGCACACGGCGCGAAGCCCTGCGTCCCCAGATCAACAGCAGCTGGTTGGCGCTGTCGACCAGGCTGTGGACGCCCTCGGTGAGCATCGCCGACGAGCCGGTGAAAGCGGCGGCAACGAATTTCGACACCGCGATGCCGAGGTTGGCGGCCAGCGCGATCCACAGCGTGCGATTATTATGGCCCCCGCTACTCATCGATCACCGCAATGCGCGGAATTACCAGCCGTTCCGATCACTGCGTCGCGGCGCGTTCGACGAGCTTGCCGCCCTTCACCACCGCCGTCGGCTTCTCGAGCAAGCGGACATCCTGCAGCGGATCGCCGGCGACGGCGACAAAGTCACCGAACCGCCCGACTGCGATCTGGCCCACATCGCCGACCCGATCGAGCGCCTGTCCAGCGCTAAGCGTTGCCGACTGGATTGCCTGGAGCGGAGTCATGCCCCATTCGACTTCCTTGGCGAACTGGCGCGCGTTCTGGCCATGCGGATAGACGCCGGCATCGGTGCCGAACAACATCTTCACCCCGGCCCTCACCGCGCGCTGGAAGGTTTGGCGCTGTTTCAGGCCGATCGCCTTTTCCTTGTCGATGCTTTCCTGGCTGGTGCCGTTCGAGGTGCCCGTGGCGAGGATATAGTCGTCGTTGTAGATATCCATGTCGAACCAGGTGCCGTGCGCCTTGGCATCGGCGATGGTCGCGTCGCTGGCGAGGCTGGCATGCTCGATGGTATCGACGCCATTGTCGATGCTGGCGCGAATGCCGGCGTCGCCATGGGCGTGCGCGGCGACTTTCATCCCCAGCGCGTGCGCCTCGTCCGTGATCGCGCGGATCTCGTCGGCGGCGAGCTGCTGCGCACCCGGCGCGTCGCCCTTCGAGAAGACCCCGCCAGTGGCGCAGATCTTGATCAGCTGCGCGCCATATTTCTTCAACCAGCGCACCTTCTCTCGCGCTTCCTGCGGACCCGAGATGACCGAGGCACCGCGCCGGTCGAGCGATGGCGGCAGCTGGTTGTCGTCGCAGTGGCCGGCCGTCGCGCCGATCGCATAGGTCGCGGTTACGATGCGCGGCCCCTCGAGATAACCGCCGTCGATCGCCTCCCGCAGCCCGACGTCGGCAAACCCTTCGGAGCCCACGTTGCGCACCGTGGTGAAACCCGCGTCGAGGGTCTTCTTCGCATTGGCGGCGCCGACCGCAGTCCAGAAAGCGTCGGTATATTCATAGCCGCGATAACCGCCGATTTCGGCGAGACTGGTCAAATGCACATGCATGTCGATCAGCCCGGGAAGCAGCGTCGCGCCGGGCAGGTCGATGTGCTTGACGGTGTCGGCGATGCGGATCGTGCGCGCGTCGGCGATACCGGTGATGCGGCCGTCGTCCCCGACGAAGATCGCCGGATGCTCGATGTAGCGGCCGGTCGCGACTTCGAGATAGCGGTCGGCGGTGACAACGCTGGCGGAATGGGCGGCAACCGAGGTGGCGGCAAGCAGCACGGCAAGGGCGAGACGGCGCATAAAGACTCCCTGTGATCAGTGGCGGTGAATAGCGATTATCGCGCGCCTAGCCAGTCCTCGTATCGATCATCGCGCGATAGGTCGTCGGCGCGGTAGGGAGCGTCGAGCGGGCGTAGATTCCGGCAGCGACGATCGAGCCGAGGGCCAGCGCGACGACACGGGCTCCTCGTCCGATCGGCGTCCCCCCGGCCAACAGGGTCAGCGCCAGTCCGCTCGCCGCCATCGGCCACAGGTGATAGCGCAGGTCCGACGCAATGCTCACCACAAGGAAGCTCGCCTCCATCCCGATTGCCGACCCCGCGAGCGCGACAGCCAGACCAGCGGCGGGCTCGTTGCGGCGGGCCCAGGCAAACGGCGCGACGGCCAGCGCCAGGAATGTCCAGACGATCGGCCAGCCGAGGGGACTGCCCGCTTCGGCCGCCCCGGCCGACCCGATCACCGACGCCCACCGTGATGTCGGCGCAACCAGCCCGACGCCGTTCTGGGTGGACGTAGTCGGCGGCTCGGCCCCGATCCGCCCCGGCGGCACCAGCCAGCGCTCGGTCGAATTCCAATGCGCGAGCCGGTGCTCGGCATAAACCGCGGGATGCGCCGCGATCGCCCGCGCCCACAGCCGGTAAAGAATGCCCGGCTCCTCCGCCTGCAATCGGGCGACCTGCTTGCCGCAAGCCACCTCGTCCCCAAGCGGGTCCCAGAAATAGGCCTTTATGCACCCCTTCCTGCGAAATGCCGCAAGCTCGGCGGAGGTGAACGGGCTTCCATTCGGCTCGCGCACGCCAATCGCGGCAAGATCGTAAAGCGGCTGGGTCTTCTCAACTCCGGTCGGCCAGGCATGGAACAGGCGATGGTTGATCCACGGCTCGGCGGCGATCACGGCCAGGCTCAGCACCGCAATCGTCACCAACTTGCCAACCAGCCCGACCGGACGCGGCGCGAGCAGCACGGCCAGCGGGACGACCGCGAACACCGCATTCGCGCGCACCAGCAACGCATAGCCAAACAGGCCCATCACCAAGACCGCGACGACCACCGGGATCCGCCGGTCGCGCAGCGCATAGGCGGTGACGATCCCCACCCCTGCGATCAGCGCGCCGAGCATCTGCGCATCCTTCAGGATCGCTCCCTGCCACCCGAGCAGCAAGGGCGAAGCCGCGAGCACGAGCACCGCGACGGCCGACCGCCACCGCCCGCTCGCCGCAAGCCCCTCCGCGATCAGCCCGAAGCCGAGCCAATATCCTCCCAGCTGCACCACCAGCATCGGCTCGGTCGTCCCGCCGAGCCGCCCGTGCAATACGGCCCACAGTCGCGCCATGACGGGCGGGTGCCAGTCGTCAAACTCGCCGCTCAAGGCCTGTTTATACTGCCCGACCGTGTCGTAGAGCGCATAGCCCGGCCACAGCGCGGCGAACGACGCCACAGCAAGCAGCAGCACGACGGCGAGCAGCGCCACGCGCGCGCCTCCAGACGGCGGCGCGTGCCGGCGAAGCTCAGATATGGATCGCCTTCCCATATGCGCCAAGCACGCTCTCGTGCATCATCTCGCTCACCGTCGGGTGCGGGAAGACGGTCTGCATGAAGTCGGTCTCGACCAACTCGGCGGTCTTGCCGATGGTATAACCCTGGATCAGTTCGGTCACTTCGGCGCCGATCATATGCGCGCCGAGCAGCTCGCCGGTCTTGGCGTCGAACACGGTCTTGACGAACCCCTCGACCTCGCCGAGCGCGATTGCCTTGCCGTTGCCGATCGCCGGGAACTTCCCGACGCGGACTTCGTGCCCCGCTTCCTTCGCCTTCGCCTCGGTCAGCCCGACGCTGGCGATCTGCGGGTGGCAGTAAGTGCAGCCGGGGATGTTGAGCGGGTCCATCGCGTGCGGGTGGACGTCTTTGTTGCCAAGCGCCTGCGCGATCGCTTCGGCGGCGATGACCCCCTCGTGGCTCGCCTTGTGCGCCAGCCATGGCGGCGCGGTGATGTCGCCGATCGCCCAGACGCCGGGGACGTTGGTACGGCACATCGGGTCGGTCTTCAAGAAGCCACGATCGGTCGTGATGCCGAGCGCTTCCAGCCCAATATTCTCGGTGTTGGGGACGATCCCCACCGCGACGATACAGTGCGAGAAGCGGCGCTCGGCGGATTTCCCGTCGGCGGTCTTGATCGTCGCCGCGATCCCGGTTGCGTCAGGCTTGAGACTCTCGACCCCGGCCCCGGTGAGGATCTCGATCCCCTGCTTGGTTAGCGACTTGGCCAAGGCGTCCGACACATCGGCATCCTCGACCGGCACGATCCGGTCGAGCA
>JANXUU010000038.1 GCA_025356055.1 Sphingomonas sp. | reverse complement strand
AGGCCAGAACGCGATGGTGCCGATCAGCACGCGGCAGCTGTATCGCGTCGTTGTCGAAGCGGCTGAGGCGGCCGACATCACCAAGCGGGTCGGGCCACACACCTTGCGGCACAGCTTCGCCACGCATCTGCTCGAGGACGGAGTCGATATCCGCGTCATCCAGGCGCTGCTCGGCCATGCCAAGCTCAACACGACCGCCTTTTACACCCAGGTAGCGACCAAGACGATGCGGGCGGTGACCAGCCCGCTCGACAAGCTGATGATCTGTGATGGGAGAACAGCCGGCGGCTGAGCCGGGATGGGTCCTCCATCGAGGTCGCCGACATCTTCCGTGTCGCAGGGCCTGCGTATCGGCACCGACTGCGGGCATTGGCGGATCGCCTATAACAGCTGCCGTAACCGGCACTGCCCCAAATGCCAGGGCGCGGCCGCGCGCAGCCGGCTCGCGACGCGCGAGGCCGACCTGCTGCCGGTCGGTTACTTCCACGTCGTGTTTACGCTCCCAGCCGAGATCGGCACCATCGCGCTCCAGAACAAGGCGCTGGTCCACGACATGCTGTTCCGCGCGGCGTCCGACACGATGCAGATCATCGCGGCCGACCCGAAGCATCTTGGCGCGCGGATCGGTGTCACGGCCGTGCTCCACACTTGGGGCTCGGCACTGACTCATCATCCGCACATCCACATGATCGTTCCCGGCGGCGGCATCTCGCTCGACGGGACACGCTGGATATTGTCGCAACCCGCGTTTCTCCTACCGGTGCGCGTGCTCGGTGCCCTCTTCCGCCGCCTGTTCCTGACCCGAATGCTCGCCCTCTACGATGCCGGGCAGCTTGGTTTCTTCGACAGCATGGCACATCTCGCCGAGCGACGGGCGTTCCTGCAGCACCTGTCGCCAGTCCGCAAAAACCGCTGGGTCGTCTATGCCAAGCCGCCGTTCGCAGGACCCGGAGCGGTGCTGGCCTGCCTCCCGCGCTATACCCACCGTGTTGCCATCTCGAACAGCCGCCTGACCCGCTTCGACGAGGCGGGCGTCACCTTCGGCTATAAGGACTATCGCCGTAGCGGCACCGATCAGAAGCAGGTGATGACACTCACCGCCGACGAGTTCATCCGCCGATCCCTGCTGCACGCCTTGCCCAAGGGCTTCCACCGCATCCGCCACTATGGCCTGCTCGCCAGCGGGACACGCAAGGATAATCTCGAACGGGCCCGGCAGCTGCTCGCCGTCGCACCGCCTGCCGCCGATGCCGTGCCCGTCGAACCGACGGATGCCCGACAGCCGTGCCCATACTGCGGCGGCCAGATGATCATCATCGAGATCATCGAACGCCGCTATCAGCCCCGCGCCCCGCCGATTTCCAGCGCGTCATCCGGGATCCACTCGCTTTGACCCGGCACGGCTCAACCCCGACAAACCCCGCAGCACTCATGCTTCGGGGAACGGCAAATACTGCGTCGAACCGGCGCAAAAGCGGAACAATGCTAACCAAAGTCGGACGGTCCGTATTTACGCAACATCATCGCCGTCCAAAAGCAGACCGCCCGCTCACAAATCCGTCGGCATATCAGCAGCGTCGATCAGCCCCCGCAACTACCTAAAGCCCAATTCCCATAGACCAGCACACGCGGCCCGCGGGTTCGGGCATCGCCGACTTTCCGACGCCAAGCGGCGTGCGAAACTCTAAACGGAAAGAGTCCGGCTGCTTAACCGTGGGAATGCCACGTAAGCGGACGTCCTTCAGCCGACAAACCGTATCCCCATTCAACCGAAAATGATCGGCGATAATGGGTGAATTAATATCGATTTGTGCGCGGCATCCAACTTGTCAGCACGCAACAACGTTGACGGCCAAACCGCCCAACGCGGTTTCCTTATATTTGCTGCTCATATCCGCCCCGGTGCGACGCATCGTTTCAATCACCTGGTCGAGGCTGACGCGGTGGGTGCCGTCGCCGAGCAGTGCCAGCCGTGACGCCTCGATCGCCTTGATCGCGCCGACCGCGTTGCGCTCAATGCACGGAACCTGGACCAGGCCGCCGACCGGGTCGCAGGTCAGGCCGAGGTTATGCTCCATACCGATTTCTGCGGCATTCTCGACTTGGCCGTTGCTCCCGCCAAGGGCGGCGGTAAGACCGGCTGCGGCCATCGAGCAGGCAACACCGACCTCGCCTTGGCAACCCACCTCGGCGCCCGAGATCGAAGCATTTTCCTTGAACAGCGAACCGATCGCTCCCGCCGTCAACAGGAAGCGCACCCCCCGTCGTTGGTCGCCTGGGGTACGAACCGCTCATAATAGCGCAGCACCGCGGGCACGATTCCGGCCGCGCCGTTGGTAGGCGCCGTCACGACCCGTCCGCCCGCCGCATTCTCTTCATTGACCGCTAGCGCCCACAAATTGACCCAGTCGAGCACCGTCAGCGGATCCGCCAGCGATCGCTCCTGCCGCTCCATCAGTTTGGCGAGGATGTCAGGCGCCCGGCGACGAACGTTAAGCCCGCCCGGCAGAATCCCCGGACGCTTCATGCCGCGGTCAATACAATCTGACATCGCTTGGCGTATCTCGACGAGCCGTTCGCGCACTTCCGCCTCAGGCATGCGCGCGACTTCGTTGGCAAGCGCCAGCTCGGCAAGGCCGATCCCCGCCGTCGCGGCGCGTTCAAGCAGCTGTTCGCCTGAGTGGAAAGGGAACGGTACGTCGCTTTCGAGCCCGGCCGGCGCGGCGTTGCCGCTGATCTCGCTGTCGCCACGATCGCGCCGCCGCCAACGGAGTACCAGGTTCCGCTGGTGAGTTCCGCACCGACGTCGTCGTAGGCGGTGAAGCGCATGCCGTTTGAATGAAAAGGCAGGCGCTCGCGTTGGTGGAATAGCAGGTCGCGCACCTCGTCGAAGTCGATCTCGACCTCGCCGCCAAGGCGTAGACGCACCGTGCTCCGCACCGCTACGACAATTGCCTCCGCCTCGTCGGGGCAGATGCCGTCGGGACGCTTGCCAGACAGGCCGATCAAGACCGCCCGGTCGCTAGCGTGCCCCTTGCCGGTCAGGGCGAGAGAGCCATAAAGTTCGGCGGTGACACGCGCCGTATCCGCAAGCTGACGATGGTCGCGCAATCCTTCGGTGAAGGCACAAGCCGCCGACATCGGTCCCATGGTGTGTGACGAGGACGGCCCGACGCCAATCTTGAACAAGTCGAATACGCTATGCGGCAAGGCCCAACTCCCGATAAGCCGGCGAGCTACCGCGTTTCTCTATCGCTGGCGAGGGGCCGCAGACTGGTAGCAGTCGCCCGCTGCCTGAACCGGATCAGAACCTTGCGCCGGCGCGGACGCCATACATGCGCGGCGCGTCATAGTTCTGGTTAAGGCCCCCCGAGCCGAAGGTGGCGCGGTTAAGTGTAATCTTGTTGCCAATGTTGGTGGCGAAAGCGCTCACGTTGAAACGCTCGTCAGCCGACGTCCAGCCGAGGCTGAGGTCGAGCTTGGTGAAGCCTTTCTGATAATCGAGCGCTTTGTTGAAGTCGGTCAGATAGTAGCTTCCCGACACCAGTACGGTCGCCTGCGGCGTGATCTTGCCGCTGTTGCCCAGATCGAAATCATAGCTGGCCGATCCGGTCAGCTTGTACTTCGGCTGGTAGGGCACGCGGTTGCCGCTAAGGTCGAACCCGCCCTTGGGATTGGTCGGTGTGACTGGCGGCGTCGTGTAGAGAGCCGGAGCCGGGGCACCGGTATAATTGCGATATTTCGCACTCATGATTGTTGCCGATCCCGACAGATTCAGCCCGCGCACCGGTTCGGCGACCACCTCGAGTTCAATCCCCTTGGCGCGCTCCGTGGCGGCGTTAAGAATCGCCGAGCTGGTAGTGAAGGAGCCAGGGATCGAGCCAGGGATCAGGAACTGATTCTGCACCTGCAAGCTCTTAAAGTCGTTGAGATAGGCCGAGAGGTTGACCTGAAGTGTGTTGTCAAGAAAGCGGTTTTTCGACCCAATTTCATAAGCTGTGACGGTCTCCGGCGCGAACGAGCCAGGAATCGATGGATTGGTGAAGGCGCCCGAGTTAAACCCGCCCGACCGGAAGCCAGTCGACACTGTGGCATAGAGCATGCTGCGCTCAGCCGGGTGATATTCGGCGTTGACCCGCCACGTGGCTTTCTTGAACTTGAACTGCAGCGGCGTGAACGGCTGCCCCGTAACTGAGTTAATCGCCGGATTGATCGCGGTGATCTCGCCGTTGGCGATCGTCGCGACGTCGCGAGTAATGCGCTTTTTGTCTGTCGTGTAACGAACGCCGCCGGTTAGACGCAGCACGCGTGGCACGAGCCAATAAGACGCTTGGCCGAACGCCGCGTAGCTCTTGATTAGCGGATGCGCGTTGGTAGCGGTGCCGTTGGGGTTTGCCTCCGGACGATTGAAGAAGTCGGCCTTGTAAATGTTATCGCGCAGATAATAAGCACCGAGGATATAGGAGAAGCGCTGCTCCCCCGCCGACGCGATCTGAAATTCTTGGCTGAGCGTGTGGAGCGCGTCATCTTGGGCGTCGAAGCTCGTCACGCGCGGCGAGAAGTCATTGTCGGCATTCCGAAATGCCTTGAAGTCGGTGTATCCGGTGATTGAGCGAAGAATGACCGGACCCAGCTCGTACGACAGGTTGGCGCTCAATTGGTGCTGCTTCACCCGCTGCTTGAGGACAACGTTGCCCGGATAATAAAGCGGGCCACCGACAATCGGGAAACCCTTGTCGATGCCGGCGACGTCGGGAATGCCGTCCTTCGCCTTGGGGTTAATCAGCAGCGGCACGCCGTTGATATCGTTCGCGCCCGTCGTCGGGTTCACATAGATACCGCCGACGCGATAGCCGAACGCGCCGCCGCCGGTGCCCTTCTCGGTCCAGTAGCTGTAGCGAAGCAGTGCCTTGAACCCGCTGCCCGTCGGGGCGATCTTGAGCCCGGCGCGAAGATAGGTCGTATCGCGATCATAGATATCGTGGGCGCGGTCTATGCCTTTGACGTAGCCATCCATCTTTTCTCGCAAGCCGGCGAAACGAAAGGCAATGCCCTGGGCGACGGGCACGTTGACGAATCCATCGATGTGCCGGCGGTCATAGCTGCCGCCGATGATATTTACGCCCGCGCCGAGCTTGCTGGTCGGCGCAGCCGAGCTCAGCGTAATGTTGCCGCCGAATGTGTTGCGGCCATAGAGCGTGCCCTGCGGTCCCCGCTGGACCTCGACGCGCTCGACGTCGACAAACGGCACGTTGGCTTGGGCGGCGCGGCTTTGATAGATATTGTCGACGTAGAAGCCGATCGACGGATCCCCCGAGGCGGCGACGTTTTCTGTGCGCACACCGCGGATCGCCGGCCTTGCATCGGAACCCGAGCGGCCGAACGAAAAGCCAGGAGTGAGTACTTCCACACGAGACAGGTCGCGAATGTCGTGCTTGGCGAGCGAGTCCCCGCTGATCGCGGTGACCGACAACGGAACGTTCTGGAGGTTTTCTTCCTTGCGCTGGGCAGTGACCACAATGTCAGCGAGGCCCTGATCGGCGTTCGCTGCCGGGGTTGCGGTGCTCGTCGCCGCGCTCGACGAGGAGCCGGAGCCCTGCTGCGCGACAGCAGGTGTAGCCAGACCGACGAGGGCGGTGCTGACCAGCGCCCAGTTTTTTACGTTCATGCGAGTCCCCTTCTCAGCTCAAGTGGGCATTTCTCACATGTTGACTTCGAATGCAAATGATTTCGAAGTCAACGCGTGTTTTGTGAGGGATGTTGTAACCCCGCACCAAACCCGGCTAGCCTACTAACAGAGTTCGTCTCGCCAACGTTTCCGGAAGGCGGGACCAGATAAAGGCGGCCGCGACGAATACAGGCGCGCCGATGGCCATCGTTAGCGGCAGTCCGATCCCGGCTGACAACGCCGCAGTCAGCGGCGGCGCGGCGAAGCTGAAAATCCGTCCATAGTTGAACAATGATCCGGCGGTGGCGCGCAGATGCGTTGGATAAAGTTCGGCGAGCCAAGGCCCCCAAACCACGCTCGACGAGTAGCAGAGACCATAAAGAAAAATGGCGATTTGGCGTTGGCCTACGGTCAGCGGGACAACCAGATAGAAGACGATAATCACTGCGGCGCCGAGGAAGCCAATCGCTTCGAACCGCCGACCGAGGCGATCGGCGACGAGTCCCCAGCCAAAGCTGCCGACCAGTGCGCCAAAGAACAGAGCGCCAACGATAGCGCCGATCGAATCGCCGGTCAGGTGGAGCGTGTCCTTAAGGTAGGTCGTGTGCCAACCGTTGAACGCTTGGTAGGCGAGGAAATTGAGCCCGGTCATACCGATCACCAGCAAGGTACGTGAGCGAAACTCGCGCTGAAACAGTTCGGAAACAGGCAATTTAGCGAGCTTGCCGGGCAACTCGCCGCCCCAAGGGATGAGCTTGCGATCGTTGGGCACGAACAGAAATGCGAGCGGCGCGAGAACGACCGGGATAAGTCCGGCCCACAGCAGTATCTTCCAGTCGCGATCAAGGAAATAGCGGCCAGCCTCGCCCTGCACCGTCACGGCTAGATTATACGAAGACAGGAGGATTCCGGCGAGCATGCCGCGTCGGCGCTGCTCAAACAGCCCCGGGTAGAGCCCCACCGCGATGGCGAACATAGAACCGGTGAAATAACCGAGTACAAAACGTTGGGCGAGTACCTGCGCCAGGTTAGTCACCAACGCACCGCTGGCCAGCGAAAGCCCATAGGCGACCATCAGCAGGAACAGCGCATTGCGCCGCCCGAAACGATCAGCCAGTTGTGCATTGACGAATGCTCCGAGAAGCGCGCCGACCGCCTGGAACGAATAGAGATAGCTGACCTGCTGTCGATCAAGATGAAGATCCTGCGCGATATACGGTCGCAACACGTCGACCGTGTTGAATGACCACGCATAGAAGAAATAGGCTATCGCGATGAAGGCAAAGGCGGCGACGCGCCGACCGAGCGGAAGATCCTCAGCGCGCACCATGTCTTGCGCCGCCAACTCAGCGGACCGCGCGCAGCTCGCCCATCCGGGCGAAAACGTCGACATCCATCTGCCGCAGGAGGTCGGGAAGATCGATGAATACCCAGTTCTCGGCCAGCATCGCCTCTTCCCTTCGCCAGAAATCCATCACCCGCATCGAAATCCGCCGACCCGTCGGCGCGAGCCCAAGCCAGCCGCCGCCGCTGTGCGTCGCGCGGATGGACGGCCAGCCCGTAGAGGCGACATAGGCACTATCGCCGATGCGGCATTTATGGTCACCGCCGACGCGATCGGGGAAGGCGTTGAGAAACGGCCGCTGGTGGCCGCGCTCATAATCCTGGTGACCACGCACCGTGCCGATCGGCGCCGGGCCATACCACTGAAAACGCTCGGTCCAGAAGCGGATCATGCCCATGCTGGGAAGATTCTGACCGTCATAACGCATCAGCCCGGCAATCATCGCCTCGACCAGCGTCTTGCTCTTCTCCGCGCCGGCCGCATCCATCGAGTGAAGATCGACGCCATCGCGTGTCGCAGGTCCCGGTGCCAATGTGTCGAGCCCGAGTGGCGGCGACAGTGGCCATACCCCGGCCTGCATCATCACTGACGGGATATCGAGGATCACATAGGATTCGCAAACCTGGCCGTCCTTGACCCGGTCGAACCAGCCGTAACGCAGCCAGGTCGGCTTGCGGGTTGCCGGAATGCCGAGCCAGTCGGCCTTGAACGTGCCGACGAAATAGCCAGTGCTGGACAGCCAGATGCCGTCATTGAACTCGCCAACGAGCAGAATGTCGGTGCGGCGTTCGAGGTCAGGAAAACTGGCGAGCAACGGCCGCCACAGCCGCTCCTTGAGCGCGTCGCGGCCCGAAAGATCGTTGATCGGATGCGGGCCGAAAAAGCGCACTTCGGGCGCAAACAACTCATCGCACAATCGCTCGGCGCCGCCGTTGCCCAGCATCCGTCGGTCATCGATCCGGTGCCAATAGCGACGCTTTGTCTCCAGCAATCGGTCTGCCATGATTCCTCCGAAAATCGAACCTAGCACCGTTGACTTCGAATGCAATGGGATTAGGTTCGCTTCATCTTGTGTGAGGCAGAGGACGTGGAATGATCGAGATGAGCGTGGTTTCCCGTCAATGGAGCCTCGACGAATTGCGCCAGCGCCTTGTTCGATATGGCGATCTTGTACCATGCCGCAACGCCTTCATCGACACCCGCAATCCGGGTTCCGAGGACAAGGAAAATTTCACCATCATCGGGCCGGGCGTTTCCGAAAACCCTGAACAGTTTGTTCACATCAGCGAGCCCCACGGCTTCAACATCGGTGCCGCGCGCCAGCCCCCCAATTGCATCAATTCGCAACACAGCCACGACACAGCAGAAGTGTTCGTAGTTCACTCGGGCGAGTGGACACTCAACTTCGG
Source organism: Sphingomonas sp. (assembly GCA_025356055.1). Lineage (GTDB taxonomy): Bacteria > Pseudomonadota > Alphaproteobacteria > Sphingomonadales > Sphingomonadaceae > Sphingomicrobium. The sequence continues at coordinate 9,389 of JANXUU010000038.1, read as the reverse complement.
TGAGAAGGGCGAGGTCAAGCTCGCGGCTGATCCGGGGGCGGTCGCGTCGGTGCCAAGTCAATTGTTTCGCGGATTCACCAATGTCGGCAATAAGATTGGTTTCCTGTGGGTGGCGCTTGGCAGCGACGATCCAGGCCATGTGCTATGGGCGCCGGAAGTCTTCGACATGGCCAAGAACTTTGGCCTGGTGCTGATGGCCGACGGGAGCCTGTTCGATGGCGCGAACGAAGATCCGCTGCCCGACGGTGCAACTCCCATGCCGCGGACAACGGCCGAGCAGGTCGCGGCGCTCGGACAACCGGACGCGGGCGCGCTTGCTCGCTGCATCGTTGCGCCCGACGACATTCCCGGTCAGCCCGCAGGTCCGCTGTGCGGCGCGGGAGTCGACGAGCGTCTGCTGATCGCCCCCAACGCGCAGATTGATTGGCCGCATGGCTTTACCGTCTCGCGCGTGACCTTCGATAAGGGCGCAACCATCGCGGCCTACTCGCACGCCGAAAAGGAAGTGTGGTTCGTTCATGCCGGCGAACTCGACTGTCTGGCGGGAGGCAGCGCGTTGCAAATGGATCGCGGCGACACGTTCTCAGTCCCCGAAGGCATTGCGCGCGGCTGGCGCGCGGGCGAAACGACGACCGCCTTCGTCGTCCGGGGCGGCGATAGGTTGCCGGTCTTGCGGCGCGCATGATTCCCGCGGTTGCCGGGCGCGACATCGGGGCGATCCTCGCGCCGCAGGGCGACCGCCGCCAACCGCTGAGCGGGTTCGATTCCGACTATTCCGACATCGTCGACTATATTCTTCGCTGCACCCATCGCATCTGGGAGCAGAAGGACATCGGCCTGATCGAAACGCATTACGCCGACGACTGTCCGATTCATCTCATGTCGGGCGAAGCAAACGGTCTGTCTGAGGTGATCGACGGCACGCTGCGCACGCTTGGCGGCTTTCCTGACCGAACCCTGGTTGGCGAAGCGGTGATCTGGTCGGGTAACGAACGCGATGGCTATTTGTCGAGCCACCGCATCACCAGCACCGGTACCAACTGGGGCGGCTCCGAACTGGGCCCAGCGACTGGCCGCCGCGTCGCCTTCACCACCATCGCCGATTGCCTGTGCCGCGAAAATCGCATCGTCGACGAATGGCTGGTGCGCGATAATAGTCATATCGTTTGGCAGCTCGGGCTCGACCCGGTGGCGGTCGCGCGCGACCAGGCTGAGGCCGATCGCCGTGCGTCGTCCGAACCCGCGCCATGGCGCCAGGCTCACCTTGCCCGTGTCCGCGCTGAGCCGCAAACCCCGTTTCCGGATGGCCCTTGGCCGGCCCCGGAGCAGAACCCGCAGGCGTGGGCCGCTGCGTTCGTCAACCGCATTCTCAACCATCGTCGCCTGTCGCAGCTGCGTGAGACCCACTTCCCGAACGTCCGCGTCCACGCGCCCGGCGGACGGTCGCTGTTCGGACACGGCGAAGCGATCGGTTGGTGGGCCGCGCTGCTCGGCTGCTTCGGCGCCGCGCGTGTCCGCGCCGATCATGTCGCCGCCCAGCCGACCGCCGACGGCATCGACATCGCCCTGCGCTGGGAGCTCGTCGGCATCCATGAAGGACCTGCGCTGTACGGTGCGCCATCGGGTCGTGACTGCTACATTCTTGGCGTGACCCATTGGCACATCTGCGCCGGCCGCGTCACCGAGGAGTGGACGGTGTTCGACGAGATCGCCCTTCTGCGCCAGATCGAAGGCGGACTATGAGTCTCGCCCAGACCGTTGCCGCCGCGCTCAATGAAGGCGCATTCGGCGGGCTCGAAGAAGCTTATCTCCACCGCGCGAGGCGCGAGGATTCGCTCAGGGCTATTGTCGGTCGCGACGCCGTGATTGCCGATGAACTGCGCCTCGCGACGCTCGCGGAAACCGTCACCGCAAAGGTCGAAGCATTCACTCCGTCGGTCCTCCGCGTGACTTTCACCGCCGGTGAGCGCACCCTTCGTCAGCATCGCTGGATCGAGCACGAAGGCGATCGCATCCTGCGCGAGACGATCATCGCCGATTCGACCGCGCTGGTCGACAATCTCGAGATCGCCGCCGCGAGTCATGGAATGGCGTCTCCCGTCCAACCCCCGCTGGGCGAACTGCGCTCGGGGCGCGGGCAGCTCGACGCCGGCGCCAAGAGCTGGTTCGAGGGTGAGCCTCAGGCACTGCTCGACGGGCTTCATCGCGTCTGGAATGGGCGCCGCTTCAACGAAATCGCAAACCTCTATCTGGCCGATGCCGAATGGAGCGGACCCGACAGGCTCGCGGGCGGGCCGGACGAGGCACGCCACTGGGCCATGCAGCTCGTTACCCGCCTGCCCGACGCGACCCTGCTGTTCGACCGGGTCGAGCGCGACGGCGAGCGGGTGGCTATCCTGTGGCGCCTGTTCGGCCACGACGGTGGGGTCCGCGCTCGTCTGTTCGGCTCCAGCCTCCTCACCCTAGATGGCGAACGGATATCCTGCGACGACACGCTGCTCGACACGCTGGCGCTCGAGGCGACCCGCTTCCGGCCGCTGCGAACGATCATTCGCTAGCTGCGTCGGGCTTCGCCGACGAGCGCGGCGGCGCCCTTGAGCAGAAAATCATGGTCGCTCGACAGCAGGAACAGGCTGACCCCTTGCTTGCGCCAGTCGCCCACGTCGCTGTTTCGCGCGAGGAACATCCCAGTTGTCCGGCCAGCCTTCGCGCCCGCGCGGCAGATCGCGCGGACAGCCTCGATCACCACCGGCTCGTCGGAATTCTCTGCGCCGAGCGCGACGGTCAGGTCGGCGCGGCCGATGAACAGTGCGTCGATCCCCTCAACTGCGGCGATGGCATCGATCTCAGCGAGCGCCTCGACATCCTCGATCTGGGCGATGACCACCACGTCGCGGGCATCGGCGCGGACACCCGCCATGCCGCGAGCGGTATAGCCCGCCGCGCGAGACGAACCGGCGTAGCCGCGCCCGCCCGGGCCATGGAAGCAGGCGCGGACCGCCGCCTTGGCTTCGGCCGCCGAGCGGAGGTGCGGCAGCAGCACGCCGCTCGCGCCAAGGTCGAGCGCGTTGAGGATATGCTCGGGTGTCGCCGTCGGCGGGCGGACCAGCACGGGCATGCCCGCCGCGCGCGCGGCGAGGATAGCGACGTCGAGCGTGGCGCGGTCGAACGGGGCATGCTCGGCGTCGAGCACGAGGCAGTCGAGTTCACTGAGGCCGAGCACTTCGACCACCACCGGATGAGGTGTCTTGACGAAGCACCCGATGACCAGTTCGCCCGCCGCGAGCCTCGCCTTAAAGCTCATGCCGCCGCCCGCCACAGCCTGTCGCTGGCGAAGCGCGCGCCGTCGACCAGCGCGCCGAGCTTGGCCCACACGATTTCGGGATCGACCACTCCGAACCCGGCGAAGGTGGAAAAGCCGCAGTCGGTGCCGGCGATGATCCGTTCGCGCCCGAACAGGTTGGCGAAGGCTACCAGTCGATTGGCGACAACGCGCGGATGCTCGATGAAATTGGTAGTCGAATCGATCACCCCGGGGATCAGCATCTTGTCGTCGGGGATGATCGCGCGCTGCTCGGCGAAATGGTCGATGTCATGCTGGTGGCGCGGGTTCGAGGTCTCAAACAATAGCCCCTGCGGCCGCGCCTTCATCAGCACCGGCAGGATCGTCCCCATCTCGACATCGCAATGGTGCGGTCCCTCATAGTTGCCCCAGCAAACGTGCATTCGCATTTGGCTTGGCGGAACATTTCGGAGCGCATGGTTGAGCACTTCGACATGGCGCTCGATCAGCCCGAGATACTCGGAGTCGCTGCGCTCCTTGTACATCATGTGACGCCCGAGCCCAAGGTCAGGGCTGTCGAGCTGGAGCACGAAACCTGCGGCCGAAATCGCTTCATACTCGGGTCGCATCGCCTCGGCGAGCGCCTCGAGATACTCGTCCTGCGTCGCATAATGATCATTCGGCTGGAACAGCGCGATAACCCCCGGCGAGGCCGCGTTCATGAAGGTGCCCGCCGCCGGGTGTTTGGCAACGGCAGCCCGCAGATGGTCGATGTCGTCGACCAGCGGCTGGAGATCGACTGAAGCGATCGGCCCGACGCAGCGCGGGCGGCGATAAGACGGGGTGCCGCCGCCCTTGGCCTGGCGCTGGAGAAAAGCCGGGAATTGCTCGAGATCGGCCGGCAGGGTGCGCGGTGAGTCGCCCTCGAAGCCGCTGATGCGGTCCTTTATGTATGTCGCATAGCTTATCTTCGACATTTCGCCGTCGGAGACGAGGTCTATCCCAACCGCTGCCTGGCGCGCAACGACTGCGTCGACCGCTCGCTCCATCGTATCGGCGAATAGTGCCCCGTCGACTGGTTCGCCGCGCTCCTTTGCGAACAACAGCTCGGCGACGTCGTTTGGTCGCGGCAACGATCCGACATGGGTCGTCAGGATCCGGTCAGGCATCTTCTAACTCCAGATGGTGGCGCTGCGCCCATTTCTTAAGCAGCTGCGAGAGCGCCACAGGCTGCTCGAGTGGCAGGAGATGGCCAGCACCCTCAATGACGGCGCACTCCCCGCGCGGCGCATGATCGGCGATCTTCCGATGCATCGCGGGGGTGCACAACCGGTCTTCGATGCCGCACGCCGCAAGTACCGGCGCGACGATTTCACCGAGCAGCGGCCAGCTGTCGGGACGCACGCGTAACGCCTCGACCTGGCGTAGGAAGACGTCGGGACCGAGGTCGAGTGCCATCGCCATGGTTTGATGAAGCAGGTCGCGCCGCGCGCAGTTGGCCTCGGCCAGGTAATTGGGCTTGAGTTCGTCGGCGACGACCTCGCGTAGCCGGCCGGCACGAACCGCATCCTGCTGCGTCAGCCGCATTTCCTGCCGCTCGGGCAGGTCGGCGCCGGGGTTGGTATCAAGCAGCACCAGCCCCGCCATTCTCGCCCCGGCGAGCCTCGCTAGCTGGATCGCAGCAATCCCGCCCATCGAGAAACCGACCGCCACGAACCGCGGCGGGGCCGCTTCAAGCGCGCGCTGCGCCATGCCCTCGACGCGGTCATCGCGAGTTATGTCGGCGTGGACGACTGGCCCCTGAAAGCCAACCCCAGACCACATGCTCTCGTCACACATATGGCCGGCGAAGAGAAGCCACGGGATCAAGCCGGACCGAGGCGGGCAGAACTTCCCGGAAGCAACTGGCCCCCAAACAGTCGCCTCTCGGGTGGTAGGTCGGGACGCTCGATCCGCTCGAGCAGCATCTCGATTGCCGCCTCGGCCATCCGCCGTACAGGCTGGCGCACCGTGGTCACCTGGTAGGAGGCCCAGGTCGCCGGACCGACTCCGTCGAAGCCGACCACCGACAGCCGCTCGGGCACCGCAATGCTGAAAGCGTGGCGCGCACAGTCGATCGCACCGATTGCCATCAGGTCGTTGGCGCAGATCACCGCTTCGAGCTTGCTGTCGGACATCAGCATCAGCTGGCGAAGGCCGCGGTCGCCGCCGGCATAGTCGAACTGGCCGCGGACCAGCAGCGGCTCGAAACCGTGTGAGCGAAGTTCGTCGGTCGCAGCACGGACCCGCTCTTCACCGACGTAACTGTCTTCCGGTCCGGCTATAATCCCGAAATGGCAATGGCGCGCCTCGACCAGTCCAGCAACGAGCTGGCGCGCACCGCCGGTCGAATCGAAGCAGACGCTAGCAACCGGCTCTTCCTCGCCGATGCGATTATAGAGCACGAGTGGAACTTGCCGCACGGCAAACTGACGCAGTTGCCCGGTCGACAGGCGCGCAGCGACGATCGCCCCATCAACACGATAACGCCAGATCTGGTCGAGAACCGCATCGACATCGGATTCGGTTTGGAGCGCGAACAGCAGCACGCGAATATCCCGCGCGGACAAGCGCTGCGATATCTCGGCCAACACTTCTGGATAATAGAGATTGGTGAGATTGGAGATAACCACCGCAACCATGTTCGATCGGCGCGTGATCAGCTGCTGGGCAATCGCGTTGGGCTGGTAGCCGAGTTCCCCCGCCACCGCCATGATCCGCGCCCGGGTCGCCGGTGCAACGCTTGCGCCGGGGCGAAAACAGCGCGACACCGCTGATTGAGACACGCCGGCACGGCGCGCGACGTCATAGGACGTCGCGCTAGCCCGCGCGGAAGCGTCCTTCTTAGCCATCCTAATCCACAACCTCGAAGAGCGGTTCGGCTCGCCCCGCATAGGGTATATTCCGTCCGCCATACCGGCGCACCCGAATATTAGCCTGTTCGCCGTGCCCGGCAAACCCTTCAAGCGCACACAGCCGGCTGCAATATTCGCCGACCAGCGTGCTCGCCTCGTCGGTCAGCACCTTCTGATAGGTGCAGGTTTTGAGGAACTTGCCCACCCAAAGCCCGCCGGTATAGCGCGCGGCTTTGCGCGTCGGCAGCGTATGATTGGTCCCGATCACCTTGTCGCCGTAGCTGACGTTGGTCTTGGCTCCTAGGAACAGCGCGCCATAATTGGTCATGTGCTCGAGAAAATAATCAGGATCACGAGTCATCACCTGGACATGCTCGGAAGCGATCTCATCGGCTATCCGGACCATTTCCTCAACGCTTTCCGCGACAATCACTTGGCCATATTTGTCCCACGCCCTGCGCGCGATGTCGGCCGTCGGCAGGATCTTCAGCAGCCGCTCGACCTCGCGCACCGTGTCGCGGGCCAACGCTTCCGAGGTCGTCAGCAGGATCGCCGGGCTGTCGGGACCGTGCTCGGCCTGACCAAGAAGGTCAGTCGCGCACAATTCGCCGTCGACGCTGTCGTCGGCGATTACCAGCGTCTCGGTCGGGCCGGCGAAAAGGTCGATCCCGACTCGGCCGAACAACTGGCGCTTGGCCTCGGCGACGAAAGCGTTGCCCGGCCCGACCAGCATATCGACCGGAGCGACTGTCTCGGTACCGATGGCCATCGCGCCGATCGCCTGGATCCCGCCGAGACAGTAGATCTCATCCGCACCCGCCATATGCTGGGCAGCAACGATCGCCGGCGCCGGAGCGCCGTGAAAGGGCGGCGCGCACGTGACGACGCGCGACACGCCGGCGACCTTGGCGGTAATCACGCTCATGTGCGCCGAGGCGAGCAGCGGGTACTTGCCGCCTGGCACATAGCAGCCCGCCGCGTTGACCGGGATGTGACGGTGGCCGAGTATCACGCCAGGCAGCGTCTCGCGTTCGACGTCCTGCATCGACTCGCGCTGGATCTGAGCGAAATTCTTGACCTGCGCCTGGGCGAAGGCGATGTCGTCGAGGTCCCGTTTGGTCAGTTTCGCCAGGCACGCCTCGATGTCCTGCTCAGACAACCGAAAGCTGTCTGGCTCCCATTTATCGAATTTGGCTGAAAGCGCGCGCACCGCCACGTCGCCGCGCGTGCCGATGTCGGCCAGAATCGATTCGACGGTGGCCCGCACCGCGACATCGGCCGTCGCGGCGGCTCCTTCCTCGATTCCCTCTTTCAACCACCGCGCCATGACTGTCTCCCACCGCCGTTGCGAACCTTACGCAAACACGGCTAAACGCAATTGACTTCGAATGCAAAGGGGCAAGTCGAATGACTGTTGGCGATCTTCGCGATTTGTTCGATCTCACCGGCAAGACCGCGGTCGTCACTGGCGCTAGCCGCGGCATTGGTCGCGCCATTGCGGAGGCGTTGGCGGCCGTCGGCGCGCGTGTTCTGGCGGTCGCGCGGGGCGGCGATGATCTGGCCGGGATCGACGGCGTCGAGCCGTGGGTTGCCGATGTCCGGGACTCAACCTTCCACGATCAGCTCGCCGCGACCCAACTCGATATTCTCGTCAATAATGCCGGGACCAACCAGCCGTTGCCGATGAGCGAGGTGCCGACCGAACTGCTCGACCGGATGCTCGCCCTCAACGTCCGGTCCGCTTATCTTACCGCCCAAGCTGCCGTCCGATCGATGCTCGCGAGCGGCAACGGCGGATCGATCATCAACATCACTAGCCAAATGGGCCACGTCGGCTCCCCGCGCCGCACCGTTTATTGCATGACCAAACATGCCCTTGAAGGGCTAACCAAGGCGATGGCGGTCGAGCTTGCCCCGGACGGTATCCGGGTCAATGCAGTCGCCCCTACGTTCGTCGAAACCCCAATGACTCAGCCGATGCTCGATGACCCGGAGTTCAAGCGCTTCGTGCTCGACTCGATCCCGCTCCGACGGCTAGCAACCACGCGCGATGTCGCCATCGCGGTGCTCTATCTCGCCTCGCCCGCAGCTGCGATGATCACCGGTACCAGCCTGCTCGTCGACGGCGGCTGGACCGCGCGTTGATTAATAAAGGATAGCAATCGATCGCAAAACTCTACATAGCTGATTACGGCTCGCGCGTGCTCTTTGCCGACATCATCAAACATCACGCTTCCTCATTTCGCGGACATCGCCTCGCACTTGTCGATACCCCGGCCTGCCTGAAGGAACGGCGGCTCACGGGCGCGGTCTTTAACGACCTGTACGGCCTCAAGTGGGCGCTAAGCCGCCTTTACCCTTACCTCTAACCGCGGAGCCGGGCATGATTTTGCGAGCCGGAAATCCTTGCTGGACTGGCCTACTCATAAGGCGGTCCAGTCTTCCATCGGGAGCGCGGAATTCGAGTGACGCGAACGCTAATCGCCGCCCGATATGAAACAGGCAATACGCCGAGCAGAGGCCAATTCCAATTCCGCTATGATCGCCTCGAAAGTGCTTGGTTCCGCTTCGCCTCAATCTTGAAGACACGCTCGACCTCGGCCTTCAACCAAAGATTTGCTTGATGAAAGCTTCCCACTGGCCATGCACCGCCGCGTGACATCGTATTGGCAAACTGATGCCCGGATAATTTGAACCAACGAGCTATCTCACCGGGACCGATGTAAATTTCACGGAAGTTAGCAAGTTCTTGAAGTGCAATTCCGTTCGGACCCTTGCGGAGCATTCCAGCGTCGACGATCCGGGCAAGCATGACCTGGTTCATTCCAATGATTGGGGCGGCTACGCGCATGGCGATCTCTACGGCCGGAATTGGAGCCGCTCTTGCTTGGCGAAGAGCCTTGTTGAGTGCTCGTTCTGGAACCCAAAGCTTGCTGGCCCAAGAATTTTTACTGTCTTCAATCGCCACGGCCGGCAGCGTTCCGTACCGGATCGCACCAAAGGCACTGGCCCATGCCGCAGGCGATAAATCATCGCGCAAAGCGGCAGACAACTGCACACCTTCATGCATGTCATCTGGTTAGCTTGACGGCTGATCGGGTCGTTGATCCAGGGGTTTTGCGAGAACTGCCGGAGATCAACGATGTGGACCGATGCCACTCGCGCGCATCATGCGCGGGCCGGGCTGGCTTTGCCAAGCGATTGACCGATGA
>JANXUU010000073.1 GCA_025356055.1 Sphingomonas sp. | reverse complement strand
GCAACGCCCGCCGCGCCCGGGTCGGCGACACCATCGATTTCGGCGAGGGGGTCGCGGCGAAGGTCGTCGGGAAGGGTGACGACGGCGCGTTGCTTCTATCCTTTCTCGGAGAGGAGCCGGTCGAAGTCCTGCTGGAGCGGGCGGGGCGAATTCCGCTGCCGCCTTACATCGCGTCGAAGCGCGGCACCGACGCCGCTGACGAAACCGATTACCAGACGATGTTCGCCGACAAGCCCGGCGCGGTCGCCGCCCCGACCGCCTCGCTCCACTTCACGCCGCAGCTATTGGCGGCACTCGACGCCGCCGGGATCGGCCGCGAGACGCTCACGCTTCACGTCGGCGCGGGGACCTTCCTGCCGGTCAAGGTCGACGACACCGCCGCGCACAAGATGCACGCCGAATGGGGCCGCATCGACTCCGCCACCGCCGAGCGCCTCAACGCAGTGCGCGCCGCTGGGGGCCGGATCATCGCCGCGGGCACCACCTCGCTCCGGCTGCTCGAAAGCGCCTGCGGTGAGGACGGGGTGATCCGCCCGTTCGAAGGCGACACCGCGATCTTCATCACGCCGGGTTATCAATTTCGCGCGATCGACGGCCTGATGACCAATTTTCATCTGCCCAAATCGACCCTGTTCATGCTGGTCAGCGCGCTCATGGGGCTTGAGCTTATGAAAGAGGCTTACGCCCATGCCATTCAAAATGGATACCGTTTCTACTCTTACGGTGACTCAAGCCTGCTGATACCCGCTCAAGGTAGCTGACGTAACGCGGCAGCGCTGGTGATGTCGCGCGCACGTTCACTCCTGCCGGCGCAGCCCTGGCTCTCACGAGGACCCAAGCGCTACCTACGCGGAGTACGGACATCGACCTCAATCTCAGGGAAGTTGGGGCGACCGATGAAATTGAGAGGTCTTGCGTCACCTGGGATCCTTCGAGCGCCGTTCTTTTTGAATCAGGGATGGAGTGGAGCGGGGCAGCAGGCGATGGATCGCCATGCCGGCAAGCATCGTCACAACGAACGGCCGGACCGCGGCGGGAGCCAGGGCAAGCGAGGCGATCGCTGCGCCCGGGCACAGCCCCGGCGAGGCCCCAGCCGATGCCGAACAGCGCGGAACCGCTGATCAACCGCGCGTCGAGGTCCGAGCGGCCGGGAAGGACGAACTTCTCGGCGAACAGCGGGTGCCCGATATGCCTTCGCAGGCGCCAAGCGACGGCCATGACGAGCGCCGATTATGAGAGTATCGCCATCTTCAAGAAGCAATCGGACTGCGAGCCGTCGCGCGCAAACTCGGTGCCTTCGATGAAAATCTTGCCCGGACGATGACGAGATCCCGACCGATAGCGAGCTTGCCGTCGAACTTTTCTTGAAGGTAGCGTGCGGCCGACAGATGATCGACGGGGGCGTGGGTCTCGAGTCTACTTAAAACAGCAGCCTTTTCGCCACAAAGGCAGCTGACCGATTAATTGAAACGCCCCGGCCTGCGATAGCCGGAGCGTTTCAGGCAAGCCAGGCTTACATGCCGTGCTTCATCATCTTTCCGTGCATCATCATCCCGCGACACTGACGACTCTTCATCATGCGGGAATGCGACATCTTGTGACACGCGACCATGGTCTTTTTGGACATCCTCATGTGATTCATCGGCATTGAGTGCATCTTGCTGCTCATGTCTTTGTTCATCGAGCCCTTCATCATCGAGCCACTACTCATGCCGCCCATGGAATTGCCCATGGTGTTGGTCATCTGGGCATTCGCCGGCGTCGCGAGGATTCCGAACGCTGCGATGGCAGCGAGAAGCCTGATATTGTTCATGCGTCATCTCCAGATTCCGCGTGGGGTAAACCTTCCGGGAAGCGGGCACCCGGAAGTGTCTCTGAAAGGGTATGAATTTTCACAGTTTGACCGTGTTCAACCGCAACGCGTTAAGCACGACGGTGAACGACGACAGCGCCATCGCCGCGCCCGCCAGCATCGGCGAAAGCAGGATTCCCGCGACCGGATAAAGTACGCCAGCCGCGACGGGTACGCCGATCCCGTTGAACAGGAATGAAAAGAACAAATTCTGGCGGATATTGCGCATCGTCGCGTGGGCTAGCTTGCGCGCACGGATGATGGCGGAGAGGTCGCCGCGGGTCAGGGTCATGCCGGCGCTCTCGATCGCGACATCGGTGCCGGTGCCCATGGCCAGGCCAACGTCGGCAGCGGCGAGCGCGGGGGCGTCGTTGATGCCGTCGCCGGCCATCGCCACTTTTGCGCCGCTGGCCTTGAGTTCGTTGACGATCCGCGCCTTGTCCTCGGGCTTGAGGTCGGCACGAACTTCGTCGAGCCCGCCGACCGCACGTGCGACCGCGTCGGCGGTGGTGCGATTGTCACCGGTCAGCATCACGACGCGCAGCCCCTCGCGGCGCAGTTGCGCAATCGCCTCGCCAGCGTTGGCGCGAACCGGGTCGGCGACCGCGAGCAGGCCGACAAGCTTCCCGTCGACCGCGATCAGCATGACCCCGGCGCCCTCGCGGCGATGACCCTCGGCGGCCTCGTCAAGCGCGGCGGGATCGGCCCCGACCGAGCTCATGTGCGCGGCATTGCCGACCACGACGCTGCGCCCATCGACCATCGCGCTGACGCCAAGTCCGGTCTGCGAGGCGAAGTCGGTCACCATGCCAAGCTTCAGCGCCCGGTCCTTCGCGGCCATCACGATCGCATGGGCGAGAGGGTGCTCCGACGACGCCTCGACGGCCGCGGCGAGCGCCAGCAGTTCGTCCTCGCCAATCGTCCCGCTAGTCTCAACCGCGATCAGCTTGGGTTTGCCTTCGGTCAGCGTACCGGTCTTGTCGATGACCAGCGTGTCGACCTTTTCGAACGCCTGCAGGCTCTCGGCATTTTTGACCAGCACGCCCGCCTGCGCGCCGCGACCGGTGCCGACCATGATCGACATCGGCGTGGCGAGTCCCAGCGCGCACGGGCAGGCGATCACCAGCACGGCGATGGCGTTGAGCAGCGCATGGCCCATGCGCGGGTCGGGTCCGACCAGCGACCAGACGATGAAGGTGGCGACCGAGATCAGCACGACGAGCGGCACGAACCAGCCGGAGACACGATCGGCGACGGCCTGGATCGGCGCCCGGCTGCGCTGGGCATCGGCGACCATCCGCACGATCCGCGCGAGCATCGTGTCCGCGCCGACCGCGCGCGCTTCCATGACGAGGCTGCCGGTGCCGTTGACGGTACCGCCGGTAACCGGGGCGTCGATCTCCTTGAGCACCGGCGCGGGCTCGCCGGTGAGCATCGACTCATCGACCGAGGAGCGGCCTTCGACGACGACGCCATCGACCGGGATGGCTTCGCCAGGGCGGATGCGCAGTCGGTCGCCCGCAGCGACGAGCCCGAGCCCGACCTCTTCTTCCGTCCCGTCGGCCCCGATCCGGCGCGCGGTCTTCGGCGCGAGGTCCATCAGCGCGCGGATTGCGCGACCGGTCGCCGCCCGGGCGCGCAGCTCAAGCACCTGGCCGAGCAGCACGAGCGTCACGACGACCGCTGCGGCCTCGTAATAAACGGGCACCACGCCGCCCATGCGGAACGCCGCCGGAAATGCCCCGGGGGCAAGCGTCGCAAACACGCTGTAGAAAAAAGCCGCACCGACGCCGAGCGAGATCAAGGTGAACATGTTGAGGTGGCGCGTGATGAGCGAGCGCCAACCCCGGATGAAGAACGGCGCTCCAGCCCACAGCACGACGGGTGCCGCAAGCACGAGCTGGACCCACGGCGAGGCGGACGGGCTAACCAGCTGGTAGCGAAACAGCTCGGCGAACATCGAGACTGCGAGCAGGGGGATCGTCAGCGCAGTTGCGATCCACATTCGGCGGGTAAAGTCGATCAGTTCGGGATTGGGCGCGTCGTCGAGCGACGGCTCTTCTGGCTCGAGGGCCATCCCGCAAATCGGGCACGTTCCCGGACCCTCCTGGCGGATCTGGGGATGCATTGGGCACGTCCAGATGGCGCCAGGCGTGGCTTTGGGTTCAGCTTTGGGCTTTTCCTTGAGATATTGCTCAGGAGCCGCGATGAACTTCGTGCGGCAACCTGCGCTGCAGAAATGATACGCGTGACCCGCATGTTCGGCATGGTGCGCGGTCGTGGAGGGATCGACCGTCATCCCGCAAACCGGATCCTTTGCCGAGGCCGCGTCGGCGACGACCTTGCTGCCGAAGCAGCAACCGTCGGCGCTGGCGTGGTCATGAGACTGTTCCACTGGCACCTTCGCGTCAGCCGCAGGTTCACTTGTGCAACAAGTTTCAAGCGCAGAAAGCGCTTCAACGGTCGCCGTATTGGGTAAGCGCTTCGCAGCGCAGCCGCATCCTTTCGCTCCGGCCGCGGGGGGATGAGGATCGGTCATAAATTTCGTATCCTTCGACCCGAGAGGAATCGCCTGATTTGAACTCGACGGTCACCCCAGCCGAGCGACAGTCGGTCACCTAATTTCTACGCAGCCGAAGCCCATTGCCCTTGAAAAACGGGTGGAGACGAAGGGCGACCCTCGATAGGCAGCGCGCCGATCAGAGAACCAACGATGCAGGAGGGGCGAGCGTTCCGAGCCATGCGACGAGGAGGAGAATGCCGACGACCAACGCAGTTTCCACTGCCAGGCTCCTCCGCAAAGCTGTGAGGGCGCCGCGATGATCGGCTTTGGCAATCGACTTCTCGAAGGACGGCGTGAGCCTGAACCGGTTCAGTGCGGCGAGCGCGATCATTGCAGTGAACAGCACAAGTTTGGCGATGAGCAGCTGGCCGTAGAGCGTCGTTGGGAGGCCAGGGACATTCGCCACTCCGACCATCAACCCGCTGTTGACGAGGCCGGTGACGACGAGCGTCGCCACAACGATCGTTCCGATGGTGCCGAACCCGTGTAGCGCGCGGTGAGTAAGGTCGAGATGCTCGCTGTCGACCCTCGCGAGTGGACGCATCACGAGCATGACAAGACCGAGCAGAGCGCCGACCCAGGCCGCCGATGCGACCAAGTGGAGGATGTCGGCACCCAAGTGGAGCCATCCGATCGGACCCTCGTCAACCGATCCGTGCCCGGTCCACGCCAGCATCGCCAAAGCGACCGATGACGCCAAGACGACGAACGGCAGTGACTTGTTTTGGATCGCGGCCAACGTCGCAAGTAAAAGCGCGATCATGCGAATCTTCCACGCCGTCCCGATTGCACCTGCCGACAAAAGGGCGTCGATCGAAGCTCGATCCACTGGCCAGGGAGGCTCACCCGCCATTGACGAAGCCAGCAGAACGAGCCAGCAAGCTGACAGCAGCAACCCGGCAATCCCGCATGCTATCAGCCAGCCGCGAAGGGCGAGCGCGTTGTCGCGCTCACCCATTCGCAACCCGGAATAACCGAACGCTGAAAGTCCGAATAGGCCTCCAAGAGCCAGGTAAACGCCGAAGCGGACAGCGATCAGCGGCCAGTCCGACATCGCCCTACTTTACCGAGAATGCATAGCTTCCGGCGACCTTGTGCGTATCGGTCGAAACGACGTGCCAGCTGACGATGTATTTTCCGGCGACCAGCCGCCCCTTGGGCGTGACGACGAGCCGCTTGCCGTCACTCGCCACCGTGGCCGAACTGGCTATTTTCATGGCCGCCATTCCCGGCATCGCTGCCATTGTCACGTCGGCTTTGGAGAAGGCGGGAACCAGTCTCTCGCTGAAACGCAGGTCGACATGCGAAGGCGTTACGACGACCGCATTGGCCGCCGGGGTGACCGACAATAGTTTGGGGTGGGCAGCCGCGGTGCCGCCGATTCCAAAAATAGCGACCGCGGTCAGGATGGCTTTGATGTGCATGACAAATCTCTCGATTGATGGTCCCTGTCGCTTACCATACGCGGCTACACGCATAATCCCTTTCATCGGGCATGAGGGATTTGGAGCCGCGCCGCGTAGACTAGGCTAGTGGGGCAAGGGTGAAGACGATGAACGATCTCGACACAGTTTTGATGCGTCTTGCGCAGGCGCCATTGCCGGCGGGTCTGGCGGCGATTGACGAAGGGGTGCTGGCGCGTGTTGCGGCCGGTGCGACGTATCGCGTCCGTCGCGGGGTCGGCATTGCATCTGTCTCGGCCGCGCTCGTCATGGGAGTGGCCGGTGCCGTCATGCCATCGAGCCAAGCCGCGGCCACGTCGCTCGCTCCGCTTGGTCCGATGTCCCCGCTTTCGCCCGCTGCATTGCTTGGGGCAGAGTGATGGGTGCTCGCGCCTCGAGCAGTCGAACGTGGCTGACGCTTGGCCTGCTCGCCTGTTTCCTGGCGGCAATCGGTGGTGTTCTCGTGGGTCGCGTCCTGTTTCCGGCGCCGGCCCCGCCCGGCGCCGAACTGCACGATGTCCTGCACCATAAATTGTCGCTCGATGCCGGGCAGCAAGCGCGGCTCCAGATGCTTGAGCAGCAGTTTGCCGTCCAGCGGCGCGCGCTCGAACTCGAACTCAAGGCCGACAATGCACGATTGGCCGAAGCCATGGAGGCCGAACATGGCAATGGTCCGCGTGTCGCCGCGGCAGTCGATCGCAGTCATGCCGTCCTTGGCGAACTGCAGAAGGCGACGCTGGCCCACATCTTCGCCATGCGTCAGCTGCTCCGCCCTGACCAGACGGCGCCGTTCGACAGGGCAGTCGTAAAGGCGCTGACCGACGACGGCCATTGAGGGTCAGGCGATGAGCCTCGACTTGGCGACACTGACCGACGGCGAACTGGCGACCTTGAGCATTGCTGGACGCCAGACCGCGTTCGCCGAAATCATGAACCGATATCGCCAACCGATCTTTCGTCTGATCCGTGCTTCGGTCGGGGATACCGACGAAGCGCTCGACCTGACCCAGGAAAGTTTCATTTCCGCGCATCAGGCCTTGGCGAGATATGACCCCGGGCGCTCGATGCGCGCATGGCTGTCGACGATCGCGATTAACAAATGTCGCGACTGGGGTCGCAAGCGCAGGGTGCGGCGGTTCCTCACCTTAGGGGGAACGCTTGGTGTCGAAGCCGATCGCATCGCTGACGACCGCGTCGCGGTCGATGCCGCCGCCGCCGATCGACAGGAACTTGCTCGCGTCGCCCAGGCGATCGCAATGCTTTCACCCGACTTACGCGAAACGCTCGTCCTGAGGACGATCGAAGCCTTGAGCCAGTCGGAAACGGCCAGCATTCTGGGCATCACCGAGAAGGCGGTCGAGACTCGGCTCCATCGGGCGCGGGCCAAGCTTGAGGCGGCGACGGGAAGAAAATAGCCCGAGCATGAGGGCAATGTCGCCGGGTAGCGTAATAAGGTCGATATGCTTTCACGACCTTCTCCGCGACATGCCTGACGATGGAAACTGGCCCGGATCAGCGGGCGCCTTCCCTCCCCGAACAAGACGACAAGCTTTCAAGGATCGATCATGCTGGACTCATTAACTCTCGAACGGCGCAGCTTCCTTCGCGCGGCTGGCCTTGCTGGTGCCGGTGCCGCTTTTGGAACGGTCATGCCCGCCTGGGCGCAATCGATCTCGGCCGGGATAGTGGCTCCCCTCCCCACGGTCAGTGGCCGCGATATCGCGCTCTCGATCGGCAACGTCGCGGTGCGGGTCGATGGCAAGGTCAGCAAGGCGATCGGGATCAATGGCACCGTCCCGGGCCCCTTGATCCGCCTGAAGCAGGGCCAGGACGTCCGGCTTCGCGTCACCAATAACCTGCCGCAGGACAGCTCGATCCATTGGCATGGTGTGCTGGTGCCATTCACGATGGACGGAGTTCCGGGGGTGAGTTTCCCTGGGATCGCCCCGGGTGCGACGTTCGATTATTCCTTCCCGATCGTCCAGGCGGGGACCTACTGGTATCACAGCCATTCGGGCTACCAGGAGCAGGACGGACTGGATGGCCCGATCGTGATCGATCCGGCCGGACCCGATCCGGTGGCTTTCGAGCGTGAACATGTCATCGTTCTGTCCGACCACAGCCCGATGCTCGGGGCGACCATCTTTCACAAATTGAAGCAGATGGGCGGCGGCTATTTCAACATGCAGCGCCAGACGCTGTCGGGGCTGCTCGCCGGGCGTGACCAGACGCAGAAAGAGCGGCTCGAATGGGCCAAGATGCGGATGGACCCGGCCGACATCGCCGACGTTACCGGATCGACATACACCTTCACCGTCAACGGGCATGGACCGTTCGACAACTGGACCGGGCTGTTCACGCCGGGCGAGCGCGTTCGGTTGCGCATCATCAACGCCGCCTCGCAGACCAATTTCAACGTCCGCATCCCCGATCTGCCGATGACGGTGGTTGCGGCCGACGGGCAAAATGTCCGGCCGGTCAAGGTCGACGAGTTCCAGATCGGCGTGGCCGAGACGTTCGACGTGATCGTCACGCCGGGCGACCGCGCGTACAGCTTTGTTAGTGAATCGATCGATCGCTCGGGCCTCGGCCGGGCGACGCTGGCGCCGCGCGCGGGAATGAGCGCTCCGGTGCCGCCGATCCGCCCGCGTCCGCTGACGAGCATGATGGACATGGGCATGGGTGGCATGGCAGGCATGGAAATGAAAAATCCGGCGATGAAACGCGGGATCGATCCATCGGCCGAACAGAATGCCTCGCGCTTGCTGGCCAAGCTCACCGGCTGGCGCGAGCCGACCGATCATGGCTCAATGGCCGCCAGCGCCGCTGCGTCGATGGTGGGTATGGGCGGAATGCCAGCCGCCACGAGCGGTTCGATGGCGGGGATGCCGGGGATGTCCGGCGGCTCGATGGCGGGAATGACCGGGATGAGTGGTGCGGCCGCGGGCGCATCAGGCGCGATGGGCGCAATGCCCGGGATGGATCACTCGGCCGGAGCTGCCGCGAGCACGGGCCAGCCGATGAGCATGAGCATGAACATGCGCGACGGGAAAAATGCGCCGGGCGTGAAGATGGGTCCCGGAGTCCAGACGATCTCGCCGATGCCGACCGATCGCAGCGGGGAGGCGCCGCAGGGTGTCGACGGGCTCGACCACCGCGTGCTGGTCTACCGTGACCTCGTCGCGCTCGAGCGCAATCCTGACGTCCGCGCGCCAAGCCGGGCGCTCGATATCCATCTGACCGGCAACATGGAGCGCTACATGTGGTCGTTCGACGGGGTAAAACTGAGCGACCCCGCCGAGCCGATCCCGTTCCGTCTCGGCGAGCGGGTGCGGGTGACGCTGATCAACGACACGATGATGCCGCATCCGATCCACATCCACGGCCATTTCTTCGAACTGGTCACGGGTCATGGCGCATCGGCGCCGCGCAAGCATACGGTGAACGTGCCGCCGGGGGGCAAGGTCAGCTTCGACCTCACCGCCGATGCGCCCGGTGACTGGGCGTTCCATTGCCATAATCTCTACCACATGGCGGCGGGGATGATGCGCGTCGTCACCGTCCGCCCGGCGACGGGAGCAGCGGCATGAAGCGGCTGGAATTGAGCCTGTTGGCTGCGGTTGCCGGGATGGTTCTTGCCGGTCCGGCAAGCGCCCAGATGAACATGAACATGCCCGGCATGAGCATGCCCGGCATGAAGATGCCCGCCGCCAAGAGTGCGCCGGGCAAGAAACAACCTGCAAAAAAACTCGTTGCAAAGGGCGCTTCGGCAAAGACCACCAAAACTGGTGCCAAGGCCTCCCCGCTCCACACAAAGTCCGTCGCCAAGACTAGGTCGTCGACCGCTGGCCACGATATGTCGGCCATGCCCGGCATGGCGCCAACCCCGGGACACGACATGACTTCGATGCCCGGAATGGCAATGCCCGCCGACCAGGACATGTCGGCCATGCCCGGAATGGCAATGCCCGCCGCGTCCGGTACCGAGGTCAGCGGGACCGATCTTCCCGCCGGCAATGCGCCGCCGCCAGCGGTGCCGACCGACCATGCGGCCGATCAGGCCTACGGCGCCGCAGCGATGGCGATGGGTCGCCACCACCTCGGGGAATTTCACGGCGGACAGAAGATGGGGCAACTCCTCGTCAACATCGCGGAATACCACTTCAACCGTGGACGTGACGGTTATCAATGGGTCGGCCAGGGTTGGTATGGCGGCGACATCAACCGACTGTGGGTCAAGAGCCAGGGCGACGGCGAAATCCGTCGCGGCGTTGAGCGAGCCGAGGTCCAGGGACTCTTCAGTCACGCCATCGGACCCTATTTCAATCTCCAGGGAGGAGTCCGGCACGATTTCAGGCCTACCCCTTCGCGCACCTATGCCACCGTCGGAATCGAGGGCCTCGCACCGAGTTTCTTCGATCTCGAAGCGGCCTTGTTCCTGTCGAACAAGGGGGAGCTGATGGGGCGTATCGAGGGAAGCTACGATCAGCGTATTACCCAAAGACTGATCCTGCAGCCCCGCGTCGAAATCAACGCGGCCGCACAGAACAGCAGGTCGATCGGGGTCGGGTCGGGTCTGTCCGACGTCGAGGCTGGCGTGCGTCTGCGCTACGATATCCGTCGCGAGTTCGCTCCCTATGTCGGCGTTCAATACAAACGGGCCTTTGGAACAACCGGACGTTATCTAATCGACGTAGGTGAGCGCCGTGGCGGGTGGAGCGTCTTGACCGGCATCAGGACCTGGTTCTGAGGCGCCAAACGATCGGCCATGACGGCACAGAACAAGTGGGAGCAAGAAATGGAAAAGGGGAAATTCCTCGATCTGCATCGGCATTTGCCGAGTGCGGCGTTTGTGGGCGTTGCCGCATTGCTGATTGCGGCCTTAGCCGGTGCGTTCATTTTTGCCGGCGTGTACAATATTGGCGCAGACGCACCGCACTACCGACCGATTTACATGGCGCTCGAACAGCTTCGCGATCACGCCATTACGCACCACGCGCGCAACATTGTCGTGCCCGCCGATCTGAATAGCCCCGCACGCATAGCGACGGGTGCCGGCCTGTACACCGAGATGTGCACCGGTTGTCACCTCGGCCCGGGGCTTGAGAAGACCGAGATGAGCCAGGGATTATACCCCCAGGCTCCCGAACTGGCGCGGGCCCAGGACCGATCGGCCGCCGAGCAATTCTGGACCATCAAGCATGGACTCAAACTGAGCGCGATGCCCGCCTGGGGACGAACGCATGACGACCAGCTCATCTGGGACATGGTCGCGTTCGTTCGCGCCCTGCCCAGGATGTCGCCGACGCAGTATAAAGCAACGATTGCCAGTGCACCGGCCGATCACGAGGAGATGATGAAGGACATGCCAAGCATGAAGTCGATGGGCGGAATGCACCCTCCGGCTAACGCACCATCGCAGCCCGACGGACATTTGCATTCGCACTAGGGTCAGGACCCATTGATCTGAGAGGCGCGATCTGATTCAGGCTCCGCAAGGAGACTGAGCATGAGCAACCTTTACTGGCTGACAGACGAGCAGATGGCGCGGCTTGAGCCGTATTTTCCCAAGAGTCACGGCAGGCC
>JANXUU010000149.1 GCA_025356055.1 Sphingomonas sp. | reverse complement strand
CCCTGCTCGTCGACGAGTACATGATGGGTGGCTCCGCCCCAGTCGCGCACCAGCCGAGTGCCGGGTTTGATGTGCATGCCCGCGACTGCCACGGGTGCCGTACGGTCGGACTGACCCCCGATCCGTTCCAGCTCGCGGATGACTGAGGGTTTTAGTCCGCCATGCACCTGCTCCTGGAGCCGATACGCAATGCCGCGCCGCAGCAGATCGGGAGTCATGGCGGGCGCCGGCGACTTGAGCACGCGCTGCCATTCGGCGGCCAGCTGCGCCGGCGACATGGTCGCCAGCGCAGTGAGCATTTGTTCGAGCGTCGCCATCTCAGGATGCCGCGATTGTATAGGTCGTGACACCATCGCGGGTACTGCGCTCAATGCCATGACCCTTCTTGCGCAGGCCGGTAAGGGCTGCACGCGTCGTATGAGGCAGCCAGCCGGTGGCGGCGGCCAGTTCGGCAAGTGTCGCGCCGCCTTTGCGACGGAGCAGATCGGCGACCATGCCGATCTTGCTGACAGGCTTGGTGGGTGGCTTTGCTTTCTTCATGGGGCGTCTCCTTCATGGAGAGCGGCATGGGTGCCGCTTCCACCACCCTCAGCCCCGCATGAGAAGATCACACCGGGCGGTGAATCGCTGCCCGGGGCCAGGTTCACGTGGACAGCAATGCTCCGTTTTAAGGCGAAGTCGAATGCTATCTGCATTTAACGGCGAGTTATTTTCGGACAGCGCCGGCAGGCTCGCATCGCGGCCCAGCGCTCGGGATTGACGCTGCTCGATGCGGGGGTCAGCGGTTCGAGTCGTCGTTGTGGCACCACTCAGTCTTAAGTATCTGAGATTATTGTGTTTTGCTTTGGAAAAAACCCAGAACAGGCGCAGTTCCGGGACTTCTGGGAAGGGTCAAATCGAGGTTCGGGGGCCACAGAGACGAATGCTGCCAAATTCCGGCGCCGGTCGAAGGCCTGCTCTCAGGTGCGGCTAAATGTAGCCCCCGGATGCGATGCTTGAATGCTGCACATCGCATTGATTTCGGTAATGAACCAGTGGTTCAATCGTTAAGTTGGAACAACTTCTCAACGGGGCGGTCGAGCGCGCGAGCGAGCTTGAGCGCAAGTAGAGTCGACGGCAAGAAAACGCCGTTCTCGACGGTGTTGATCGTCTTGCGACTAACTCCGACCGCTTCTGCCAACGCTGCTTGGGTCAGGCCAAGCCGTTCTCGTTCGAGCTTGAGTGAGTTTAGGAGGCGATCACCCACGGGCGGCGCGCAGCTCCAGCGTCGCAAAACTCATCAGCGCCGCCGCAATCGCGGCAGTTGCCACCACCCGCACCGCGTCGAACGGGCCGAGAGGTGCCGCAAACTCGATCGCGATGGCCACTGCCAAGGACGACACGACCGCCGTCCAGAATCCTGCGGTGCAGCTCATCCGACGATGTTCGCGAACCCCATCATCATCGAGAAGCCGTGCCACTGCGCTGCGCGGTTTCAGCCAGCGGGCGAGAGGCAAAAGGTTAGCTGCCGCAGCGAAGGTTAGCCCTACCCACAGTCCTCGGAGGAAATCGCTTTCCGGCCGCGCCATGCTCCACCACAACGTCAGCAGGCTCATCGCGGAGAAGAAATAGAAGCTGGCTGCACGATACCGGCTTTTGCGCTCTGCAACATCGATCACTGTCATATTCCGGTTCCTGTAACCTACAGGTTACGTGTAACCTATGGGTTACCCTTGTCAAGAGGATTTGGTGTCGGCTCTAATGATCCTCCGCCGTCGTCTATTCTCAGCGCTGATTACCAAGATCGCGCAGCGCTGCCAAAATGCGATACGCGACTAGCCTCGCTGTGCAGCGCTGGCTAAGCCCGCGGGATGTCCAGTGTCCCGACGCGCGTGCTCGCGCTCTCCGCCCTCCTTGTCTCCACGAGCGTCTTCGCGGCCAACAGCAAGCCGCGGCCGCTGCCAATCGTCGATACGATCCCGGCGCCGCGCGATGTTGCGTATCCTGGGACCATCAATCTCGACGTGACCGCGACCGATGTCGACCGCGGTATCATCGACGTCCGCGAGACGATCCCGGCGAGTTCTGGGCCGCTTGTTCTGCTCGCGCCCAAGTGGCTGCCGGGCAATCACAATGCCAGTGGGCAGATCGACAAGCTCGCCGGCTTCACCTTCACCGCTAATGGTCAGCCGCTACACTGGGTCCGCGACAAGGTTGACGTATATGCGTTCCACCTCGATGTCCCGACCGGCGCGACCAGCGTCGAGGCGCATTTCCAGTTTCTCTCGCCGACCGACGAAGCCCAGGGCCGGGTCGTCGTCACGCGCGAAATGCTGAATATTCAGTGGGACGCAGTGTCGCTTTATCCGGCCGGCACCTTTGTGCGGAACATTCCTATTGTCGCCAGCCTGACGCTGCCAGCCGGATGGAAGGCGGGGACCGCGCTTCGCCCAACCGCGACGTCGCCCGGCAACCGCATCAGCTATGGCGAAGTCGCCTATGACACGCTGATCGACTCGCCGGTGTTCGCCGGCAAATATTTCCGCGCCGACGATCTTGGTCACGGCGTGACGCTCAACACCGTAGCCGATGCGCCCAAGGAATTGGTCGTGCCGCCGTCGGTGCTCGCCAAGCACCGCGCCCTGGTCGATCAAGCGGTCAAGCTGTTCGGCGCGCGCCACTTCGACCATTATGATTTTCTCCACGCGGTGACCGATCGGATGGGCGGCATTGGCCTTGAGCATCATCGCAGTTCCGAGGACCAGAACGACCCGGGCTATTTCACCGACTGGGAAGCAAGCGTCGCCAGTCACAACCTCCTGCCTCACGAATTCACGCATAGTTGGGATGGCAAGTTTCGCCGCCCGGCCGACCTGTGGACACCCGACTACCGAACCCCGATGCAGGACAGCTTGTTGTGGGTTTACGAAGGCCAAACGCAATTCTGGGGGACGGTACTCGAAGCGCGTTCGGGCATGTCGACCAGGCAGCAGGTGCTTGATAAGGTCGCGCTCGCAGCGGCGGATCTTGATACCCAGCCCGGGCGGCTCTGGCGTCCGCTGAGCGACACGACAAACGACGAGATCATATCTAACCGCCGTCCCGAACCGTGGAACAGCTATCAGCGCGCGATCGACTATTACGAGGAAGGACTGCTGTTCTGGACCGAGGCCGATTCCATCATCCGCGCACGGAGCGGCGGCAAGCGCTCGATGGATGATTTTGCGCATGCCTTCTTCGGGAATAATGATGGCGACTGGGGCGAGGTGACGTATACTTTGGACGACATCGTGCGGACGCTTAAACAGGTCCAGCCTTACGATTGGGCCGGGTTCCTCAAGGCGCGGGTTTATGACGTGAATCCGCACGCGCCGCTCGCTGGCTTCACCAATTCAGGGTATCGCCTCGATTACACCGATACGCCAACCGCGACCGCCAAGGCCGTTTTCAAGGCGCACAAGGTCGCCGACTTCAGCTACTCGCTTGGTTTCGAGGTCGGCAAAGAGGCTAAACTGGCCGGGGTACGCTGGGGATCGCCGGCGTTTCGAGTGGGACTGGTGAACGGCGCGCAGATCGTCGCAGTCGATGGTCATGCTTATACCGACGACCTTTTGTCCGATTCGGTCACCGCCGCGAAAGGCGCGACGTCTCCGATCGTACTGACGGTAAAGCACGGCGACGAGGTGAGGACCTTTTCGCTGCCGTATCACGACGGGCTTCGCTACCCGCGGTTCACCAAGGTCGGGTCGGGCGAAGGATCGCTCGATCGGCTACTCGCGCCGCGTTAGGTCAATCGCGGGCCTGATCGTCGTTTTACCAATTTTCACAATTCGAACCCGCCGCAATCTTAAGTCCATCACGGATACAAAGTGCTGCATTGTAACGAACAAAAGCGTAAGCTGCGTGCTATGACCCGCAGCCATATCCCCCGCATCACCCTTTGCTCCCCTGGCGTTTCACGTCGAAGCACGCTGCTGATGCTATCCTCGTGCACCATGCTCGCCGCCTGCGGCGGTGGGGGTGACAGCGGCGGAAGTGGATCGACCCCGACGCCCACTCCAACGCCGACGCCGACGCCCACGCCCACGCCCGTGTCGGGTCCAGCTTGGTTCGGCTACGGACACGATGCGCAGCACACCGCCGTGAGCGCGATCGCGTCGCAAGATCTTGGACGCGTCACATGGTCTTCGGCGGTCGACTTCGCGCCACAATATGCGCAAAATGGCGAACTGCTCACGCACTATGGATCGCCTGTTGTGACAACGCATAACACCGTGGTGATCCCGGTGAAGACAACCGCCACGGGCGGTTATCGAGTTGAGGGCCGCAATGGGGTGACCGGCGCAGTCATATGGTCCGTAACCACTGATTACGTTATTCCGCCGCACAACTGGGTGCCGCCTTATAATGTGCTGCTCACGCCGCAGGGCCACCTCTATGCACCGGGCGCCGGTGGCAAGCTCGTAGTGCGTGATGACGCGGACGCGGCGAATAGCCAGCTGGTATCGCACGTGTTTTACGGTGTCGCCGCGTACAATGCCAATCCCGCAGCATTTGACGGCAGCGTGTTCATCAACACGCCGCTCACCGCCGACTCAAAGGGCAACATTTTCTTCGGCTTTCATGTGACCGGCGCGAACCCGGCAGGGCTGGTGAGCGGCATCGCGCGCGTCTCGCCAGACGGCACGGGGATCTGGGTTGGCGCCGCCAAAGCAGCCGCTGACTCCTTGATCCAAAAGCCCGCGATGAATTGCGCCCCGGCAATCTCAAACGATGGTGGCACTGTCTACATTGCGGTGAATACGGCTGCAGCGCCGGGCGTCGCGCAAAACGGCTATCTGCTCGCGCTTGACAGCACGACGCTCGCGACGCGCGCGAAAGCCGCCTTAATGGACCCGAACTTGCTCACCGCCGCAAGCGTCAGTGACGACGGCACGTCATCGCCAGTGGTCGGCACGGACGGCCGCGTATTCTATGGTGTGCTGGAAGCGCAGTTCGGCTCGCACAACGCGCGCGGTTGGCTGCTGCAGTTCGATGCGCTACTCAATTCGGCAGGCGTGCCTGGAAGCTTCGGTTGGGACATCTCACCCAGCGTAATCCCGGCGTCGATGGTCCCCTCGTATAACGGGACTTCGACCTATTTGCTGGTACTAAAGTACAACAACTACGAGGGAGTGGGCACAGGCGACGGGCTCAATCGGCTCGCCGTGCTCGACCCGAAGGCGAGCCAGCCCGACTTTATAGTGCCTAAAGTGTCGGTGATGCGCGAAGTCCTGACGATCCTCGGCCCCACGCCGGACGGAACCTCGACGACGGCTCGGCGCGAGTGGTGCATCAACACAATGGCCGCTGATCCGATACGCGGGTCGATCGTGGCGAACAACGAAGACGGCGTACTCTACCGCTGGGATCTGGCCACTAACACGCTGTCGGAAAAGGTACGGCTCACGTCTGGCCTCGGTCAGGCATATACGCCGACGCTAGTTGGCGCCGACGGCGCGGTTTATGC
>JANXUU010000100.1 GCA_025356055.1 Sphingomonas sp. | reverse complement strand
GCGCAAGCAGCTCGTCGGGCTGCTGACCGAGGACCCGGGCGAAGTGCTCGAGGAAGGGGCGCAGATCGTGTTCGATCCGAACCAGTCGATCCCGATGAAGATGGTCGGTCATGTCACCTCGAGCTACTGGAGCGAGGCTTTGGGCCGCTCGATCGCGATGGCGGTCATCGCCGGGGGCAAGGAGCGGATGGGCGAGACGGTTCATGTGCCGATGCCCGGCAAGACGATCCGGGCGGTCATCGGCGGCACGGTGTTCTACGATCCGGAAGGAGCGCGGCTCAATGTCTGAGGCGGTCGCGCGGATCGAACCGGTGGCGAGCGCGCCACTTGTCGGCGATGGGGTCACCGTGGCGCTGGCTCCGGTGATGACGCGCTATAATCTGCGGGGGAGTGCTAGCGATCTTGCGACCTTAACCCAAGTCCGGTTGCCAACACGGATCGGCGATGTGGGCGACGCGAGTGGCGACCTTGCGATAATGCTCGGCCCCGACGAATGGCTGCTGATCGGAGCGGTCAAGGAAGACAGCGCGGGCCAGCCAGTGAGCATCGTCGAGGTCAGCGATCGCCAGATCGGATTCGACGTCATCGGGCCGCGCAGTGCCGAGCTGCTGATGTCGGGCTGTCCGCTCGATCTCGAGCGGATGGCGGTCGGGCGAGGGACGCGGACGATCTACGAGACGGTCGAGATCGTTGTGATCAAGCGCGCGCCCGACGCGTTTCGGGTGGAGGTGTGGCGCAGCTTCGCGCCGTGGCTGTGGGCCGCGCTGGCTCAGGCTTGAGCGATATCGGCGACGGCGGCTTCGTCATCGAGCCACTGTGCCGAGGAGCCGGCAGCGGCGCCCGGTCGGTGGGCGTTGCGTTCGACAAAGCGGTTGATCAGCCAGGTGCGGAAAAGACCGATTGCCGGGTCCGACAGGTCTTCGGGGCGAAGCTTTAGATAATAGCCGAAACCATCCTCGATGATCGCGTCGTAAGGCATGACTAGCCGGCCGTTGGCAAAGTCGTCGGCGAACATGTCGATGTCGGCGAGAACGATGCCATCCGCCGACATGGCATAGGTCGCCGCCAGCGACAGAGTGTCAAAGGCGATCCCGCGGTCGGCATCGATGGTGATCCCCATCTGCCGCGCATAAAGGCTCCACAACACGCCGCGCGGCTCGCCGTCGAGGGTGCAATGGAGCAGATTATTTTCGGCAAGAAAAGTTTCGAGTGGCTGGCCTTCTTGATGCACCGCAGTTCGGGCCGAGCAGGCCGGGGCAACGCGCACCATCGACAAGAGATCGGTGACGCGATCGTCGACATTGGGCCGATCAAACACGATCGCCATGTCGATGATGTTCGACGGGAGGCCGGTGACGTGGCTGCTAGAGACGTCGATCTTGATGTCGGCATGCTCGGCGTGAAAGTCGCGGATCATCGGCAGGACGACGTGTTGGAGCAGAGAGGGGGGGACGTGGATACGGATCGGGCGGCTGCTCGAATCCGCGCGGCAGATCGAGTTCATCCTTGCTTCGATCCGGTCGAAGGAGGCGGTGACGACCGGGAGCAGCGCCTCGCCTTCGGGGGTCAGCGCGAGCCGCGCGCCAGACCGATCGAACAGCTTGCGGCCGATGAGTTCCTCGAGGCTGATGATGTGGCGGCTGACCGCGCTTTGCGAGACGTTGAGTGCCTCGGCGCCTGCTGTGAAGCTCAGCCGCAGCCCCACGGCGTCGAACGCTCTCAAGGCGTTCAGCGGCAACCAGCGACGATTGATCGGTTGGGGCTTGGCGATCGGGAGTTCCTGACGACTTCGGTTGTGACCGTGCTGAAATGCCGCTTTTCCAGTCGCTTCGCAACATTGACGTCGATAGCGACTTTCCGGTTTTGACATGTCGCTATGCGCAAATGGAATTTTCGCTCGGTGATGCACGTGTGAGAGAAGGTTCGTGGCACCTTAAGGAGAGGCAGTGTGAATTTGTCGGCGGTTGCGACGTTGTTCGGATCACGGCGGCCGGGCCATTCGCTGCCGCAGGGATTGTATCTCAACCCCAACTCGCTTGCTTTCGACATGACCGCGATCTTCGGCGAGTCCTGGCTGCTGGCAGGGTTCGAAGCCGAAGTGCGTGCGCCGGGCGACTATCTGTCGATGATGGTCGGCCAGTGGCCCATCCTGATCGTGCGCGGCCGCGACGGCGAGCTTCGCGGCTTTCACAACTCATGCCGCCATCGCGGATCGGTTGTCTGCCCGCCGGGCAGCGGCACTGCGGCGCGGCTGACCTGCCCCTATCATCGCTGGACTTATGATTTGAGCGGCAAGTTGCTCGCGGCGGGGCGGATGCCGGACGATTTCGTCAAGGCCGATCACGGATTGCGGCCGATCCATCTCGAGACCGTCGCCGGGGCGATGTTCATCTGCCTGTCCGAGACGCCGCCCGACTTTGCGACGTTGCGGCGTAAGCTGACACCGTTGCTCGCGCCGCACAATCTGCACCGCGCCAAGGTGGCATACCAGTCCACGCTGGTCGAACATGCCAACTGGAAGCTGGTGATGGAGAATGGCCGCGAATGCTATCATTGCGCGACCGGCCATCCCGAGCTGGCGCTGACCTTCCCGGTCAATGCCTCAACCTACTTCGACATCGACAAGGACCATTCGGCCGGTTTCAACGCGCGGATGGAGGCGCTCGGCCTGCCGATCGGGCCCGCCGAAGAGGACTGGTGGCAGGCATCGCGGTTCGCGCTCAACGCCGGGATGACGGCGATGACGATCGACGGGAAGCCGACGGTCGCAAAGCTGATGTGCGAGGCGGGCGCTGGCGATATCGGATCGATGCGCTGGGCGATCGAACCGCACAGCTTTTGTCATTCGACCGCGGAATATACGTTTGCCTTCTTCGCGATGCCGATCAGCCCGACCGAAACGCACGTGGTCGGGAAATGGCTGGTCCACGAGGATGCGGTCGAGGGCGAGGATTATGATCTCGACCGGCTGATCGACCTGTGGACGCGGACCAATGTGCAGGACAAGCAACTCGCCGAAAATAACCAGGTCGGGGTCAAGTCGCCGGGATACCTGCCGGGACCTTACTCACCCGACGCCGAGCCGCTGACCATGCGGTTCGTCGACTGGTATTGCCGCAAGGCCGAAGCTTTTCTGACGCGCGAGATGGGCGTGGAAAAGGTCGCGGCCTAGCGCCGGCGGGCGCTCCACGCAGCGGATTGGGATCTGACTAAACGCAGCAGGTCGCCGTGGACGATTGCCATATCCACGACGTGAAGCCCCAGTCGGGGTACGCGTCATCGCCGATCACCGGTTTGTCCGTCAGTTCCCAATCGAACGGCGTTTTCGAGTCGGCGTTGATGTGGACGGCCAGATAATTGGCGTGAGCGCCGCGGATGCACTCGCCCGACAGGCGGCCGGGCACGCGGGCGAAGCGGGTTGGGACGGCGCGTCCGTTGACCTGCCAGCTGGCTTTCGGAACGATCGCCACGGCGACCCCGCCGCGCCACCACGGGAAGCCGAAGATGGCGTCAAGCGGAGCGCGGCCGCCTTCGAGCCGGGCAGGGTTGGTGCAGGCCGCTTCCATGACCGGATTGTGGGACACACCGAACAACGCGTTTGCGGGGGGTAGGTTCGAGTCGCGATAGCTTGCCCAAACCATCGCGCAGCCGGTCTGGCTGGCGGCGCGGCATAGTCTGATCGACTTGAAGTCGCCGCCGACGTCCTTGCCTTTCGGCACCAGCAGGCTTGTCCCGGGCAGCATCGCCGAGAGCAGGCGGCGCTGGATCGGCTTGCCGTCGATTTCTTCGGCGATGAGGCGTTTGAGGACATTGGCACCCTGACTGTGGGCAATCAGGACGAACGGCCGTCCGCGATTGTCATGGGCGAGATAGTCACGCCAGGCGTCGCGAATGTCGCGATAGCCGCGTTCCTCGTCCCAATCGACCTTTTCGCCGCGAAGCCGGGCGCGGAGCGCAGTCAGCGTGACCTGTCGGTAAATTGGCGCAAACGGGCGGCAGACGCCAGCGAAACGGGCGAATTGCGACGTGACTCGGTCGGTTTCATCAGTGGTGGCAACCATGTCGCTAATCGGCGTCGGGTCGAGCGAGGCTGTCGGATAGACGTAGAAACAGTCAGCCGCCGGTTTCGACGGACGCGGGTCGGGTTCAATCGTCAACGAACCCTGGGGGCCGACGCGGGTCACTCTTTGGTCGACCACACAGGCGTCGCGACGGCCGGGGCGGCAAAGCCAATTGTGGCCCAGTCGATAATCATTGTCGGCTTGTAACGAAGGCGTTGCGGCCATCGCCAAAAGCAGTGCGAGGGACATGGCGACCTTCTCCTCCGCGAGCGTCCCACGTTGCTCGAAACGTGGCGCAGGGCATAGGCTACGGCGTATCTGACACAATTACCCCCAAATCACGCTGGGCGACTAAGGCAGACATGATAGATTTTTTAGATCAATCAGATAACACGAAGTCATGGGTAGATAAGTTTGTGGCTATTTTATGAGAATAAACAGTTACCGAGAAGCCTCGACTGCAGAACTTTTGGGAGTCATCGATAAAAACTATTAGGTTGTGGGCTAGATTTTGTGAGTACGGTCTTTGACAAGAGAAAATAGAAAAAAGACGCGGATCACGCGGCCACTAATTGCTGCGGGCCATCAAAAGGGGGAAGCGATATGAAGACTCTGTGGAGCACATCAGCCGCAGTGACGGTGCTTGCAGCACTGGGGGCCGGGGGGTCGCCAGCTTTCGCGCAGACCGCACCGGCGACGCAGGCCGCGCCGAGCAATAACAACGCCATCGCCGACATTGTCGTGACCGCCACGCGGCGCGAGGAGTCGCTCAACAAGATTCCGGTCGCCGTTCAGGCACTCAGTGGCGACTCACTCACCAAGCTCAACGTCGTCAATTTCGAAAAGCTGATCGAGTTTCTGCCCAACGTCCGCAGCGCCTCGCACGGACCCGGCACGTCGTCGATCTTCATCCGTGGCTTGTCGACCGATTCGCCGGGTCTGCAAATTGCTGGAACCGCCGGCACCGCACCGAGCGTCGCGCTTTACGTCAACGATGCGCCGGCCTCGCTCGTCGGGCGCAATCTCGACTTTTACGCCGCCGATCTTCAGCGCATCGAAGTGCTGGCCGGCCCGCAGGGAACGCTGTTCGGGGCGAGCGCGATGGGCGGCGCGGTCCGCTACATCACGAACAAGCCGGACCTCCAGAACTTTCACGCCGGGTTCACTGGTACTTATGCGTTTACCAAGGGTGGCGACAGCAGCGTTGCGGGCAACGGCTTCATCAGCATTCCGATCATCAAGGACCGGCTAGCAGTCCGCGTCGTGCTCTACGACGACCAGCAGGGCGGTTATATCGACAATGTGCCCGGCACGTACAAGGTGCCGTTCGACGCGCATGTCGGGCAGGCGGGTCGCTTGCCGACCGGCAATCCGCTGCTCGTGATGCGCGCGCTTCAGTCGTGCCAGCTGACTGCGACCACGACGGTCGCAAATTGCAACGGCAGCCAGTATAATGCGCCGACCCGCCAGAGCATCAATAACGACCAGTTCGTCGAAGATAATTACAACGACGCAAGCTACAAGGGCGGCCGGATTGCAGCGACCTTCAAGATCAATCAGGATTGGTCGATCGAGGCGATGCATGCCCGCCAGCAACTGAAGGTCGATGGAGTATTCGAATATGATCCGCTCGTCGGCGACCTGAAGGTTCAGCAGTTCAATCCAAACACGCTTAGCGACAAGTTCGACGAAACAACCTGGACGCTCAAGGGCCGGCTCGGCTTTCTCGATGCGATCTATACGGGGTCATACCTGCATCATCAGGCGGTTCAGAAGGCAGATTATGCCCGCTATTCAAATCTTGGGCTGTACGTGCCTTATTATGAGTGCGACCGCGGAGTCTATTACACGGCGGCGTACAACGGGAATATCGGCAACACCTGCTATACGCCGAGCAAGAGCTATCAAGTCCGCAACAAGACCCTGCGCTTTACGCATGAGTTCCGCGTCACGACGCCAGCGGCCGAGCGGCTGCGCGGAACGTTTGGTCTTTTCTACGATCTCAACAAACTTTATGATAACACCGATTGGTCTTACCTTGAGCCGCTTGCCGGCTTTATCAACCCGCGCAGGCCTAATCCGGCGGTTAATGCGCATGACCCGAGCGTGCGACCGCTCCAAGTCGGCTTTTTCAACGATATTCAGCGCCGGGACCGGCAAATCGCCGCCTATGGCGAAGCGTCGTTCGATATCATTCCGAGGCAACTGACGGTAACCGCAGGCGCACGCTATTACGACGAACGAGCGTCGATCAACGGATCGTCCAACACCAGCTTTGGTTCCGGCGGGCGCGGCATCTACAACCCGGCCACGGGAACCTATAGCGTCTCACCGACGGCGACGCCTTATTACGGGATCAGCGCCAACCTCAATACTTTGCTCAAGGATGTTTCGCCGGCAAAATATTCCGGCGTGCTGCTCAAGGGCAACGTCACCTACAAATTCGGTGCAGGTTCGCTCGCTTACGCTACCTACTCGGAAGGATTCCGGCCGGGCGGCTTTAATCGTCGACCGTGCAAGGTCGGCGTCAACTGCACTGCGGCTGAGTTTGCTGCGCTCGCTGTCTATGTCCCCGATCGGGTCAAGAATTACGAGATCGGGACAAAGCTTGCACTGCTCAATCACTCGCTGCAGGTCAACTTGGCCGCCTACCGGATCGACTGGTCGAACATTCAGATGACGGTGTTCGATCAGAACATTTCGAACCAGACGTTCACGACGAACCTTACCGACGCCCGGATCAAGGGGGTTGAAGGCGACGTGACTTGGCGGGCAACCCCGGACCTGACGTTCAATGGCGCCTTCTCGTACAATGATTCGAAGCTGACGAAGTATCGCAAGAACACCGTCGTTCTGCTTCCGATCGGCAGCCCACTGGCACTCAGTCCCAAATTCCAGTTCAACGTCCGCGGACGCTATGAGAAGGAAATGAGTTCGGGGCTGCGGCCATTCATCCAGGGCGCATTCCATCATGTCGGCAAGAGCATTTCGTCGGACATTTCGAACGTCGACATCCGCTACCAGTCGTTCAACCCGAGCCTGGGCTATGTTACCAGCATCCCGGTCGTTTATAATGGCGTGACGGTGAAACCGGGCGATGTCGTCGTGCCGATCCCGGTCTCGCAGAAGCAGGCGTCTTACAGCACCTACAGTGCGTCGATCGGCGTTTCGAAGGACCAGTGGTCGGTTGAACTCTACGGCGAGAATCTTAGCGATGCCCGGCCGCAACTGTACGTCAGCGGAAACGACGGGACCAATCGCATCACCACCTCGCGGCCGCGGACGATCGGCTTGCGTGTATCGACGAAAATCTAGATTGTGCGTCGTGGAATCCTCTCCCCCATCGGGGGGAGGGGATTTCGCTTGAGGAACAGTGAATGACGCTGACGGCGCAAGTTTCGACGGACAGCCAAGATCGGCTCCGCCGCGCCAAGGGAATGATTCAGAACGGGAATTTCGCTGAAGCCGTTGCGCTGTGCGAACAGGTCCTCGATCGTGAACCACAACATCGGGACGCGCTGTATACTGCGGCGGTGGCGCAGCGCTACGGACGGCACTATGGCGAAGCGCTGATGCTCGTCGGCCAGCTGATCGAGCTCGATCCGACTTATGGGCGGGCTTTCCAGGAGCGCGGGCATATCTACCGCGACGCCGGCGATCCTGAGCGGGCCCTGACTGCCTATCAGGCGGCCGTCGGTCATAATGGTGCCTTGGCTGCAAGCTGGCAGATGCTGGCCGATCTTCATCTCGCTGCCGGACGCCGCGACGCTGCGGATCATGCGTCGGCGCAATATCGACGGCTGGCGGATATGCCGCCGGAATTGCTTGGTGTGGCGAGTGCGATCGAGGAGGGTCGGCTGTTCGACGCGGAACGGTTGTGCCGCGCTTATCTCCAGACTCATGGGCATGATGTCGAAGCGATGCGGCTGCTGGCGCAGATCGGGACCAAGTTCAACGTGCTCGACGAGGCCGAATTCCTGCTCGAATCCTGCGTCGTCCTCGAGCCCGATTTCCTGCTTGCGCGCTATGATTATGTCGACGTACTCAACAAGCGGCAGAAGTTTGAGAGGGCCCTCGAGCAGGCGACCGAATTGAGGAGCAAGGACCCGGGCAATTCGCAGGTCGAGATGCTCTATGCCAACGAGAATCTGTTGCTCGGCAATTTTGACGAAGCGTTGGGTGTCTATCAAAGCCTGCTGACCAAGACCCCCAATAGCCCCGGGATCAACCTGACGATGGGCCACGCGCTCAAGACGGTCGGCAAGCAGGACGAGGCGATCGCTGCCTATCGCCGCGCTTATGCCGCGAAGCCAGAGCTAGGGGATGCTTATTGGAGCCTCGCCAACCTCAAGACCTATCGGTTCGAGGACGACGAGATCGCGCAGATGCGCGCGGCGGAGGATGCGGCGGCGACGCGGTTGTCAGATCGCTATCATCTGTGTTTCGCGCTGGGGAAAGCGCTCGAGGACCGGGGCGACCATGCCGCATCGTTCGACTATTACAAGCGCGGAAACCGCCTGAAGCGCGATGAGCTTAAGTACGACTGGCGGCGGATTTCGGACGAGATCGACCTGCAGATCGAGCATGTGGATGGCGCACTGCTGAACTTAAAGTGGGGCTCGGGCAGCACGGCGCGTGACCCGATCTTCATCGTCGGGCTGCCCCGCGCCGGATCGACGCTGATCGAGCAGATCCTTGCGTCGCATTCGCAGATCGAGGGCACGATGGAGCTGCCCAACATCCTCGCGCTCGCGCACAAGATCGACGGACGGCGGCGGGTCGGGGATGAAGCGCGGTATCCGGGCAATCTGGGCGAACTCGGCAAGGACGAGCTGGCTGCTTTCGGCGACGCCTATGTCCGTGACACGATGATCCATCGCAAGGAGGGAACTCCCTTCTTCATCGACAAGATGCCGAACAATTTTCGGCACATCGGGCTCATTCACCTGATCCTGCCCAATGCGAAGATCATCGACGCACGGCGCGGGGCAATGAGCTGCTGCTTCAGCGGGTTCAAGCAACTGTTCGCCGAAGGGCAGGAGTTTACCTACGGCCTCGAAGAAGTGGGCCATTATTACCGGGATTATGTCCGGTTGATGGATCATTGGAACGCCTTGCTGCCGGGTCGGGTATTGCGCATCGATTATCAGGACGTCGTCACCGATCTCGAATCGCAGGTGCGACGCCTGCTTGACTTCGTCGGCGTGCCGTTCGAACCGGGCTGCCTCGACTTTCACGCCAATGAGCGCGCGGTCCGAACCGCAAGCTCGGAGCAGGTGCGGCAGCCGATCTTCCGGAGTGGGTTGGATCAGTGGGAGAATTTCGCACCCTATCTCGATCCGTTGCGTGCCGTGCTGGGGCCTGAACTCGTCAATATGTAGCTGTGAAGGACGGATATATGGCCAGTGTATTTGTGGCTGAGACTGCACGTGACACGACGTTCAAACTGCGCTGGTATATCCTGTTCGTCACGATGTTGGTCTACACTCTCAATATCGCCGATCGCTATGTGATGTCGACGGTGCTGGAGCCGATCCGGCTTGAGCTCAAATTGTCCGATGGCGGGATCGCCTTTCTGACGGGGGTGTCGCTGGCGTTGTTCTACGTCACGATGGGCATCCCGCTGTCGTGGGTCGCCGACCGCTATAATCGCAAGAATCTGCTCGCCGCGTCGATCGCCGCCTGGTCGGTCATGACGACAATGTGCGGCCTGTCGCGCGGCTATTCGCAACTGTTGCTGGCGCGGATGGGGGTCGGCATCGGCGAGGCGGGCGGGACGCCGGCGTGCACTTCGATCGTCGGCGATTATTTTCCGGCGGACCGGCGCCCGATGGCGATGACCATCTTCGCGCTCGGCGCGCCGATCGGGGCGTGGCTCGGGGCCGACATGGCGGGCGCGGTGGCGCATGCCTATGGCTGGCGTGCAGCTTTCCTCGTGCTCGGCGTGCCCGGCGTGATCCTCGCGCTGATCGTCTATTTCACCGTCAAGGAGCCCAAGCGCGGCCAACTCGATGCGGTCTCGGAAGACGTCGCCC
Organism: Sphingomonas sp.; assembly: GCA_025356055.1. Taxonomy (GTDB): domain Bacteria; phylum Pseudomonadota; class Alphaproteobacteria; order Sphingomonadales; family Sphingomonadaceae; genus Sphingomicrobium. Next base: position 13,059 of record JANXUU010000100.1, on the reverse strand, counting down.
CAACCTTGCGGGAAAGTCTGAAATTCATCCGTTCGCAGAAGGCGGCGGTCCACGTTATAATGGGCAGCGGCGTTTCGGCGCTGTGGGGCTGGGGCCTGATGTGGTTCACGCCGACCTTCATCCAGCGGACGTATCACTTAGACGTCGGGGCGGCTGGGGCAGTCGTCGGGCCGATCCACCTTGTCATGGGAATTTCGGCTTCGCTGCTGACGGCGTGGTTGCTCGCGAGACCGGCATTCGTCGACCCGCGGCGGATCGTCTATTTGCTCGGCGCGGTGACGGGTTTGGCGACGATCCCGTCGATTATCGCATATTATACCCACTCTCTTCCCGTTGCGACGGCGATGTGGTGGCTCTTCATTCCGGCGATCTATTTCTATATCGGGCCGGCATTCGCGCTTGGTCAGAATCTTGCTCCGCCACGGATGCGCGCGATGTTCACTGCGATTGCGCTGCTCGTCGCCAATGTCTTCAACCTGATCGTCGCGCCGCAGGTGGTGGGGTGGATGAGCGATTATTTCGCAGGACCAGGCGGAGCCGACGCGGCATCGCTCAGGACCGCGCTGCTGATTCTCGCGCCGACCGGCTTCTGGGCGGCGTTCCATTATTTCGCTGCGGCGAAGACGATCATTGCGGACCAGGAAAGGGCTGTTGGACATGTTTGAGGGTCAATTGCGCTCGTATATCGCGGGTGAATGGGTTTTGCCGCTGACATCGACGGCAACGATCGATGCGATCAACCCGGCTACCGAGGAGCGCATTGCGACGATCGCCCTGTGCGGCCCCGACGATGTCGATCGCGCGGTTAGTGCAGCGCGTGCGGCGTTCGGGGCGTATAGCAACCTGACGCTCGACGCGCGGATTGCGCTGGTCGAGCGGCTAATCACGGTGTTCCAGCGGCGCTACGAGGAAATGGTGCGCGCGATCTCGAGCGAGATGGGCGCGCCTTATGACCTGGCGCACGGTGCGCAAGCCGCATGCGGTCCCGGCCATTTTGGCGAGACGATCGCGGTTGCGCGCGCGTTTGATTGGGAAGAGCCGATCGGCGGCAGTTCGATGGTGGTTCATGAACCGGTCGGGGTGTGCGCGCTGATCACGCCGTGGAATTGGCCGATGAACCAGATTGCGGCGAAGGTCGGCCCTGCGCTGATTGCGGGCTGCACGATGGTTCTCAAGCCGAGCGAAATGGCACCATTGTCGGCCCAGCTGTTTACCGAGTTCGTCGACGAGGCAGGCTTCCCGGCGGGGGTGTTCAACATGGTCCACGGGACCGGGGCAGCGATCGGCGATGCGCTGACCAGTCATCCGCAGGTCGACATGGTGTCGTTCACCGGATCGACCCGCGCCGGAATACTGATCGCGAAGTCTGCGGCCGACACGGTCAAGCGCGTGTCGCAGGAGCTTGGCGGAAAGTCGCCGAATATCGTCTTTGCCGACGACGCGCTGGAGGCGGCGGTTACGCGCGGCGTGTTGCATTGCTTCGGAAACAGCGGCCAGTCGTGCAACGCACCGACGCGGATGCTGGTCGAAGCGTCGGTATATGACGAGGCGGTGGCAATCGCGCGGCGGGTGGCGGAGGGGGTCGCGCTCGGCGATCCGACGGAGCGCGGCGCTCATCTCGGCCCAGTTTCCAGCAAGGCGCAATATGACAAGATCCAGCGACTGATCCAGGTCGCGATCGACGAAGGTGCAACCGTGGTCGCCGGTGGCCCTGGCCGGGCGGAGGGGTTCGACAAGGGCTATTTCGTCCGTCCGACGGTGTTCGCCAATGTCACCAACGACATGACCATCGCGCGCGAGGAAGTGTTCGGGCCAGTGCTGGTGATGATCCCGTTCAAGGATGAGGCCGAAGCGATCAACATCGCCAACGAAACCCCCTACGGCCTCGCTGCCTACGTCCAGAGCCTCGACCTCGACCGCGCTCGCCGGGTGGCGCGACGGCTCCGCGCGGGAAGTGTCCATCTCAACGGCGCCGGTCAGGATTTTTGCTCGCCGTTTGGCGGCTACAAGCAGTCGGGCAATGGCCGCGAGTGGGGCGAATGGGGTCTGCATGACTTTCTCGAGGTAAAGGTCATGAACGGCTATTCGGCGTGAAGCCCGCGGCGTGAAGCTTACCGATATCCAGACGTTCGTGATCGGCAATCCGCCGCCGCACTTCGGCGGGCGCTATTTCGTGTTCGTCAAACTCACTACCGACGGCAATGTGTCGGGGATCGGCGAGGCCTATTGCGTGCCGTTCGAACCGCACCTCGTCGCAAAGATGATCGAGGATGTGTTCGATCGCTATGCGCGCGGGCAGGATCCGCATGATATCGAAACGCTGTGGCGGCGGGCTTATTCGAGTGGCTTCACCCAGCATCCCGACCTGACGGTGATGGGCGTGCTGAGCGCGCTGGAGATGGCGTGCTGGGATATCATCGGCAAGGAGGCCGGTCAGCCGGTCTACAAGCTGCTCGGCGGCAGGGTGCACGAGCGGTTGCGCAGCTACACCTATATCTACCCGCAGCCGGGCGACCGGACCGACGTTTACGACGACCCCGATCTCGCCGCCGAGCGGGCGGCCGACTATGTCGCGCAGGGGTTCACTGCGGTAAAGTTCGATCCGGCGGGGCCGTATTCGGCGTTCGACGGGCGGCAGCTGTCGCTCGAGGCGCTCGACCGGTCGGAACGGTTTGCGCGTCAGTTGCGCGAGGCGGTCGGCAGCAGGGCCGACCTGTTGTTCGGAACGCATGGCCAGATGACGGCGGCGGGGGCGCTTCGTCTTGCACGCCGGCTTGAGCCGTATGACCCGCTGTGGTTCGAGGAGCCGGTCCCGCCCGACGCGCCCGAAGAGATGGCCAAGGTCGCGCGGGGGACCTCGATTCCGGTTGCGGCGGGGGAGCGACTAGCGACCAAATATGATTTCGCGCGATTGCTCGATTGCGGGGCGGCGGCGATCCTGCAGTTGAATCTGGGGCGGGTCGGCGGGCTGCTCGAGGCCAAGAAGATCGCGGGAATGGCCGAGGTGCATCATGCGCAGATCGCGCCGCATCTTTACTGCGGGCCGGTCGTCGGGGCAGCCAATATTCAGCTCGCGACCTGCTCGCCCAACTTCCTGATCCTCGAAGGAATCGAGCAATGGGGCGGCTTTCACGCCGAAATATTGAAGACGCCGATCCGATGGGAGGAGGGCTATGTCTTGCCGCCGACCGAGCCCGGGCTGGGGGTCGAGCTCGATGAGGAAGTCGCGGCGCGGCATCCTTACACCGGCACGATGTTGCACCTCGACATGACCGGATACCCCGTCAGCTGATGGAAAGCTTCGACTATGTGATCGTCGGCGCCGGCACGGCGGGGTGCGTGCTGGCCAGTCGTCTGTCGGAAGATGGCAAGGCGACGGTGCTGCTGCTCGAGGCGGGGGGAAGCGACCGCTCGCTTTGGATTCAGCTCCCGATCGGCTATGGCCGCACCTATTTCGACAAGAAAATCAACTGGATGTACGATACCGATCCGGTTGCCGGGCTGAACGGGCGGAGCAGCTATTGGCCGCGCGGCAAGGTCATCGGGGGGTCGGGGTCGATCAACGCGATGGTCTATGTCCGAGGTCAACCGCGCGACTTCGACGACTGGCAGGCGCTCGGCAATGACGGTTGGGGGTGGGACGATGTCCTGCCATATTTTCGCAAGGCGGAAACTTATCAGCACGGGCCCTGCGAAACGCACGGCGGTGACGGCCCGATGCACGTCACCGACATCAGCGCGCACGCACATCCCTTGTGCAAGCGGTTCATCCAGACCGCGCAGGGGATGGGCTTTGCGCACAATCCGGACCTCAACGCGCCGCCGCACGAAGGGGTCGGCGTTTATCCGATCAACACCCACCGGGGCCGGCGGGCGTCGAGCGCCAACGCCTTCCTCCGGCCTGCGCTTCGACGGCGGAATCTGGTGCTTCGGACTGGGGCGCACGCGACGCGGATACTGTTTGAGGGGCGGCGGGCGGTGGGCATCCGTTATCGGCGTGGCGGCCGTGAGATCGAGGTGCGCGCGCGGCGCGAGGTCATCCTTGCCGGCGGCGCGATCAATTCGCCGCAATTGCTGCAGCTGTCGGGGATCGGCGATCCGGCACTGCTGACGCCGCTCGGGATCGACATGGTCGAAAACCTGCCAGCTGTCGGCGAGAACCTTCAGGATCATCTCGCGGTGTCCTATTTCTACAAGTCGCGGCTGGCGACGCTCAACGACGAGTTGAGGCCGATGTTGGGCAAGCTGCGGGCAGGGCTGCAATATCTCCGCGATCGCGGCGGTCCGCTGTCGATGAGTGTCAATCAGGGGGGAGGGTTCGTCCGCAGCTCGGGCGACGAGCGGCACGTCAACCTGCAGCTTTATTTCAGCCCGGTGAGCTATACACAAACCCCGCTGTCGGCCCGCAAACTGCTGAATCCGGACCCTTTCTCTGCTTTCCTGCTTTCGTTCGACGCGTGCCGTCCAACGAGCCGTGGCCATATCAGGATCGCGTCGGCCAGCGCGTTCGAACCGCCCAGCATCCAGCCAAACTACCTGTCGAGTGAGCAGGATGTCGCGGAGGCATTGGTCGGGTGTCGGCTCCTTCGGACGTTGTCGCGGACGGCGCCGCTGGCGGATATCATCACCGAGGAGATCGTGCCCGGTAGTGCGGTCGGCGATGACGACGAGGCGTTGATGGACGACTTTCGGTCGCGCGCCGACACGGTTTATCATCCAACCAGCAGCTGCGCGATGGGGTCGGATCCGCGCACGTCCGTTGTCGATGCCCGGCTTCGCGTTCACGGGATTGCGGGCTTGCGCGTCATCGACGCCTCAATTTTTCCCACAATCACGTCCGGGAACACCAACGCGCCGACCGTCATGGTTGCGGAAAAAGGCGCGGCGATGGTGATTGAGGATGGGTTGGGCGGCTGATACCCGTCGACGCGAGTCAGTTTAATTTACCAATCGCAACCGGCGATGTAGGCTCGCCTACCGACTCGATGTCGGACGGAAAGTGGGACGGGGATGGCCAATAAGATCGACCTCGGCGCGCTTCCGCCGCTGAAGGCCCTGCGCGGGTTCGAAGCCGCGACACGGCACCAGAGTATCCGCAATGCCGCCGACGAACTGTGCCTGACCCATCCCGCGGTCAGTCACCAGGTCCAGCTGATCGAACAGGCGCTGGGGGTCGAGCTGTTCGAGCAGAATGGGCGACACATCGCATCGACCCAGGAGGGGCGGATCCTATACCCCTATGTTCGCGCCGCGTTTGAATCCCTGCTCGAGGGGGTCGAGGCCGTTCGACGGACCGCAGTCGACAAGCCCCTGCGCGTGCAGACGTACGTAACGGCTTCGATCCGCTGGATGGCGCGCAGGGTACCCCAGTTCATCGCCGACCACCCCGAGGTCAACGTCACGCTGAGCACCTGCGCCGTCGAATGGGAATTTGATGACGTTCATGCCGATGTCGGCCTGGTGTATTGCGAGATCCCGCCCAACCCGAAATACCATTGGGTGCCCCTGTTCGAATACAGCCTGTTCCCGGTGTGCAGCCCGGAGGTTGCCGCGCGGCTTGGGAAGGCGCCGAAACCTGCCGACCTGCTCAGCCAGCCGCTCGTCGCGATTTATACCGAAGTGCGAAACTGGAAGACGTGGTTTGAAGCTGCGGGCCTGACGTTCGATCCGGCGTCGCCATATCTGATCGTCGACACCCTCGCGGTCGCCCTTGAAATGGCCCTTGCCGGCCAGGCAATTGCGTTGGTCAACGGGCCGTTCGTCGGTTCCGACCTGGCGGCGGGACGACTGGTGCGACCGGTTCCAAACAAGGCGGTCTGTCCCGGCGAATGGGGCCTTATCTGCCGCAAGGACATGAAGGATAATCTGCGTATCCGGAAGTTCATCGATTGGATGACGGCGCACGTCGACGCGGCTGCCGCCTAAGTGAGCGAAAGCCACGCGGATTTGGACTGCATGTAGCCGGCAAGGCATTCCATCGACTTGTCGCGCGTGTTGCCCGATTGCTTGAAGCCGCCGAACGGCTGGGTCATGTCGCCATCGCCGAAGCAGTTGACCCACACGACCCCCGCCTCGATTGCCTTTACCATGCGGTGGGCGCGCTTAACGTCGCTGGTCCAGACGCTGGCGGCGAGGCCGTAGATTGAGTGGTTGGCGATGCGAATAGCCTCGGCTTCGTCGCGGAACGGGATCAAGGTGGCGACCGGTCCGAAGATCTCCTCGCGGACGATGTCCATTGCCGGGGCGACGTTGGTGAAGAGGGTCGGAACGACATAGGCGCCGTCCGCCATGGTCGGCACGTCATGCCCGCCGAAGACGAGCGTCGCGCCGTCGGCTTTGCCCTTCTCGATCCAGCCGAGCACGACCTGCTGCTGTGCGCGCGAGACCATCGGCCCGAGTGTGGTCGCCGGGTCTAGCGGGTTGCCGGGCGCATAAAGTTGGGCGGCCCGGCGGGACACCTTGTCGACGAATTCATCATGGATGTCGCGGTGGACGAGCAGGCGCGAGCCGGCGTTGCAGACCTGCCCGGCATTGTCGAATATGCCTATGACCGCTGCATCGACGGCACGGTCGAGGTCGGGCAGATCGGGCATGAAGATCTGTGGGCTCTTGCCGCCGGTTTCGAGGCTGACCCGCTTGAGGTTCGACTGGCCAGCGTAGATCATCAGCTGCTTGCCGACCCTGGTCGACCCGGTGAAGCTGATCTTGGCGACGTCGGGATGGAGCGCGAGTGCTTTCCCCGCGACTGGGCCGAACCCGTTGACGACGTTAAACACGCCCTCGGGGCCGCCCGCCTCAAGGAACAATCGGGCCAGCTTGAGGCAGCTGAACGGCGCCTGCTCGGCGGGCTTTAGGACCACACAATTCCCCGCCGCTAGTGCTGGTGCAACTTTCCATGTCGCCATGAGCAGGGGGTAGTTCCACGCCGAAATCGCCCCGACCACGCCGAGCGGTTCGCGCGACACCATGTGGACGGCGTCATGCGCCGAGTTGCTGACGACGCCCGCGACCTTGTCGATGCATTCGCCGAAATAGCGGATGGTGACGACGGTTTCGGGGATATCGATGCTCAGCGCGTCGGTCACCGGCTTGCCCATAGCCAGGCTCTCGAGCAGCGCGAATTCGTGGGCGTGCGCTTCGACCAGATCGGCGAAGCGCGCGAAGATCGCCATGCGCTGGCGCGGAAGCATGTGGCGCCAGCGGCCGTCGTCCCATGCGGACTTCGCTAAGGCCACGGCAGCGTCGATGTCGGCGGCCGATCCGCACGCCATCTGCGCCGTGATCCTGCCGGTCGCGGGGTTGATCGCTGAGAAGGTCTCGCCGCTCGCGGACGGACGGAATTTGCCTTCAATGAACAGCCCGGTCTCAATGGTCACGCTGGCGGCGGCGCGGGTCCAGTCGTCGAGGGTCGCCATGGCATCGGTCATGCTGTTCGCGTCCTCAATCAGCGCCGCGGAACGACCTCGTAACCGGCTTCCTCCGGCTCATCGTCGACGATTTCCGCCGGGAAGCCAGTCCCCAGCACCTTGACCCCGACGGGCTCTTCGTAGCGGCGGATGATGTTGGGCGAATGTTCGCGCGGGCCATAGGCTGCGACGCCCTTCCTGAATATGTCGACGATCAGCGGCGACAGCTCGACCGGGACGTGGTTCTGCCGGGCGATGCTGTCGAACAGGCTGACGTCCTTGACCACCAGGTCCATCGTGAAGTTGATGTCGCGGCTGCCGTTGAGGATGATTTGCGATTCCGTCTCATGGACGAAGCTGTTGCCAGAGGAGATCCGGATCGCCTCGTAAGCGGTGTTCATGTCGATGCCGGCTACTTGGCAAACCGTCAGCGCCTCGGCGAGCGCGACAAGGTGGACCGTGCAGAGGTAATTGGTCATCACTTTCAGCTGCGAGGCGGTGCCGAGTTCGCCGGTGTGCAGGATGCGGCGACCCATCGTCGTCAGGATCGGCAGGACAAATTCGAATGCCGCGCGCCGTCCGCCGGCAAAAATCGCGATATTGCCGGTATCGGCACGATGGCAGCCGCCCGACACCGGACACTCCATCATCATCGCGCCGGTCGCGTCGACCAGTGCGCCGAGGCGAATGACCTCGCTATGGTCGGTCGTGCTCATTTCGAGCCAGACCTTGCCCGGGCCCAGCGCGGGCAGGAAACCGTCGGGACCTTCCGCCACTGCCGAGCTTGCGGCAGGTGAGGGGAGGCAGGTGACGATCAGGTCGACCGCTTCGGCCAGCCCGCGCGGGGACGATGCGGCCTTGGCACCGCGCGCGACGAAGGATTGGACAAGGGCGCCGTCAAGATCGCGGACGGTGACGTCGTGGCCGTTGCGGATCAGGCTTCCGGCCAGCTTTCCGCCCACATTGCCGAGGCCGATAAAACCGATCTTCATAACGTCTCGACAATCCCGTTGTGGGCAATTGCGCCAGGCCGCCGAAATTGGCGACCGCCTTGTTGAAGGTGCTTAAATCGGTCGAATCAGCCCGCTACAATTGATGAATTTTGGCAATCAGCGAAATTTCCTTGGCGCACAGGGCATAATATCTAAATTGTCGCCGTGACGCGTGCCAATCTATTGCTTGAAAATCGAGACGAGGAAGATCGGACGGCATGAAAACTAGTGCGCGGGTGGTGATCGTCGGCGGCGGAATCATGGGAGCAAGCCTGCTTTACCATCTCGCGGAACTTGGCTGGACCGACGTCATGCTGGTCGAGAAGGACGAGCTGACTTCCGGATCGACCTGGCACGCAGCGGGGCAGTGCCCGAGCATCACCGGCAACTTCAACCTCGCCAAGATGCATGCCTACAGCAACGACCTCTATCCCCGGCTCGAGGGAATGACCGGGCAATATGTCAGCTGGCATCAGTCGGGCGGGATTCGGCTCGCGACCAATGAGCGCGAGCTGGCGTGGCTGCGCTACATCCACGGCTATTCGAAGATCATCGGCTTCGACATGGAGATCATCAGCCCCGACGAGATCCGGCGGATCAACCCGTTCATGACGACCGACGGCGTGATCGCGGGCGCGTGGACGACGCAGGACGGGCACGCCGATCCGTCGGGCCTGTGCAACGCGCTGGCGATCGGCGCAAAGCAGATGGGCGCGACCATCGTCCGCAAGAACCGGGTGACCGGGCTGACCCAGCTTCCGTCGGGCGAGTGGGACGTCGCGACCGAGCAGGGGGTGATCCGCGCCGAAATGGTCGTCAACGCGGCGGGCTGTTACGCGCGCCAGATCGCGCAGATGGCGGGGGGCGACATACCCGTGACGAACATGGAGCATCATTATCTCGTCACTGACCCGATCCAGGCCTTCATCGACCGCGACGAGGAAATCCCGGTGATGCGCTGCCCCTATGTGTCAGGCTATTTCCGGCAGGAACAGAATAGCGGGCTGATCGGCATCTACGAGAATGTCGAGTATAAGGAAGCGTGGGCGCCCAAGGGCATGCCCGAGTGGGAATCGACCAGTGAGCTGTTCCCCGACGACCTCGACCGCATCGCCGGATGGGTCGAGCGCGCGATCGAGCGAATGCCGGTGTTCGGCGAAGTCGGTATCCGGCGGATCGTCAACGGCGCGATCCCGCACACCCCCGACGGCGGGCCGCTGCTCGGGCCCGCCGCGGGCTTGCGCAATTTCTGGCATTGTTGCGGGACGTCATTCGGGATTGCGCAGGGCGGCGGCGCGGGGAAATATCTGGCGCAGTGGATGGTCGATGGAGACTCCGAGATCAACATGGTCGAATTCGACCCGCGTCGCTACGGCCCGTTCGCCGACGAATCCTATTCGCGCGCCAAGGTGTTCCTCGACTACCGTCTGACTTTCACCACGCGCCTGCCGGGTGAGGAAGAGCCGGATGGGCGGCCCCGGCGAACCAGCCCGCTGTATGATCGGCTGGAAGCAATGGGCGCGGTTTATGGCGAGACTTATGGCTGGGAACGGCCGAAGTGGTTCTCGCTCGACGGGCGATCGGAAGAGCCGGGATACAATCGCACCAATGTGTTCGAGGTCGTCGCGGAGGAGGTCCGCGCGGTGGCCGAGCGGGTCGGCGTGCTCGACCTCACCGGCTTTGCCAAATACGACGTGACCGGGCGCGATGCCGAGGCGTTTCTCAACCGGATTTGCGCCAACCGGATGCCGACCAAGCTCGGCGGCATCGCGCTGGTCCATCCGTTGTCGCGTCAGGGGCGGATTCTGGGCGAAATGACGGTGACGCGTTTTGCCGACGATCATTTCTATTGCCTGTCCGCCGCGGCAGCCGAGCAGCGCGATCTCGACCTGATGGTGCAGAGCCGCCTGCCGGGCGAGGACGTCACGATTGCCAATGTGACCGAGGATCGCGGGGTCCTGGTGCTCAGCGGACCGCGCTCGCGCGAGCTGTTGTCGAAGCTGACCGATGCCGACCTTTCGAACGTGGGGTTCCGTTGGTTGAGCGGGCAGGAGATTGACGTTGCCGGGCACCGGGTACGTGCACTGCGGGTCAGCTATGTCGGGGAGCTTGGTTGGGAATTGCACCCCGAGATCAACGCCACGGCGTCGCTGTACGAGGCGATCTGGACCGCCGGGCACGACCTCGGGATCGCCAACTATGGGCTCTACGCGGTCAACACGATGCGGATCGAGAAGGGCTACAAGGCGTGGGGGTCGGAGTTGACCAACGAGCTAACGATGATCGAGGCCGACATGCGCCGTTTCATCAATTTCAAGAAGGATGAGTTCGTCGGCAAGCAGGCGACGCTCGACGCCCCCGCGGGACCGGCGCGGATCATATATGGCGAAATGGACGCAGGAGCGGTCGATCCGCGCGGCGGGGAGCCGATCCTCGTCGGGGATCGCTGCATCGGCATGACGACGTCGGGAGGCTATGGTCACCGCGTCGGCAAGAGCCTGTTCTTCGGCGCGGTCGATCCAGCGTTTGCCGACGTTGGAACGCGGTTCGACATCCAGGTTCAGGGCGAGCGCCGTTCGGCAATGGTGCTCGACCAGCCGGCTTATGACGTCGACAACGCCCAGATGAAGGCCTGAGCGATGGCCGCTGATCTTCCCCGCCGCGCGCGCGTCGTCATCGTCGGTGGCGGGGTGATCGGCTGTTCGATCGCCTATCACCTGACGAAAATCGGCTGGAGCGACGTCGTCCTCCTCGAGCGCAAGCAGTTGACCAGCGGGACGACCTGGCATGCGGCGGGACTGGTCGGTCAGCTTCGGCCGTCGATCAACATGACCCGGCTGGCGAAATATACCGGTGAATTATACCGCGGGCTGGAAGCCGAGACCGGCCAGGCAACGGGATACCGCCAGTGCGGCTCGATTTCGATGGCGACCACTGCCGAGCGGTTCGAGGAACTCAAGCGCAGCGCGTCGATGGCCAAGGTGTTCGACCTGCCGGTCGAGGTGATCACGCCCGAACGGATCAAGGAGCTCTATCCGATCGCCAATGTCCACGATCTGGTCGGCGGCATTCACATCCCGAGCGACGGCTATGCCAATGCGGTCGACATCACTCAGGCGCTCGCCAAGGGCGCGCGCAGTGGTGGTGCGCGCATCTTCGAGAACACTAAGGTCACCAAAATCCGTCACGACGGCGAGCGGGTCACGGGGGTCGAGACCGACCAGGGGCAGATAGACGCCGATCATGTCGTGCTGTGTGGGGGAATGTGGACGCGCGACCTCGCGGCGAGCATCGGGGTGACCGTCCCGCTCCACGCGTGCGAGCATTATTACGTGTTGTTCGAGGGGATCGACGGGCTGTCGCCTTCGCTTCCGGTGCTGCGCGATTATGATTATTGTGGCTATTATAAATATGACGCGGGCAAGCTGCTGGTCGGGGCATTCGAGCCCAACGCGCGGCCATGGGGCATGGACGGCATTTCGGAGGATTTCTGCTTCGACGAGATCGAGGGAAATTTCGATCATTTCGAGCCGGTGCTGGTCGACGCGATGCGCCGCGTGCCCGCGCTCGAGAATACCGGGATCCAGAAGTTCTTCTGCGGTCCCGAGAGCTTCACGCCCGACGTGCGCTATCATCTGGGCGAGAGTGCCGAACTCAAGGGCTGCTTCGTCGCGGCGGGGCTCAATTCGATCGGGCTGCAATCAGCCGGCGGAATCGGCAAGGTCATGGCCGAATGGATCCGCGACGGCCTGCCCCCCGCCGACCTGTGGTCGGTCGATGTCCGCCGCAACATGCCGTTCCAGATCAATCGCAAGTACCTGCGCGAACGGGTCAGCGAGAGCCTAGGGCTGCTCTACGCGACTCATTATCCGTTCAAGCAATATGAGACGGCGCGGGGGGTGCGACGCTCGGCGATCCATGACCGGGTCGCGGCGGCGGGGGCCTGTCACGGCGAGGCGTTCGGGTGGGAGCGGCCCAACTGGTATGGCGAACCAGGGACAACGCCCAAATACGAATATAGCTTTGGTCGTCAAAACTGGTTCGAGAATTGCGCCGCCGAGTGCAAGGCGGTGCGCGAGGCGGTCGGGCTGTTCGACCAGTCGTCGTTCGCCAAGTTCCGGCTCGAGGGTCGCGACGCGGTGCGCGTGCTGGGCCGGGTCTGCGCCAATGACATCGACGTTGCGTGCGGGCGGCTGGTCTACACGCAGTGGCTCAATGAGAAGGGCGGAATCGAGGCCGACCTGACGGTCACGCGGCTGACCGACACCGCGTTCCTGATCGTCACCGGCGCCGAAAGCGAGACGCGCGATTTCAACTGGCTCAAGCGCCATATCCCCGACGATGCGCATGCCGTGCTGACCAATGTTTCGTCGGGCATGGGCGTGATTTCGATCATGGGGCCGAACGCGCGAGCCCTGCTTCAATCCATTTCGCCCAACGACCTGTCCGGCGAGGCATTCCCGTTCGCGACCTCGCAGGAGATCGAGCTCGGCTATGCGATCGTCCGCGCGTCGCGAATTACCTATGTCGGAGAGCTGGGCTGGGAACTGTATATCCCGACCGAATTCATGACCGGGGTCTATGACGAGATCGTCGCTGCGGGGGCTGCGTTTGGCCTGAAGCACTGCGGCTATCATGCGCTGAATGCGCTGCGGATGGAG
>JANXUU010000026.1 GCA_025356055.1 Sphingomonas sp. | reverse complement strand
GCTCGATTACTGCTCGCCGATGTGCATGGAGCATAGCTTCGTGCTGGCGATCGAGAAGCTGATGGGGCTCGAGGTGCCGCTGCGCGCACAATATATCCGCGTCATGATGGCGGAATTGACGCGCATCATGAACCACATGCTGAACTTGGGGTCGCACGTCATGGACGTCGGCGCGATGACTCCGAACCTGTGGCTGTTCGAGGTCCGCGAGGACCTGATGCAGATCTATGAGGCAGTGTCGGGCGCGCGGATGCATGCCAATTATTTCCGCGCCGGCGGGGTCCACCAGGACATCCCGCCCAAGGTGCTGAACCAGATCGGCGAGTTCCTCGACAAATTCCCGATCATCTTCGAGGACGCGATCAGCCTCGTCGCCGACAATCGCATCTTCAAGCAGCGCAATGTCGACATCGGCGTGGTCAGCAAGGAAGACGCGATCGCGTGGGGCTTCTCCGGCCCGATGATCCGCGCCGCCGGCGTGCCGTGGGATATCCGCAAGTCGCAGCCCTACGAGGTCTATGACCGGATGGAGTTCGACGTTCCCGTCGGCACGCGCGGCGACTGCTATGATCGGTTCATGGTGCGGGTCGAGGAGGTGCGGCAGTCGGCACGGATCGCGCGGCAGTGCCTGAACGACATGCCGGTCGGCCCGATCGGCAGCCTCGACCGCAAGGTGTTCCCACCAGCGCGCGCCGAAATGAAGCAGTCGATGGAAGCGATGATCCATCACTTCAAGCTCTATACCGAGGGATTTCATGTCCCCGCGGGCGAGGTCTATGTCGCGACCGAAAGCCCCAAGGGCGAGTTCGGGGTGTATCTCGTCGCTGACGGGACCAACAAGCCGTACCGCTGCAAGATCAGGCCGACGGCGTTTTCGCATTTGCAGGCGATGGACTTCATGATGAAGGGCCACATGCTGGCCGACACCACCGCCGTGCTGAGCGCGATCGACGTCGTGTTCGGGGAGTGTGACCGGTGACGGCGCCAGACGTGATCAACATCGGCCAAAAACTCGGCACGTTTTCGGACCATTGGAATCCGCGCATCATCGGCAATTATAATGGTAATGAGATTCGGGTCGCGAAGGTCGAAGGCGATTTTGACTGGCACAGCCACCGGGAGACTGACGAACTTTTCCTCGTTATTTCGGGCGAGCTTGGTATCGAATTTCGCGACGGAACGCGCCGGTTCGGGCCGGGTGAACTCGTCGTGGTACCGCGTGGGACCGAGCACAAGCCTTTCGCGCAGAAGGAATGTCAAATCCTGATGATGGACCGTGAAGGAGAGCCGAACACCGGCGCGAATCCTTCTGACCTCACCCGTGTCAAGCTCGACACAATCTGATGGCTGAGCGCATCTTCGCCCCCGACACGCCCGAGCTTCGCGCGCGGTGGTCGTCGTTTGCCTTCACGCCCGCCCACAAGGCGGCGGCGGACGAGATTCTGGCACGCTATCCCGAGGGGCGGCAGCAGTCGGGGACGATCCCGCTGCTCGACCTCGCCCAGCGGCAGGTTGGCGAAGAGACGCGGACGCAGGGCTGGCTGCCAATGCCGGTGATCGAATATGTCGCGGCCTATCTCGACCTGCCGCCGGTGCGGCTGCTCGAGGTCGCGACCTTTTACTCGATGTATAATCTGGTGCCGGTCGGGCGTTTTCATGTGCAGGTGTGCGGGACGACGCCGTGCATGCTGCGCGGGTCGGACGATGTCTTCGCGGCGTGCAAGGCGAGGGGCATGAAGAAGGGTCATACTACTAACGACGGACTGTGGACGCTGACCGTGGTCGAGTGCCTCGGGGCCTGCGCCAACGCGCCAATGGTCCAGATCAACGACGATAATTACGAGGATCTGACCGAGGACCGGATGGGCGTTGTGCTCGATGCGCTGGCGCGGGGCGAGACGCCCCAGCCGGGGCCGCAGATCGCTCGGCAGACGAGCTGCCCCGAGGGCGGCCCGACCACGCTCAAGAAGATGGCCGAACGCAATTACGACTATCGGGGGCAATGGGCATGATCATTGGCCTCATTATCGCGCTGGTGCTTGCCTTCGTAGCCTTTAAATTCGTCAAGGGGATGATCAAGTTCGGGTTAATCGCGGTCATTGTGATCGCGGCGATCTATTTTCTCGGGATTGCTCGATGACCGTTGCCGCGCTGGCCGACAAGGACCGCATTTTCACCAACCTTTACGGCTTCCAGTCCCCCGGGCTGAAAGAGGCGCAGGGGCGGGGCGACTGGGACAATACCGCCGAGCTGATGAAGCAGGGACCGGACGCGATCATCGAGGTGGTCAAGGCTTCGGGTCTGCGCGGGCGCGGCGGGGCGGGGTTCCCGACGGGGATGAAGTGGAGCTTCATGCCCAAGGAGCCCAAGCCGGGCAAACCCAATTTCCTGGTGATCAACGCCGACGAGAGCGAGCCCGGATCGTGCAAGGATCGCGAGATCCTTCGCCACGATCCGCACAAGCTGATCGAAGGGACGCTGATCGCGGGGTTCGCGATGCGCGCGCGGGCGGCGTATATCTATGTGCGCGGCGAGTATATTCGCGAGACCGAGGCGCTTCGGCGTGCGGTCGCGGAGGCTTATGGCGCTGGCCTGATCGGCAAGAATGCCGCCGGATCGGGCATTGATTTCGACGTGTTCGTCCACCGCGGCGCGGGTGCCTATATCTGCGGCGAAGAGACGGCGATGCTCGAAAGCCTCGAGGGCAAGAAGGGCCTGCCGCGCCTAAAGCCGCCGTTCCCGGCGGGTGCGGGGCTCTATGGCTGCCCGACGACGGTCAACAATGTCGAGAGTATCGCGGTCGTTCCAACGATCCTGCGCAGGGGAGCGGCATGGTTCGCTGCGATCGGCAATCCCAAGAACGAGGGGACCAAGCTGTTCCAGATCTCGGGCCATGTGAACAAGCCGTGCGTGGTCGAGGAGGCGATGGGCATCCCGTTTCGCGAGCTGATCGATCGCCATGCCGGGGGTATCCGCGGCGGGTGGGACAATCTGTTGGCGGTGATCCCGGGCGGGTCGTCGGTGCCGTTGGTTCCGGCGCACGAGATCATGGACGCGCCAATGGATTTCGACGGGATGAAAGCGGTCGGATCGGGCCTTGGGACGGCGGCGGTGATCGTCATGGACAGATCGACCGACATCGTCCGCGCGATCGCTCGCCTGAGCTATTTCTACAAGCATGAGAGCTGCGGCCAGTGCACCCCCTGCCGCGAAGGGACCGGCTGGATGTGGCGCACCATGGAACGGCTGCGCGAGGGTGACGGCGACAGCGCCACGATCGACCGCCTGCTCGACGTCACCAAGCAGATCGAAGGCCACACCATCTGCGCGCTGGGCGATGCTGCGGCATGGCCGATCCAAGGACTCGTCAAGCATTTCCGCCCCGAGCTCGAGCGGCGGATTGCGGAGCGGAATGGCGGCGCCATGATGGAAGCAGCTGAATAATGCCCGTAGTCACCGTCGATGGCGTCGAGATTGAGGTTCCGCAGGGGGCGACCGTGCTTCAGGCGTGCGAGCTTGCCGGCAAGGAGATCCCGCGCTTCTGCTATCATGAGCGGCTGAGCATTGCCGGCAATTGCCGCATGTGCCTGGTCGAGGTGTCGCCCGGCCCGCCAAAGCCGCAGGCGAGTTGCGCGCTGCCCGCAGCCGACAAGCAGGTCATCCGCACCGACACGCCGATGGTCAAGAAGGCGCGCGAGGGGGTGATGGAGTTCCTGCTCATCAATCACCCGCTCGACTGCCCGATCTGCGACCAGGGCGGCGAGTGCGACCTGCAGGACCAGGCAATGGCCTATGGCCGCGGTATCTCGCGCTTCGACGAGAACAAGCGCGCGGTCGAAGACAAATATATGGGACCGGTGATCAAGACCGCGATGACCCGCTGCATTCAGTGCACGCGCTGCATCCGCTTTGCCGACGAGGTCGCGGGGACACCGGAAATCGGCATGCTCTATCGCGGCGAGGATTCGCAGATCACCGCTTATCTCGAGAAGGCGCTGACGAGCGAGCTGTCGGGTAATCTGGGTGATATATGCCCGGTCGGGGCGTTGCTCCAGCGGCCGCAAATATTTGAATTGCGTCCGTGGGAGCTGAAGAAGGTTCCGGCGATCGACGTGATGGATGCGGTGGGGTCGAACATCCGCCTCGATGTACGCCAGCGGCAGGTGATGCGCGTGCTCCCGCGGATTAACGAGGACGTCAACGAGGAGTGGATCTCGGACAAGACGCGGCACCATGTCGACGCGCTGGTGCGCGGGCGGCTGGATCGGCCGTGGGTGCGGGAAAACGGGAAGCTGCGCGCGGCGGGCTGGCCCGAAGCGCTGGCGCTGTTCGCGGACCGGCTCAAGTCGGCCGGGGCCAAGGTCGCGGCGATTGCGGGCGATCTGGTCGATGCGGAGACGATGTATGCCGCCAAGGCACTACTAGCGGGGCAGGGGTCGAGCCTGATCGAGGGACGACAGACCGGCCTCGATTATGACGTGACGAGTATCGGGGCGGTGGCGTTCAATTCGACCATCGCCGGGATCGAGGGCGCGGACGCGATCCTGCTGGTCGGGACCAACCCGCGATGGGAAGCGCCGCTGATCAACACGCGGCTGCGCAAGGCCGTGCGCAAGGGCGCGAAGGTGTTCGCGATCGGGCCTGAGGTTGATCTCGGGTTCAAGCTGACCTGGCTTGGGAATGATTTGTCGCTGATCGGCAATTTGCCCAAGGCGGCAGCGGATGCGTTTGCGGCGGCGAGCAAGCCCGCGCTGATACTTGGCCCGGGTGGCCTTGCGCGCGGCGCGATGGGCGCGGCATTGGCGGCGGTCGGGCCGCTTGGCCTGATCAAGGACGGCTGGAACGGCTTCAACGTCCTCCACACCGCCGCTTCGCGGATGGCCGGGCTGTTGCTCGGCTATGCGCAGGCTGGCGGGATCGCCGACGTGCAGAAGGCAGCACCGGAGCTCGTCATCTCGCTCGGGGCGGACGAAGTCACCGCGGATCGCTTCGCCCCGGCGTTCACCGTTTACATCGGCCACCATGGCGACAAGGGTGCGGCCAGCGCCGACCTCGTCCTCCCCGGCGCGGCCTATTCGGAGAAGCACGGCACCTTCGTCAACACCGAGGGCCGCGTGCAGCGGTCCGAGCGAGCGACCTTCCCGCCGGGCGATGCGCGCGAGGACTGGACGATTTTACGCGCCGTGTCGGATCTCATCGGAGCGCCGTTGCCGTTCGACCGCTTCGAGCAGCTCCGTGCGGCGATGCACGCCGACACTCTGGCTTTGGCGCGGGACGGCCTGATCGACCTGCCGTGGGCACCGCCGACGCTCGATGCCAAGGCGTCGGGCGCGGTCGGTTACCCGATCGCCGATTTCTACCTCACGAATGCCATCGCCCGGGCAAGCCCGACGATGCACCGCTGTTCGGAAGAATTGCTCCACGACCGGGCCTTCGCAGAGGCGGCGGAATGACCGTATTGTTCCAGTCCTGGGGCATGGGCTTCGGCGGCGCCTGGTTTCTCGCGACAATCATCGGCATCCTCGCCATCGCGCTCCCGCTGATGCTCGCCGTCGCGATGGTGATCTATGCCGAGCGCAAGATCTGGGCGGCAATTGCGCTCCGCCGGGGCCCCAATGTGGTCGGTCCGTTCGGGCTGCTGCAAAGCTTCGCCGATGGGCTCAAAGTATTCCTCAAGGAAACCATCGTCCCGACCAGCGCCAACAAGGGGCTGTTCCTGCTGGCGCCGATCATCACCTTCACCACCGCGCTGATCGTGTGGGCGGTGATCCCGTTCAGCGTCGGAGTGGTCGTCGCCGACATCAATGTCGGGCTGCTCTACATCCTCGCCGCCTCATCCCTCGGCGTTTATGGCGTGATCATCGCGGGGTGGGCGTCGAACTCCAAATATCCGTTCTTCGCCGCGCTTCGGGCGACCGCGCAGATGGTCAGTTACGAAGTCGCGATCGGGTTCGTGCTGATCACCGTCGTGCTCTACGCCGACAGCTTCAACCTGACGACGATCGTGCTCGCGCAGAAGGGCAATATTGGCTTCGGCTTGCTCAATGGCTTCGGCTTCAACCCGCTGCTGTTCCCGATGGCGGTGGTGTTCCTGATCTCGTCAATGGCCGAGACCTTCCGCACCCCGTTTGATTTGGTCGAAGCCGAAAGCGAGCTCGTCGCCGGGCATCAGACCGAATATTCGAGCATGTCCTTCGCGCTGTTCTGGCTTGGTGAATATGGCAACGTCCTACTGATGTGCGCGCTCAACGCGCTGATCTTCTGGGGCGGATGGTTGCCGCCGCTCAACATCGGCTTCCTCTATTGGGTCCCGGGAATCCTCTGGCTGTTCGCGAAGATGATGCTGTTCTTCTTCATCTTCGGCTGGGTCAAGGCGACCGTGCCGAGGTATCGCTACGATCAGCTGATGCGCCTCGGATGGAAGATATTCCTGCCGCTCAGCCTGAGCTTCGTCGTGCTTGTTTCGGGTTGGTTGATGCTCACGCGGTATTCCAACCAAAACGAACTTGCGAGCTCACCGCCGACTAGGGCTTTGTTGGCTTCCCTCAACGCTTCGGACGTCTGCGCTCTCGTGCCTGCAGGGGAGTACGGACAATTAGGCGCGAAGCAGACCTTGGTATATCTCTATCGCCCCCCGGAAAATGCTCCCCCGGTCGAACGATCCTTGTTCAATATTAAGGCCCCCCTCGCGCTTGCAGGCAAACTCAAGTTTTTGCAGGACGAAACGCACGGGCACAACGTCGCGGGTACGCTGCAATGGATGGATCACGACCACCATCAACTACTGGGCTGGACGGAAACCGATGTTCTGTCTGACGCCCGACCAAACGCGATGCTCACATACAAGAGCGGTAATATTGTGTTGATGGGTGACTGCCGTACTCAATCGCAGTTGGATGCTTAATATGATCGTCCGCACCATCAAGGCCTTTACGCTTTGGGAATTCCTCCGCGCCCACGCGCTGACGTTGAAGTATTTCTTCAAGCCCAAGGTGACCATCAACTATCCTTACGAGAAGGCACCGCAATCGCCGCGCTTTCGCGGGGAGCATGCGCTGCGTCGCTATCCCAATGGCGAGGAGCGGTGCATTGCGTGCAAGCTGTGTGAGGCGATCTGCCCGGCGCTGGCGATCACGATCGAGGCCGAACCGCGCGAGGACGGGTCGCGGCGCACCACCCGCTACGACATCGACATGGTCAAGTGCATCTATTGCGGTCTGTGCGCCGAAGCGTGCCCGGTCGATGCCATCGTCGAGGGGCCGAACCTGGAATTCGCGACCGAAACGCGCGAGGAATTGCTCTACGACAAGGCCAAGCTGCTCGCCAACGGCGACCGCTGGGAACAAGCCATCGCGGCGAACCTTGCCGCCGATGCGCCCTACCGGTAAGCGCCCGCCCGACCCATGATCACCATCATCGCCTTTTACCTGTTCGCGACGCTGACCATCGCGCCCGCGCTGCTCGTGATTTTTGCGCGCAATCCGGTGCACAGCGTGCTGTGGCTGATCCTCGCCTTCTTCAATGCGGCGGGGCTGATGCTCATCCTGGGCGCCGAATTC
>JANXUU010000020.1 GCA_025356055.1 Sphingomonas sp. | reverse complement strand
CTTGATGACGCCGCCGATGAAGTAGAGCGCCATTTCGCTGAGACCGGCATAGCCATTGCCGGCGAACAGCGGCTTGCCGTCCTTCCAGATCGACATGTGGGTGTGCATGCCGCTGCCATTATCCTGCGCGATCGGCTTGGGCATGAAAGTCGCGGTCTTGCCATAAGCGTGCGCCACCATGTGAACGACGTATTTATAGACCTGCATGCGGTCAGCAGTTTCGACCAGCTTGCCATAGGTCAGGCCAAGCTCATGCTGTGCCGCGGCAACTTCGTGGTGATGCTTGTCGCACGGAAGCCCCATCTCGAGCATGGTCGAAACCATCTCGGCGCGGATGTCGACCGCGCTGTCGACCGGCGCCACGGGGAAATAGCCGCCCTTGGCGCGCGGGCGGTGGCCCATATTGCCTTCTTCATAATCGCGGTTGGTGTTGGTCGGCAGCTCGATATCGTCGAGCCGATAGCCCGACGAGCTGTAGGTGTTCTCGAACTTCACATCGTCGAACATGAAGAATTCAGCCTCGGGGCCGACGAATACCGTGTCACCGATCCCGGTTTGCTTCAGATAGGCCTCGGCGCGAGTCGCAGTCGACCGCGGATCGCGGCTGTACAGCTCGCCAGTGCCTGGCTCGACGATGTTGCAGATAAGGATCAGCATCGGCGTCGCGCTGAACGGATCGATATAGGTCGCCTCGAGATCGGGCATGAGGATCATGTCGCTCTCGTTGATCGCCTTCCAGCCGTGGATGGACGACCCGTCGAACATGAAGCCGTCGTTGAGCATGTCTTCGTCGATCGCGCCCGCGACCATCGACAGATGCTGCCACTTGCCCTTGGGATCGGTAAAGCGGAGATCGACCCACTCGATTTCATTCTCTTCGATCAGCTTCAGTATCTTGCTCGATGCCGACATGGGTGCGCCCTTTATCATCCTGATTCGCCGCCCCGCGCGGCCACGCCTTGCCCTGCCCATTGCTGCAGTGCGGAATCCAGTGGAGTCGCGGCAGAGGTGAACATTTCACCACGATTTAGCCGCCGGGGAAAGGCCCCTACGACCTCCATCAATCATGTTTCTTGACGTATCCGTCGGGGTCCTTGTTGACCGGCGCCACCCCGGTCAGATGCTCGGCTTCGAACCGCGCGAACTGCAGCGCCAGCGTGTGGCTCAGTTCCAGGTCGGCGTGGCGGCGGAAGTCGGCCAGCCCCTGTCGTTCTTCCTCGGCCAAATGGTCGCCATTATGTTGGTTGACCTTGGCGACAGCGTCGAACCACGCCGTACTGCCCGGGCTGTGCTTGTCGACCTCGGCGCCGGCGTCGCGGATCTCGTTATGATCCTTGATCGCATCCTTGGTTTCGTCCTTCGCGTCGTCCGCATCGGCCGCGCCGCTCCCGATCTTGAGCAGGGTGGGGTAGAAGAACCGTTCCTCGGCCTCGGCATGGGCATCAAGCAGCGCGCGCAGTCGCTGCCACAGCGCGGACAGCGTTTCGGTCTCCTTGCCGTCGATTTCGTCGATCAGCGCGAACAGGCGTCGAATTTCGGCATGGTCGTCAAGAATGAGGCGAGTGATGTCCATGCATTTGCTCCTTGTTGATTTACCAATTCAACTAGGTGCTGGTGTGATCGTTCCGGCGGTGTAGGCTCAAAAAGCCCGGCGTTGCGCCGCGACGAGCATTCGCAGCAGCATCGCCACCGGCCGTGGCACGCCGACCTTGCCCTCGAGCCACAGGCTGACCGCCGAGCGGCTTACCCCGATCGCGGCGGCAAGCTCGGCCTGGGTCTTAAAACCCATTTTGGTCATCGCGCTTTTGAGCTCGTCAGGCGGCATCGAGGCCAGTGGGTTTTCTTCGGTCAGCAAGGGTGCCCCCAAACGCGCCATGGCGGCCGCGTTGCCCGGCTAGAGGCATATGGAGCGAAATATCAACCCTTGGTGGACAGCGGAGCGTCCCAGCATTGGGCAAGCAGGGTGTAACTATGCTGCCGCGCGACGGGGTCAAAAATCTGTGCAGTGATCATCAGCTCGTCGGCTTGGGTGCGTTCGACAAAAGCCTCGACCCTGGCGCGGACGGTGGCGGGCGAACCGATCGCGGCACAGGTCAGCCGGTCGTCGAGAGAGGCGCGAAAGCGCTCGGGGATCGTTTCTCGATAATTGGCCAGCGGCGCCTTGAGCTTGCCTGGGTTCCCCGTCGCCAGCGCCACGAACGCCTGTTCGAGCGAGGTCGCGAGCAGCGCGCCTTCCTCGTCCGTGTCGGCGGCAAAGACGTTGAGCCCGAGCATCACATGCGGCTTGTCGAGCCACTGCGAGGCGCGGAAATCGCGGCGATAGACGTGCAGCGCCTCGTCCAGCATGTCGGGCGCGAAGTGCGAGGCAAAGGCGTAGGGTAGGCCAAGCTGCGCTGCGAGGCTCGCGCCATAGGTGCTCGACCCCAATATCCACAGCGGCACTTCCAGCCCTTCGCCGGGGATGGCGCGGACGCGGGCAGGGGGATCGCTGGGAGGCGCGAAATAGCGCAGCAGCTCGA
>JANXUU010000148.1 GCA_025356055.1 Sphingomonas sp. | reverse complement strand
TTGCCAATGATCTCCTCAGGCTTGTGCTTCTTCGATGGCATTCCCAGTCTCCTTCGTGATCCAAAATAACATTGATTTTGGACCACTCAGAAGGGGGCAGATCACGCGCTCGTAACCCATGCTGCCCACATCTGTGCGTCGCCTTCCGCCGGCGCGATCTGCTTACCGCCAGATATGAACACGTTCCGCTGGCGCGAGGTAGAGCCTGTCGCCCTCTTTCACACCGAATGCGCGATACCATTCATCCATGTTTCTCACGACGCCGTTGACGCGGAAGCATGCCGGCGAGTGTGGGTCCCCCAGCAGCTGTGCCCGAAGTGCCCCTTCGCGCGTCTTGGTCTGCCATGAGTAGCCATAGGCGATGAAAAAGCGCTCATCGCCGGACAGGCCGTCGATCGGCCCCGGCTCACCGTGTTTCGCGACATAGCGACGATAAGCGGCATAGGCGACTTCAAGGCCGCCCAGATCGCCGATATTCTCGCCCAGCGTCAACTGACCCTTGATGTGCACGCCCGGAACCGGCTCATAGCCGTCATATTGTTTCACCAGCTCGGCCGTACGCGCCTCAAAAGCCTTTGCCGCCGCCGGGGTCCACCAGTCCCGCAGCCGTCCCGCCGCGTCATATTGCCTACCTTGGTCGTCGAAGCCATGGCCGATCTCGTGGCCGATGGTCGCACCGATGCTGCCATAGTTGGACGCGGGGTCGGCATTTGGATCAAAATACGGCGGCTGAAGGATCGCCGCCGGAAAGGTGATCTGGTTCATAGAAGGATCGTAATAGGCGTTGTTGGTCTGCGGTGTCATACCCCACAGTGAGCGGTCGACTGGCTTGGGCAGGCGCGACAGTTCCAGCCGGTGCTCGAACTTCTGCGATGCCATGACATTGCCGAACAGGTCCCCGCGGCGCACAGCCATCGACGAGTAATCGATGTATTTTTTGGGATGCCCGATGCGCGGGTCGAAGCTGGCGAGTTTTGCCAACGCCTCCTTCTTGGTCGATGGGTCCATCCACGCATTATGTTCGACGAGGTCGCCAAGTGCGGCGCGGATATCGTCGATCAACTCGCCCATCTGGCGGTCGCTGGCAGGGGGATAATGACGCTGGACATAGATTTGCCCAACGCCTTCGCCAAGCGCTCCATTGACGAGGTCGACCCCTCGTTTCCAGCGGTCGCGCTGAGTGGGCACATCTCGCAGCGTGGTCGAATAAAAGGCGAAATGCGTTTGGTCGAAGGCGCTCGGCAGGAAAGGCGCGTGGCCGTCGACGAAGTGGAAAGCGAGATAATCCTTCCACGTCGCGAGCGGCACAGATGCGAACAGCTTGCCCTCTGCCGCGACCGCAGTGTTCTGGCCGACAACGACGGTACGCTGGCCAGCGTAACCCGATTTGTCGAGTAAACTGTTCCATTGGAATTGCGGCGCGAGCTTCATTAGCTGCGCGCGGCTCATTGGCTTGTAATTGGCCTTGACGTCGCGCTCGCGCTCGGGGGTCCATTGGATTTTCGCGATCGCGGTCTCGAGCGCGATGATGCGGTCCGCCTTTGCCGCCGCGTCAGGGATACCGGCGAGTTGCTGAAGCTTAGTGACATAGGCGCGATAGGCGGTGCGATAGGCGTCGTACTTGGCGCCGGGGAGTAGATAATAATCGCGATTGGGCATGCCGAGGCCGCCTTGGCCAGCATCGACGGTGTAATGCGTTGGGTCCTTGAGGTCTGGTGAGATGCCGAGCCCGATTGGAGCGGGCATCCCCGGTTCGGCAAACAGTGCGACGAGGTCGGCTCGGGTCTTTGCCGCCGCTATGCGCTCAAGATAGGGTTTGATCGGCGCCGTCCCGCGCGCGTCGATTGCGGCCTGGTCCATCCAGCTCGCGTAAAAATCGCCGACCTGCTGCCCGATGACACCGGATCGCGCGGGGTTGGCAGCCATGTCCTCAACGATCGCGTGCACGTTCTTGTCGGTTTGGTCATTGAGCACCGAATCGATCCCGACGAAGGTTCGATCTGGGGCAATGGTGGTTCGCTTTGCCCAACCGCCGTTGACGAAGCCGAAGAAGTCTTCACCCGGCCTGACTGTGCGGTCCATTGCCGCTGGGTCATATCCCCAGCTGCCGTAGGTCGGTTTCGCCAGGCTGGACGCCGGGGAGGACAACGCGATCGTCGCGGCGGCAAAGAGCAGATATTGACGTGCGATCATGTGCGGCAAATCCCTGTGCAACTTTCGTCCAATCGTATTCGTGCTCAGCGCCCTTGCAAGCCCGTTTTGGACCAACCGGCATCAAGGGCCGCAAACCGCTCTCACGTGCCCATCCTCACGCCTCGTCTATTAGCCGGCGCTGAATGGTGCCGCGCTCTTATTTTCCGTTGGGCTTTACCTTGCTGCTCCCGCCGAAAGTGCGCTTCAGGGTGTCTTCGGCGGTCGCGGTATGAGGCGAACGCCCCAGTCAGGTCGCGAACCGCCCGACGTCGCGCAGATAGTTGCGCTGCGTCTCGTGCGAAAACCGGCGCATGGTCATGTCGTCGAGCAGCCGCTGGCGAATCGGGCTTGCAGCAATAACGGGTATGAGCTCGTTCATCGTTCGACTCCTCGTGTTGAAGGAGTCGAAATGTTCCGCCCGCGACGGCGACCGCTCAATCCAGAAGCGATACTCGCGCTATACGCCTCAACTTCACCACAAGCGCCCATCCCGCGCAGCGGGTTCGTGCTCCGGCCCAAATCGAGCCCTAATTTCGAAGGCGATGGGACGTCCGCTTTCGGGCGTCGGCAATCGAGCTTTGAACGACCGGGTTTGGGGCGCAAGCTGCCATATTCTCGGGAGGCGCCCGGTACCCGTTTTTCTAAATTGGCCTGATTCACTCTGAGCCCATCTGAACGTTCAGCGTCAGCTGGCGGGGATAGGTAGAGTCGCTCGATGTAAGCCGATGTTAGCGGCTCTCGGCTCCCAGACCATAACCCTGACACCCTGACGTCTGAGAGAGTAATCTGGGCTAAAAGGCCGCTGCCGAAGACCCGAAAGCTGCGGGGGTGGTCCCGGCCAAGCCGGCGGCGGCCCGCAGGCTCGTCAGGGGCGTCAGGACGCCCGCTTGAAACACGCTATCGCGCCGACCTACAAAAATCTCGGCCTTAATTCCGGCGCCCTTCAATCTGATCCGCCAGCAGGCCTACTGTCAGCGCGTAGAAATTCGAGCAGTTGTAAGCTAAGATGGCGCGGTAATTGGAGGTCAGGAGGTACGCTGTAGCCTCAGCTTCATCGCGGCTGACTGAACGCGCTAAGCGACAATATGGCAGCGATGGATTAATGCCGCCGAGACATTACCTTGGCCTTGATGGCGACAAGAGTGAACAGGAGGGCCCGCCGAGCGTACCGTGGAGCCGGTAGCTGGAGCGTGCTGCTTGTGTCCGCCGCTGCGGGAGCCATCGTTTTGCTGCTACTGCCCACCCTGCGTGATGCATGGCGTCGGTCCAACGAGAGAGCCGCTCGAGAGCTGACCATGGAAGAATCCCGCGAAACGAATGCCTCGATCCCCTTCGTCGCGGAGCGTGGGAGTGCCAGGGCATTCCGATTCCAGGGGTCACCTGCCGCCCGCCAGCAGGCGGCGGAATGCCTCGCGACTGCTGCTGTGTACGAGGCTGGGGACGATGAGCGCGGTCAAAAGGCGGTTATGCAGGTCGTCCTGAACCGCTTGGCACGCCCGGGATACCCAAAAACCGTATGTGGCGTCGTCTACCAGGGCGCCTCCAGAGCTACTGGTTGCCAGTTCTCCTTCTCGTGCGACGGATCGCAGAGCCGGCGCCCGGAGCGGGCAGGGTGGCCTACCGCGCAGACTGCCGCTCGGCGGGCCCTCTCCGG
>JANXUU010000133.1 GCA_025356055.1 Sphingomonas sp. | reverse complement strand
CGGGCGATCAGCATCGCGCCTTCGGGGATCGGGTCGGCGGCCGCGACCCCGACGAGTTGCATCCGGCCGGGGGCAGAGAGGGCGGGACGCAACAGCGCCTGCGCGCCGATGAAACCGCCGGCCTTGCGCTGCATCCGGCCCATGCCGAGGTCGTCGGCCGTGGTCCGCCCGTCGGCCTCGGCGCCGATGACAACATGGCCCTTTTCGACCCGTAGCGAATCGAGCGCCTCAAGCCCGTAGGGATAACCGCCGCGTGCCCGTACCGCACCCTCGAGAGTGTCCCACACCGGACCCGCCTCGAACCCGGGCGCATAAACTTCAAACGATCGTTCACCGCTGTAGCTTGCTCCGAGGATGAGTACGGACACGCCGGCGAGGGTCGCGTTGGTAAGGCCCATGTGGGCAGGAGGGGTTGCGCCGATCAGCCGTGCTAGAATATGAAACGCCAGCGGCCCCGCCAGCGCAATCCCGGCAAGTTGCTCCTGCTGCGGGATGATCGACACGCGCAACGTCGGGGCGAGGACGCGGTGGACGTAACTCAGATGCGCTTCCATCCGGTCGGCGCCGCCGGTCGAGCTGGTCACGAGGTAGCGTGTCTCGTCGAGCCGCCACACCGTGCCATCGTCCATCACCATGCCGTCTTCGCGCAGCATGATCGTGTAGCGCCCGCGCCCGACGGCAAGCTTGGCGATCCCGGTGGCACAGACCAGTTCGAGGAACGCGGCGGCATCGGGGCCGGCGACGATGAATTTCGCCAGCGTCGAAACGTCGACGATCCCGGCGGCGGTGCGCACGGCACGCGCTTCGCGCTTCGCTGCCTGCTGCAGATTTTCGCCCGCCACCGGATAGGCGCGCGGGCGGTGCCAATAGCCCAGGGGCTGCCATAGCGGGGCGAGCTTCATGTGGCGGTCGTGGAGTGCGAGGCGGCGGCTCGGTGCGATATGCCCGCCCGCGTCGGGGCCCGCCATCGCGGCGAGCGTCAGCGGAGTGAACGGCGCGCGGAACCGGGTCAGGCCGGCCTGCGGGATGTCGACGCCTGCTGCCCCGGCAAGCCTAGCCAGCGCGGCCATGTTGCTGGTTTTGCCCTGGTCCGTCGCCATGCCGAGCGTCGTGTAGCGCTTGACGTGTTCAACCGAGCGATAGCCCTCGCGCCAGGCGAGGTCGATGTCGGCGGCGGTGACGTCGTTCTGAAAGTCGATGAAGCTCGACTTGGGGTAGCGAAGCGGGACGGTCGAAGGGGGCGCAATCGGCTCTATTTCGCCTGCCGCCGAACCGATGCTCGATACCGCCTGGCGGCTCGCGCCCGGCACGAACGCCTGCAGGTCGGCACGCCAGTCGAGCGCTCCGTCGGCCTGGCTGTGGAGATGGACCGCGGGTGTGAACCCGCCCGATACGACGAGCAGGTCTGCATCGAACCGTTGCTGCTCGCCGCCGATGTCGGCTTCGACCGACAGAAGATGGTGAGCGCGTCCTCGCGTCGCGATCGGGCGGGCATTGCCGAAGGTAGGGAAGCGGTTAGCGGGCGGCGCGGCCCGCTCGTCGAGGATCGCCACCACTTTTCCGCCGGCCTCGGCGACCGCGTCGGCGGTGGCGTAGGCGTCGTCATTGTTGGTGGCGATGACCACGCGGTTGCCGGGCAGCACGCCGAAGCGGTGGATATAGGTCCGCACCGCCTGGGACAGCATCACCCCCGGGCGGTCGTTGCCGGCGAAGGTCAGGGGGCGTTCGAAGGCGCCGGTGGCGAGCAGGATTCGCTCGGCGCGGACGTGCCACAGACGCTGGGCGGGGCGGCCGGGCGGGGGGGCTTGCCCCGGCTCGGTCAGTCGCTCGGCGAGGGTGACGAAACCATCGTCCCACAGGCCCGACGCAGTCGTGCGAACGAGGAGGCGGATGCCGACCGTGCGGAGAGCGTCGGCATCAGCGGGGGGCGGGGCGTCATCGGCGAGCGCGCTGCCGCCGACGATGCAATCCTGCTCGACGAGGATGACCCGCTTGGCGTCCCGCGCGGCAGCCACGGCGGCGGCGATCCCGGCCGGTCCCGCGCCGACCACGAGCAGGTCGCAGAAGGCAGAGCGATGCTCGTAGGGGTCCGGGTCGGCCTGCGTCGGAGCTCGGCCCAGACCGGCCGCCTTGCGGATGAATTTCTCGTAGAACATCCAACGCTTGGGCGGCCCGAAGAAGGTCTTGTAATAGAATCCGGCCGCGAGGAAGGGGGCGATGAGGCCGTTGACCGCACCGACGTCGAAGCCGAGGCTTGGCCAGCGGTTCTGGCTTCGCGCGACGAGGCCGTCATAGACGAAGACGTCGGTCGCGCGGGTATTCGGCTCGGTGCGGCCTCCCTCGCCGACCGTAACCAATGCATTGGGTTCCTCGACCCCCGCCGCCATGATCCCGCGCGGGCGATGATATTTGAAACTGCGCCCGACGAGACCGATCCCGTTGGCGAGCAGGGCGGCGGCGAGGGTGTCCCCGGGACGGGCGCGATAGTCCACCCCGTCGAAGGTGAAGCGCAGCGTCGCGCGGTCGTTGCCGCCAATCCGCAAGGGCCCGCTCACCGGTGCGCCGCCGGGTCGAACGTCGCGACCGTCTCGATTGCGTGGGTCATGCGGTGGCGGCGCAGCACCAGCCACTGGCGACATCCGAAGGAATGGCGCCATAACTCGTCGTCGAGCCCACGCGGGTTTGTCCGCTCAAACAGCCGCCGCATCGCCTCGTCGGCCGCCATCTCGACCGTCACGATCGAATCGAGCGTGCGTTCGTAGGTGAACTCGGCTTGCGCGCGCTGGCCGCAGTGGGGGCAATCGATGCGCATCATCGAAGGTGCGGCCCCGGTCCGACCCCGGCCTCGTCGATCGTCGCGCCCGCCGCGAACCGGTCGAACCCAAACGGCGCAGCGAGCGGATGCGGCTCGCCGGTCGCGAGCAATTGCGCATAGACGAAGCCCGACCCGGGGGTTGCCTTGAACCCGCCATAACACCAGCCGCCGTTGAGATAGAGGCCATCGACCGGCAGGGACGAGATGATCGGCGAGCCATCGAAGCTCATGTCGGTCACGCCCGCCCAGCAGCGCACCATGCGCAGTCGCGCCAGCGCCGGGACCAGGGCGATTGCCTCGGCCGCCGCGCGCTCGACCGGCGGCGTGAAACCGCGTTGGGCATAGCTTGGGAAGCGGTCGGGATCGCCGCCCAGCACGATGCCACCCTTGTCCGACTGGCTGATGTAGCAATGCACCGATTGCGACTGGAGGACCGTGTCGATCATTGGCTTGACCGCTTCGGTGACGAACGCCTGCAACGTCTGCGCCTCGATCGGCAGCTTGATGCCGGCCATCGCCGCCAGCGGTCCGCTATTGCCGGCAACACAGATTCCGACGCGGCCTGCGCCGATCGCCCCGCGCGAGGTTTCGACGCCGGTCACGCGACCGCCGGCGATGGTGAGCCCGGTGACCTCGCAATTCTGGATGACGTCGACACCAAGCGCGTCGGCCGCGCGGGCATAGCCCCAGGCAACCGCGTCGTGACGAGCAGTGCCGGCGCGGCGCTGGATAATCCCGCCCTCGATCGGGAAACGGGCGCTGCGGGACATGTCGAGGTTGGGAACAAACTTCGCGACTTGGTCGCGGGTCATCAATTCGGCGTCGATCCCGGCACAGCGAAGGGCATCGCCGCGCTGGGCCAGCTGGACCATATCGCTGTCGCTATGACCCAGGACGAGCGCGCCGCGCGGGCTGAACATGACGTTGTAATTGAGCTCGTCGCTCATCGTCTCCCACATCTTGAGGCCGAGTTCGAACAGCTTGTGGAGTTCGGGCTGGCGGTAGTTGGAGCGGACGATGGTCGTGTTGCGGCCAGTGTTGCCACCGCCGATCCAGCCCTTTTCGAGCACCGCGACATTGCGCAGGCCGTGCTTTTTCGCGAGATAATAAGCAGTCGCGAGGCCGTGCCCGCCGCCGCCAATGACGACGATGTCATAGTGCTTCCGGGGCTCGGGATCGCGCCATGCCCGGTCCCATTTCTTCTGGCCGGTGAAGCCCGCCTTGATCAGTGCGAGTGCTGAGTAATAAGTCACGCCGCCCACCCGCGCCGCTCGCGCCAGTCGGGCTCGAGAGCGGCGAAGCGGGCGAGGCCGAGCTTCGAGATTTCCGCGAAGGAGCATGACCCGTCGACGACGAGATCGCGGATCGCGTGGCCGCTTGCCGGGGACAGGCCGAACCCCACGCCCGACAGGGTCGCGACGGTGACGTTGGCGGGGTCGGTCAGGCGGTCGATGATCGGGCGGCCATCGGGCGTATTCTCGATCACCCCGGCCCAGCTGCGAATGACGTTGAGGTGCGCCGCCTTGGGAAACATCTCGGCGACGCGGCGGGCGAGGTTGCGAGCGAGGGGCGAGACCGGACGCGCGGCGGGGCCGGTCGGCTCCATGTCGATCCATTCGTGCGGGCCGCCGCCAAAGGCGAGGTTGCCGCGCATCGTCTGGCGGCCGTAGAGCCCGTTGCCGTCGACCCCGCCGATCGCCATCAGCGGCGCCGGTTCGGTGACGATCATTTCGGCGCGAGCCGACGTGATCGGGAAGTTTACGCCGAGGGGCTCGAGCAGCATCCCTGTTTGCGGCCCAGCGGCGACGACCAGCGCATCGCACTCGATCCGCCCGCGCGGGGTGTTGACCGCGACGGCTTTCCCGCCCGCCACCTCGATCGACAATGCCGGGCAATGCTGGAAGATTTTGCCGCCCAGATCCTGCAGCGCCCAGGCATAGGCTTGCACCGTACGCTGCGGATTGGCATGACCGCCGAAGCGCAGGTGGATCCCGCCAAGGCAGGACCCGTCGGTCAGCGGAACCAGTTCCTGTGCCTGTTGCGAATCGAGATCGTCGACGCGATAGCCGAGCGCGGTGCACATCCGGCCAACCGCACGATAATGATCGAGCAAGTGCTGGTCGCGCTGGAGAATGATCCGCTCGGGGCGATGTTCGGTCGGATAGCCGAGCAGTTCGTCCATCTGCGGCCACAGCCGCTGCTCCTCGACGAATAGCGGGCTTTGATAGTGCGAGCAGCCACCGCCGTTGCGGCCCGACGCTTCCCAGCCGACGATCCCCTTGTCGAGCACGACCACGTCATAGCCGTCGCGCGCGAGCCACCAGGCGGCGCTGAGCCCGGTCACGCCCGCTCCGATGACGACCACCGACGCGCCCTTGGGGAGTGCAGGGTCAGACATGCATGTTCCCGCCGTTCGCGACCAGTTCCGCTTCCTCGGGCGTGCCGATGACGGCATAGGGCAGCCATTGGGTCGGGATACCGAACCACACGTCCCAACCGGCGGCCATCTCGGGGCGCTCGTTCCAGTCAGCGAGGATGCCGAGCGGGATGGGTCGGACGGGCGCGCGCAGGCTGGCGACGGGGACACGGTCTGGCGTCGTGCCCTGCTCGGCGGCGAGGAGGCAAGTCACCTGCTCGCGGCAGCGGCGGCCCTGGCATGCGCCCATCCCGGCCCGCGTGAGCCGCTTAATCTGATCGGGGTGGGCGGGGCCGTCGTTGAGCAGCGAGGCGAGCGAGCGGGCGGCCATTGGGGCGGGGCGATCGAGATAGTTGGGTGGCTGGACCCCGATCAGGTCGGCGCGGGTGACCTCCTCGCACTGGCAGACGATGGTCGCCGGAGTGGCGTAGCGGCCGAGCGCGGCGGACCAGGCGGCAAGCAGGGCGGGGTCGGGGCGCGGGACGGTGGCGCAGTCACCGATCAGCTCGATCGTGCCACCCGGCCCGACGCCCGCTGCATCGAGCAACTCGGTCGCGGGCGCGGCGGCGATGGCGAGGACGATCGTGTCGCACTCGATGGTGGTTCGTCCGTCGCCGGAGAGCGAAGCCAGCACGGCCCGCTCGACTCCATCGATCCCGCCTTGGGTCGCTGCGATGCTGTGGTGCGGGAACAGCGGGACATCGCCGACGGGATCGATCGCGCCAAGGCTGACGATCCCCGCAACCTCGAGCCCGCGATCGAGGGCGAGGCGGGCGGTCTCCCGGCCAAGCTCGCCGCCACCGACGACGAGCATCCGCCGGCTCGCCAAAGCGTCGTAGCGGGCGAGCAGCATTGCGAACCCTTGCGCACCCATCACCCCCGGGCGAGTCCAGCCCTCGAACCCGAGGACGACGTCGCGCGCGCCGGTTGCGAGCAGCAGGCGCCCGAAGCCGATCATCGTCGCGCTCTCACTGTCGGCGATCCCGAGCAAGGGTTCGGGCAGCGTGCGCATCGCCGGGCCGTTGACGTAGAGGCCCCAGGCGCAGGTGCCGAGGCGGACATCGACCCCGGCGTCGAAGGCTTCCTCGAGCAACGGGTTGGTGGCGAACAATTGTTCGACCATCCGCTGCGGGCTCTGCACCGCCGCCGTCATCCGGCCGCCGAAATAAAGCGGAACGTCGGTCCCGATCATGTCCCCGCGGACCGGGTTCTCGTCGATCAGCAGGACCGACGCCCCACCCCTGGCCGCGTCGATTGCCGCCGCGGTGCCGGCCGATCCGGCGCCGACCACGACGACGTCGAACCGCTCGTCGGGAGCAGAGATCTTGCCGTTAATCGCGTGGCGGTCGGTGACCATCAGACTGCCTCCAGCGCGCGCGTGATGTCGGCGATCAGGTCGTCGCCATGCTCGATCCCGACCGAAAGCCGAAGCGTCGAATCGGTAATCCCGCCCGCCGCGCGTTCTTCGGGCGACAGTGAATAGTGGGTGGTCGTCGCGGGATGGGTGATCAGCGTTTCCGACCCGCCAAGGCTGACCGCAAAGCTCAGCAGTCGGAGCGCATCGAGGAAGCGAAACGCCTCGGCCTCGCCGCCGTGAAGCGCGAACGAGAAGGTCGATCCGGCGCCGGTGCACTGACGGCCGTAGACAGCGCGCTCGGGCGATCCGTCTTCGAGAAAGCCGAGGTAGGTGATGCTGGCCACCTTGGGGTGGACGCGCAGCGCTTCGGCGACGCGGCGGGCATTGGCGGAGGCGCGCTCCATCCGCAGGTGGACGGTCTCCATCGAGCGCAGCAACAGCCAGCTCGTGTAGGGGTCAAGGTGGCTGCCAAGCGTGGTGCGCAGCAGGCGGAGCGGGTGGATGAGCTCGGCCCGCCCGCTTACCCCGCCGGCAAGCAAGTCGCTGTGCCCGCCGCACTATTTGGTCAGCGAGGTCATGCACAGGTCGACGCCGAGCGCGATTGGGCGCTGCATCAGCGGGCCGAGCAGCGTATTGTCGACGACTACCAGCGGGCGCGTGCCGGTGCGCATCCCGATTGCATCGGCGATTTCCACGATCAGCGCGATATCGACCATCGCCGCGGTGGGGTTGGCCGGAGTTTCGATGACGATCAGCTTGAGCGGACCCGCCGCGAGGGCCAACTCGACCGAGCGCTCGATGTCCGCTCGGTCGCAACCGTCGGTAAAGGCGAACGGCTTCACCCCGAAGTTCGGCATGAACTGGGTCAGCAGCCCGTTGGTCCCGCCATAGATCGGGCGGCTGAAGACGACGCTGTCGCCGGGCCGCAGGTGCGCCAGAGCGATCGCGCTGTGGGTTGCCATGCCGCTGTTGAACACCGCGGCTGCCTCGGCACCGTCGAGCGCCGCCAGCCGCGCCTCGACCATGTCGAGATTGGGGTGGCCGAGCCGCGCGTAGATGTGGTTGGGCTTGCCCGCCTCGGGCCCGGTGCCGGAGAAATAGGCTTCGTGGATATCCTTCGCCTGCCGCGCAGATTTATAGGCGAAGGTCGAGGTCATGGTGATCGGTGGCTTGGCCGAATTGCCCGCGCTCGCCGGATCATAGCCGGCGCGCACGGCCAGCGTTTCGGGATGCCAGGTCGGGTCGTCGTGCGTGGTCATGCCCTGGCCTCGTCGAGAAAGCGGCGCGAAGTCGCACAATACCAGTCGACGAGGCGCATCGTCAGCGATTCCGCGTCGGGGCTGTACGGCCCCGGCGTGTAACCGGGTGAGAAAATGCCCCGCTGGTTGTTCTCGGCCAGTGCCTTGTCCTGCAGGTTGGTTCGGGTCCACAGGTCGGTCAGCGTCTCGATTGTATAGTCGACCCCCTCGACCGCATCCTCATGAACCAGCCATTTCGACACGACATGGGTTTCGGTCGGCGAGATCGGCATGGCGGTGAAGGCGAACGTATATTCGCTGGTCGAATGGCAGAAGACATTGGGCTCGATCGCCCAGCGCATCGATCCGGTGTCGCCGCCGCCCGCTTCGCACATCAGTTTCGCGACGTTGAACTGGCCGTCCATGGTCATCGCCACCGTGCCTTCGTTTAGCGGGAAGCGAACCGCCTGCCACCAATCCTCGCCCGCCGGGCCCATCGGCAGGCCGAGCGCGGCGATGCGCTCCTCGAATCCCCGTGACGCTTCGGTATCAATGTCGAAATAGGCCGAGGCGTTGACCGGGAAGGTACGCGACAGCTCGGGGTGGCCGGTCGCACAATGATAGCATTCGCGCGCGTTCTCCATGACCAGCTTCCAATTAGCCTGTTCGATCAGGACCGACTGGTGCGCGAGCTTGGCATGGGCGAAGTTCTGCGGGGCAAGCAGCGGCGTCAGGTCGCGGCGCATCGTGTCGAGCGGCGGCGGGGTGTCGGCAAGGCACACTAAAATCGCTCCGGCGACGATCTCGAGGTTGATCGGGTTCAGGCCGTACTCGCTCTTGTCGAAATCGTCCGGCATCCGCCCCGCCGCGAGCAACTTGCCGTCGAGCCCATAAGTCCAGCGGTGATAGGGGCAGACCATGCGCGCGGCATGGCCGGATCCGGACGGGCACAGCGCCGACCCGCGATGACGACAGCTGTTGTGGAAGCCGCGCACCGTCCCGTCGCGGCCGCGCATGATCAAAATCGGCCACTGCCCGATGGTCAGCGAGAGATAATCGCCGGGTTTGCCGAGCTCGACCTCGAACCCGACGAACAGCCAGCTTCGCGCGAAAATCGCGGTCAGATCGAAGTCGAAGAAATCGGGGTCGGTGTAGAATGGCTGGGGCAGCGAATGGCCAGGAGGCCGCGCGCACAACTGCGCCGAGATCTCCTCAAGGTCCACCTAACGCCTCCCCATCATGCGGCCGTAATTCGCACGACCGGCGGGTCGATTGAAAATCGCATTTGCGCATGGCGGCATGTCAAAATCATCGCGTTTTCGATCATCGCAATTGCGGTGCGCAGGCAAGGCATCGCCATGACCTGAATGCGAGGCTCTTATGCCGTAATAATTTTTGCCGGGATGACCGGCGCGGTTTATGCCATGGCCGTGGACATGATCGCCAATACATTGCCGCATCCGTCAAAGCCCTTGCCCGGGGAAATCGCCGTGCTCGACAGCATCGAGGCAAGGCTGCGCTGGCTGTCGTCGTGGACGATCCACAACGCCAATCACCTGCGGGATTCGCGCGACGGGCTGAAGGTCGGCGGCCATCAGGCGAGCTGCTCGTCGATCACCGCGATCATGACCGCGCTGTATTTCGGTGCGTTGCGCCCCAACGACAAGGTCGCGGTCAAGCCGCACGCCGGGCCGGTGCTCCACGCGATTCACTACATGCTGGGCCAGCAGAGCCTCGACGCTTTGCAGCGGTATCGCGGGCTTGGCGGCGCGCAAAGCTATCCATCGCGCACCAAGGACTCGATCCCGGTCGACTTTTCAACCGGCTCGGTTGGGCTCGGCGTCGCGGTCACCGCTTTCGCCAGCCTCGTCCAGGACTATCTGATCGCGCATGGCGACATGGCCGAGGCCGACGCCGGGCGGATGATCGCGCTGATGGGCGACGCCGAGCTCGACGAGGGCAATATCTACGAGTGCCTGATCGAATGCTTCAAGCATGACGTCCGCAATTGCTGGTGGATCGTTGACTATAACCGCCAGTCGCTCGACAGCACGACCGCCGATCGCATGTTCCGCCGGTTCGACGACATCTTCGAGACGTGCGGGTGGCGGGTCGAGACGCTGAAACAGGGCAAGATCCAGCTTGCGACGTTCGCCAGGCCCGGCGGGGCCGCGATCGGCGAGTGGATCGACAATTGCCCGAACGCCGAATTTGCCGCGCTGACCTATCAGGGCGGAGCGGCATGGCGCGAGCGGCTGGAACGCGATCTCTCCGGATCGCCCAAGTCGCTCGACCTCCTAGCCGAGCACGACGACGCTGCGCTGGCGGCACTCATGACCAATCTTGGCGGACATTGCATCGAGACGCTGCTTGAGGCCTTTGCGCGGTGCGATGACGAGCGACCGACGCTGTTCATCGCCTATACCATCAAGGGCCGCGGCCTGCCGTTCGCCGGGCACAAGGACAATCACTCCGGTCTGATGAACCCGACGCAGATCGAGAGCCTGCGCGATGCGATGGGGATCGAGCCGGGCGACGAGTGGGAGCCCTATGGCGGCATGGGCGACAATGCCGCCGCGGCCGCCCGCGCGGTCGTAGAGGGCAGCGCGCTCGCGAGGGCGAAGGGTGAGCCGGTCGCGCCGCCCGTTGCCGTGCCCGACATTCCTACTCCCGATGGCGCGGAGCAGGCGACCCAGGCGGCGTTCGGACGCATCCTGCTCGACCTCGCCAAGTCCGGCGCCGCCATCGCCGACCGCATCGTCACCACCTCGCCGGACGTCACGGTGTCGACCAATCTTGGCGCGTTCGTAAACCAGCGCGGGCTGTTTCGGCGGCAGGAACTTCGCGACGTGTTCGCGGCGGCTAAAATCCCGACCGCGCAGAAATGGGCCGGACATGGCGCGGGCCAGCACATTGAATTGGGCATCGCCGAAAATAACCTGTTCCTGATGCTCGCCGCGCTCGGCCTCGCCGCGCCCTTGTTCGGGACTCGCCTGATCCCGATCGGCACGGTCTATGATCCGTTCATTGCGCGCGGGCTCGATGCGTTGAACTATGCCTGTTACCAGGGTGCGCGCTTCCTTCTCGTCGCGACCCCATCGGGGCTGACGCTTGGGCCCGAGGGCGGGGCGCATCAGTCGATCAACTCGCCGCTGATCGGGATTGGCCAGCCCGGCCTGACCTATTTCGAGCCGGCGTATGTTGACGAGCTGGCAGCGATCATGCGCTGGTCGTTCGAGCATCTGCAGGCTCCGGACGGCGGGTCGGTCTATCTGCGCCTGACGACGCGCGCGTTGCCGCAAATCGAGCGCGTCGACGACCGTTGGCGCGAACCCGCGCTCAAGGGTGGCTACTGGTTGCGCAAGCCCTCCGGCCTTGCCGATCTTGCCATCGCTTTCACCGGTGCGGTCACGCCTGAAGTGCTCGCCGCCGCTGATGAACTGGCCGACGACGTTCTCGGGCTCGGGCTGCTGATGGTCACCTCGCCCGACCTGCTGCACCGCGACTGGTCGGCGCATCAGGCGTCGCGCTGGACCGGCAAGGCGGGCGAACCCTGCCACGCCGAGGCGCTCCTGAACGACCTTGCCCCGCATGCCGGCCTGGTCACCATCATCGATGGTGCCCCCTCGACTCTGTCCTGGCTCGGCGGGGTGCGCGGGATGCGTGTCAGCCCGCTCGGCACGGATCGCTTCGGCCAGACCGGCGACCTGCCCGATCTGTTCGACCTGTACCGGCTCGATTCCAAGGCCATCATCGACGCTGTCGCGCAATTGCTCATCGACACGCGGCGGTTCGGCTGAGCGCGCCTGGAATGTCCGATCCGATCGGCGTCGCGCTTGACCATATCGGACGACGTTGACGCGAGCGACAAATTACCGCCGCGACCAACGACATTGAGCCGGGGCGGGGCGAACGCCGCAGACCGTTCTACCTCACACTTTACCTGTTGCCCGCAGCGCGCTCGTGTTCGGACCCACAGCTAGTCCCTTCGCAGGTCTGCCGCACGTCATTGGCGGGCATTTGCTGGCCCTTGGGAACGATCAACGCGCGAAGGGTCATCCCATTGGCGACCTGGGGATTATAATCCTGGAGCGGGTGAAGGGAATCGAACCCTCGTCGTAAGCTTGGAAGGCTTCTGCTCTACCATTGAGCTACACCCGCATCATGCTTGCCTTTGCCATTGCCCGCCGCCTTCGGTCAACCTTCGGGAACGACCCCTGCGTCCGATGATTGAATCGGCTCCACAATTTCACGCAGCCGACTGTTGTTGGCTCCACACCGAACAGGGGAACAGCGATGGCAGCGCGGCCAGCATGGCGGGGACAGATCAGGTTGGCGCTCGTCGCGATCCCGGTCGAGATTTTCCCCGCGACGAAGAGTGGCGCCTCGATCGCCTTCCACCAGGTCCACGAGCCGTCCGGCAAGCGCGTCAAATATGAAAAGGTCGTGCCCGGGATCGGGCCGGTCAACGTCGACGAGATCGTCAAGGGATATGAAGTCTCGAAAGGCGAATATGTCCTGCTTGAGCCAGAGGAGATCGAGGCGGTCAAGCTGGAGAGCCGCAAGACGCTCGAGCTCACCCAGTTCGTCGATTATGGCGACATCGACGCGATCTATTACGACAAGCCCTCTTATGTCGTCCCCGCCGACGACCTTGCCGAGGAAGCGTTCGTGGTCCTTCGCGATGCGTTGCGGGCGGCGAAGAAGGTCGGAGTCGGGCAACTGGCGATGCGTGGGCAGGAATATGTCGTCAGCCTGAAACCGTGCGGGCGCGGAATGGTGCTCGAGACGCTGCGCTATTCGGACGAGGTCAACAAGGCGGCGAGCTATTTCCGCGAGATCGGCGATGCCAAGCCTGATCCCGACCTGCTCGATCTCGCCGCGACGCTGATCGCCAAGAAGGCAGGGACGTTCGATCCGGCCGAGTTCCACAATCGCTACGTCGATGCGCTGCGAAGCCTGATCGAGGAGAAGCGCAAGTCGAAGGGTGAGCTGATCATCCAGGATCCCGACGATGACGCGCCGGCCAAAGGCTCGAATGTGATCGACCTGATGGCAGCGCTAAAAAAGAGCCTGGGCGGGGCCGAGGACGAGGCGCCTGCCAAGAAGCCGGCGGCAAAGGCCAAGGCGGCACCTGCGAAAAAAACGACTCCGGCGCGCAAGCGGGCCTGATCGATGCCAGCCCGCAAGCTCGACATCGAGACATACAACGAAAAACGCGATTTCGCGAAGACCGGCGAGCCCAAGGGGCGCAAGCTCAAGGGGAAGGGTGACAGCTTCGTCGTCCAGAAGCACGACGCCTCGCGCCTCCACTGGGATTTTCGGCTCGAACTCGACGGCGTGCTCAAGAGCTGGGCGGTGCCGCGCGGGCCGAGCCTCAACCCGAAAGACAATCGGCTGGCGGTTCGGACCGAGGACCATCCGCTCGATTACGGGACGTTCGAAGGGACGATCCCAAAGGGTGAATATGGCGGCGGCACGGTGATGCTTTGGGATCAAGGCAAGTGGATCCCACACCCCGACAAGGATCCGAGGAAGACAATCGAGGAGGGGCATTTGCATTTCACGCTCGAAGGCGAGCGGATGAAGGGCGAGTGGGTGATGTTTCGCCTCAAGGGCAAACCGGGCGAAAAAGGCGAAAACTGGATGCTCAAGAAAGTTACCGATGACAATGCCT
Organism: Sphingomonas sp.; assembly: GCA_025356055.1. GTDB lineage: Bacteria > Pseudomonadota > Alphaproteobacteria > Sphingomonadales > Sphingomonadaceae > Sphingomicrobium. The sequence goes on along the minus strand of JANXUU010000133.1, from coordinate 65,988 downwards.
GCGACGACGGCGAAGCGCTGGTTGAGGATGGTCTCACCAGTGTGACGACCGGGCGAACGATGGCCGAGATCACGGCGGGCACCGATGTGTGGTTGTCGAGCAAGGGCGGCAAGAAGGGCGGGCGCACACACAAGGCGGCCTCGGTTCCGCCGCCGGATTTTCGCCCGCCGCAATTGGCGACTTTGGTCGATGCGGTGCCGAGCGGATCGGGCTGGATGTTCGAATATAAGTACGACGGCTACCGTCTGCTGCTGGCAACCGGGGGCGGGGCGGCGACGGCGTGGACTCGCAATGGCAAGGATTGGTCGGACAAGTTTCGCGGGATGGTCAAAGCGGCTGCCGATCTTCCGGCGGGTTGTCTAATCGATGGCGAGGCGGTGGCACTGGGGGTCAAAGGCAAGCCCGATTTCCAGCTGCTCCAGTCGACCTTGAAGGACGGCAAGGCGGATATCGCTTTCTACGCGTTCGACCTGATCGTCGATCGCGGCGAGGATATTTCGAAGCTCGGCAATCTTGAGCGCAAGGAGCGGCTCGCGTCATTGCTCAAGGGGGTCGGCGGGCCGATCGCCTACGGCGACCATATCCTCGCCAAGGGCGAAGCGCTGTTCGAGGCAATCTGCAAGGAGGGCGGCGAGGGGATCATCGCCAAGAAAGCGAGCGCGCCCTACACCGGCGCGCGGGCGAAGAACTGGCTCAAGGTAAAGTGCACCAACCGCCAGGAGTTCGTAATTATCGGCTGGCAGGAAAGCGACAAGCGCCGCGGGTTTCGAGCGCTCCATCTTGCGGCGAGAGAGGGAAAAAAACTAACCTATGCAGGCAAGGTCGGGACGGGGTTCGATACCAAGCTGCTCGAGAGCCTGTCGGAGACGATGGCGCCGCTCGAAGTGAAAGAAGCGCCCGTGACGGTGCCGCGCACGGTGTGGCGCGGGTCGCACTGGATCAAGCCCAGCCTGGTGTGCGAGATCGCCTTCACCGAGTTCACCACCGAGGGCGTGCTTCGCCACCCGAGCTTCATCGCCCTGCGCGAGGACAAGCGCGCCGATCAGGTCGTACGCGAACTCCCCGAGAAAGTCGCCAAACCCGCCAAAACGCAAAGGTCCGAGCTTGCCACCTTCGCCTCATTGGGCGCGCGGATCACCAATCCGGACCGTGTGATTTTTCCCGGCGACGAGATCACCAAGGGCCAGCTTGCCGATTATTATGCCGCGATTGCGGCGCCGATCATGATCGACGCCGCCAACCGCCCGCTGACGCTGATCCGCTGTCCACAAGGCAGGGCGAAGAAATGCTTTTTCCAGAAGCATGACACGGGAGCGATGGGCGACTTCGTGCATCACGTCCCGGTGACCGAAAAGGATGGTTCGACCGAGGATTACCTTTATGTCGACCGGGTCGAAGGGCTGCTCGGCTGCGTTCAGATGGGAACGATCGAATTCCACGGTTGGGGGAGCCGGATCGATCCGTTGGAAAAACCCGACCGGCTGGTGTTCGACCTCGACCCTGACGAGGGACTGGACTTTGGGGCGGTGCGCGACGGGGCAGAGAAGTTGCGTGCGTTGCTCGCCGACCTTGGGCTCGAGACTTTCGCGCTGCTGTCGGGAGGAAAGGGAATTCACGTCGTGGCGCCGCTCGACCAAACATCGGACTGGCCGGCGGTGAAGAGCTTCGCCGAACGTTTCAGTCGCGCGATCGCAGAGCAATATCCCAAGGAGTTCACCGCCAACATTCGCAAGAACCAGCGCACCGGGCGCATCTTCATCGACTGGCTTCGCAATCAGCGAGGAGCAACCGCGGTCTTACCTTACTCGGCAAGAGCGCGAAAGGGCGCCCCAGTCGCGGCGCCGATCGACTGGAATGAAATGGCGAGTGCGAAAGGTGGCAACCGATTCTCGATCCGCGATGTCGACGAATTGCTCGAGCGGGCCGCGTCGCCGCTCCTCGCCGGCTGGGGTCAGGCGAAGCAGGCGCTGCCCGACCTCTAACAAAAAGGGCGGCGAGCCGAAGCCCGCCGCCCAAATAAGCGACAAAATGAAGAAGTCAGGCCTTGCAGCTTTGCGAGCCCTTGTCTGGGCGCTCAACGGTGACCGAGGCCGAATCCTTGGTGCCCGTCAGCGAGTAACCGGCAGCGGTCATTGGCTTACCAGCCTCGGCAGAAACAACGCGAGAGGCCGACCCTGCCTTCGAGGCGCGGATGTCGGCGGTCTTCTTGTCGTTGAGCCAGTCAATATAGACGACCGTATTGTCCTTGCAACGGTACGACTTTGTCGATTCGATCGCGGGCGGCATTACGATGGCGGCGGTGTTGACCGTTACGCCGTCGTCCTTCGATCCGGCGACGATCGTGTGATCTGACTTGCTGCACGCGGTGATTGCGGTGGCGGCGAGGGCGGCGATGATGAGGGTGCGATTCATGCGGAGAGCCTTTTGCGGTTGCCAAGCGCGCCGTCAAGACACGTTTGCATTCAAAACTCGCGACCCTTAGGCTGTTTTCAGGGGATTGGAGGGAAAAGGCAGAGTGCAGCGCGTTCGTATCGGATTAACGGGACTAGCGTTTGTATTTGTGCTGGTCCTGTTGGGGGCGGTCGTAAGCCGGTCAAGCCGAGAAGGCGGCGCGGTTCCCAATGCGGCGAACAGTGCCCAAAATAGCTTTCCGAGCGATCCGTTGTCGGACCTTGGAGTCGCGCCGGGCGCTTCGGCGGACCCGGGCAACAACAGCGCGGCCAGCCACAAAGCGCGATGAGGAGCCGACGCGCGGCGATCGTCGCGGGAATCGTGCTGCTGCTGGCAGCGGCGCTGCTGCTGGCGGAGCATCGCGAGGCCGCGCCGCTCGGGACCCGCCCGCCCGCAGCCCGCCCGCAACTGCTGCTGCTGACCAGCCTGCCGCTGCTATTCTCCGAAGGCTTCTCGCTTGGTGGCAAACAGGCGCCGGTGATGAAGCGCCTTGATCAGCGCTATGCGATCAAGCCGATTGCGCTGGCCGACGCGGATAGCCTCAAGGGCGCTCGACTGTTGTTCATGGCGCACCCTCGCGCGCAGACCGCTGAGGCGCTGGTCGATCTCGACCGCTGGGTGCACGGGGGTGGTCGCGTGCTGCTGCTGGCCGATCCGCGACTTGACTGGCCGAGCGAGCGGCCGTTCGGTGACCGGCTTCGGCCACCGCCGGGGTTCGCTGATACTGGCCTCCTTGCGCACTGGGGCCTGTCGCTCGAAGCGCCGTCCGTCCGCGGGCCGGTCACGGTCACGCTCGACGGGCGGAGCCTGACCCTATCCTCGCCAGGCCGACTCGATGGGGCGGCCTGTGCACTAACCGCCGAGAGAACGGTGGCGCGCTGTGCCATTGGGCGGGGCAAGGCGACGATCTTCGCCGATGCCGACCTGCTCGATCCCCAGCTCAGCGGACAAGGGATCGGCGACAATCTCGATGCGGTTGTGGCCGAATTGGATCGATTGGAAGCGCCTGCCGCGCGCTAGAGCGGGAAGCGGAAAGACTTAACTCTACTTTGGAGGAACTGTGGCGGCTGGTCCACGGTTGCTTGTCAACAGGCTTATCCACAGGCCTGACCACGGCGGAACATCAAGTGAACACAAGAATAGTAGGCCCGTCAGAAAGAGCAGTTTTCTCACGATAATCCGTTATTTGGCATGAATTCCCCAGTAACGGCATGAATTCCCATTGTATCCCTGGTTAAGCTGAGTTACCAACAGCAGCTGTAGCGCGGGGCAACCCTATCCGAGTCCTTCATCGACCGCATCGGCCCTGCCGGCGCGGAGGGGGAAGCCTTGCGCATGAAAGAGGCACTGCGCCGTAGCGCATGAGGGGACGTTCAAGTGGCACTGGAGCATCTGTTCCAAGGTAGTGCGCTGAACGCGGTCGACGCCAAGGGGCGTGTGTCCGTGCCCGCCTTCCTGCGCCAAGTGATCGAACGGCGCGGCGACGCGCGCACCATCGTCCTTGCCAAGCATGACCAGTTCCCGGCGTTGAGCGCGTATGACCCCGGCTATGCCTCGGCGCGCCACGCCAAGCTCGAGCGCCTGCTCGAAAAGGAAGAAACCAATCCCGACGCGGAACTCGAGTATCAGCGCCGCAACCTGATGGCTTTCGCTGCGACCGAAGAGACGCCCTACGACTCGTCGGGGCGGATCCTGTTGCCGCCGATGATGCGCCGCAAAAGCGCAATCGAGGATCTTGCGCTGTTCCTCGGCACTGGTGAGACGTTTCAAATCTGGAATCCAAAGCTGTTCCTTGGCGATGCGCGCATCCCCGAGGACATGAAGGACATCGCCCGCTTCCGGCTTGAGGAACGGGGCCTTGGCGCATGAGTCCCTGTGCGCCGCAGGCCGTCCCCACGGGCCACGTGCCGGTACTGGTCGATGAAGTCGTCGCTGCCCTTCGCCTCGTCCCAGGCGAAACGCTGGTCGACGGCACGTTCGGGGCAGGGGGCTATACGCGCGCCCTGCTCGGAGCGGGAGCGGGGCGGGTGATCGGCTTCGATCGCGATCCGGATGCGATCGCGAACGGGCCGGCGCTCGTCCCTGACCCGAAATTGACGCTTATCGAGGAACGGTTCAGCCAAATGGACCGGGTGCTCGACGAGCGCGACCTGTCGCCGGTCGATGGCATCGTGCTCGACATCGGGGTGTCGTCGATGCAGCTCGACCAGGCCGAGCGCGGCTTCGCCTTCGGGCAGGACGGTCCGCTCGACATGCGGATGAGCAAGGCCGGGCTGACCGCGGCCGAGTTCGTCAACGAAGCCGACGAGACCGAGATTGCGCGCGTCATCAAGGAATATGGCGAGGAACCGCGCGCGCGGTCGGTGGCCCGGGCAATCGTCGCTGCGCGGCCGCTGACGCGGACTGCGGGGCTGGCAGCGGTGGTGCGCAAGGCGCTGCGCCATCACGCCGGGATGAAGACTGACCCGGCGACTCGCACCTTCCAGGCGATCCGGATCCATTTGAACGCCGAACTCGACGAGCTTGAAGCCGGTCTGCGCGCCGCCGAACGCGCGCTGCGGCCGGGCGGGCGGCTGGCGGTGGTCACCTTCCACAGCCTCGAGGACCGCATCGTCAAGCGCTTCATGAAGGAGCGCAGCGGCGATGTGCCGGCAGGATCGCGGCATCGCCCGCTCGCCGCCGCCGGTCCGCCACCGAGCTTCAACGAAGTCGCCAAGCCGCTGTCCGCATCGGACGCGGAGCTGGCCCGGAACCCGCGCGCGCGCTCGGCTCGGCTGCGAAGTGCAGTTCGCACCGCGGCGCCCGCGTGGGACCAGCCCCAGCCACCCAAAGTCACGCGTAAAGCAGGAGGCCGCCCGTGAGCGCTCGTTCCTTCCGTCCGGTCATTTCCGTCGCCGGAATCGCGGTTGCCGCGCTGAGCTGTTACCTTGTTTCGCTACGGGTCGCGTCAGAACGCGCCGGGCTCGAGGAAGTCGAGAACAGGATCGTGCTCGCCCAGCGCGAGATACGCACGCTGCAGACCGAGATCGGCACGCGCGGACGGCTCGAGCAGCTTGAGCGGTGGAACGTCAAGGTGCTCGCGCTGTCGGCGCCCAAGGCCGATCAGTTCGTCGATGGCGGCTATCAGCTTGCTCGTCTCGCCCGACCGAGTGACGAGGTCGACATGACCGCGCCAGTGGTGCTGGCGGCGGCGCCCAGGCCCGCGCCGGCCCAGCCGACCGCTGACTATGATGCCGATGTCGCTGCGACCGAAGCTGTCCCTGCTCCGAACAGTGCTCCCCGAAAGGACGGAGCGGCGAGCATGATGCATGTCGCAAGCTACAGATTGCCGACGACATCTGCCGTGCCGCAAAAACCTCTAAAAGCCGTCAAGAATATTTCGATTACGACCAACGCGGTCAAAATCGCGACGGTCCCCAAGTCCGCGCCCTTGCTCCCGACAAAGCATGACGCCAAGTCGTCAGCACACCCGGCCGAGACCACGGTCACCAAGGACAAAGCCACGCACTGATGAACGCGCCCACGCCCGCTCTCGTCACCAGGCCCGAGCGGCTCCGACTGGTCGGACAACGTCGGCAGATTCTCGCGGTCCTTCACCAACGACTGATGTTCGGGATGATCGGCTATGGCGTGATCGTCGCGCTGATTGTCTGCCGACTGCTGTGGCTGGCGGCGTTCGGTGATCATGCCGGGCGGCGCGGGATGGTGAACGCGCTGATCCCGCCGCGTGGGGACATTGTCGATCGCGACGGACATTTACTGGCAAGTTCGATCGACGTGTGGAGCATCGCGCTGCAGCCGACGAAAGTTATCGGCGACAAGTATGCGCTTGCGCGCAACCTTGCAAAGCTGATGCCCGAAAAGGACGAGGCGAGCTATTTCGCCATGATCCGCTCGGGCAAGCCATTCTTTTACCTCCAGCGCCGGGCTTCACCGCAGCTGGTCGAGGCGGTCAATGCGCTGGGTGAGCCGGGGATGGCGCTCGAACGGACTCCGGACCGGCTTTACCCGCAGACCAGCCTCGCCGCGCATGTGCTCGGTTTCACCGATATTGATGGGCATGGCGCGGCCGGGGCGGAACGCGCGTTCGACAAGCAACTGTCCGATCCGGCGACCCGTGGCACCCCGATCACCCTGTCGATCTCGAGCAAGGTGCAGCAAGCACTCGAGCATGAGCTCAACACGGCGATGACGGAATTTTCGGCAATCGGCGCGGCGGGCGTGGTGATGGATATTCACACCGGCGAAGTGCTGGCGATGACCTCGCTACCAACGCTTAATCCCAACGTCGCGGGACAGGGATCGCCCGAGGCCCGCTTCAACCGCGCAACGCTCGGCGTTTACGAACTGGGCTCGACGTTCAAGCCGTTCACGGTCGGCATGGCGATGGACCTGGGCCTGGTGAAGTCGGTCGGGCAAATGTATAATTGTCCTAAGGAATTCCACTATGGCAAGGTGACGGTCCACGACACCCATCCCTTCGGCCGGGCCTGTTCAGTCGCCGAGATAATGGAAGAAAGTTCCAACATCGGCGCTGCGCAGATCGCGCTCCAGGTCGGCGCGGCCCGGCAGAGGGCATTCCTCGCCAGCATGGGCTTCCTGGCGCCGGTTCAGATCGAACTGAGGGAGCGCGGCCGCACTCTGACACCGGGTGCCAACTGGGGTGATGTCGCGACCATGACGGTCGGCTTCGGCCATGGCATTGCGGTAACGCCGCTCCACCTGGCAACGGGATATGCGACCTTGTTCAACGGCGGGGTCTATCATCCAGCGACCATCCTCAAGATCGACGCTCATCATCCGGTCGGCCAAGGCCACCGTGTGTTCACCGAGGAAACCAGCTACAAGTCGCGCGCATTGCTGAGGTTGGTCGTCATGAAGGGCACCGGCAGGATGGCCGATGCGCCAGGCTATCGCGTCGGCGGCAAGACCGGTACCGCCGAGAAGCTTGCGGGCGGTCGTTACACCTCGGCGGCCGTGGTCACGAGCTTCGCCGGCGTGTTCCCGATGGACGAGCCGCGTTACGCGATGGTAATGATGCTCGACGATCCGAAACCGACCGCGAAAACATTCGGCTTCCACACCGCCGCGTGGAATATCGGCCCCGCCTATTCCCGAACCGTAAGCCGGATCGCGCCGATGCTCGGCGTACGGCCGGACATGCACCGCGACGCGAACATGAGCGAGGTCCTGCCCTTCGTTCACGAAACCAAGGAGCATTGAGGCGATGCGCCTCGGCGATCTCTTGCGGATCGACAACAACAACAACTGCGCCAATCTTTTGCGGCTCGATCCTGACCTGGAAGTGTCGGGAGCGGCAATCGACAGCCGCAAGGTAACCGCAGGGTGCTTGTTCGGAGCCTTCCGGGGGAGTGCACACAACGGTGAGGACTTTATCGGAAGCGCGATCGAGCGTGGGGCGGTGGCGGTCGTCGCTCGGCCCGAGGCAAGGGTCGCGGGAGCAGTGCATCTTGCCGATCCGGAGCCACGGCGACTGTTCGCCAAGCTCGCGGCGAAACTGCTTGCCCCCTATCCCGAGACAATCGTCGCGGTGACGGGGACCAACGGGAAGACCTCCACCGTCGAAATGGTTCGCCAGCTATGGCGGATGGCGGGACTGCGCTCGGCGTCGATCGGGACGCTTGGGGTAACGACCGCCGATGATCAGGTGTCAACCGGGCTGACGACGCCCGACATCGTGACGTTTCTGTCGAATCTGGCGGGACTGAGGCGGATGGGGATCAGCCACGTCGCCTATGAGGCATCGTCCCATGGGCTCGACCAGTTTCGTTCGGAGGGGCAGCGGGTGGTGGCGGCGGCGTTCACCAACCTCAGCCGCGATCATCTCGATTATCACCCCGACATGGACGCCTATTTCGCAGCGAAAATGCGGTTGTTCGATGAGGTGGTGGCGAGCGACGCGACGGCGGTCGTTTGGACAGGGGATTTACGTTCGGGGGAAGTGATCGAACGTGCAAAGGCGCGGGGTCTCAAGCTGGTCACGGTCGGGCCGGGGGCGGAGACGATCGAACTCGTTTCGCAGACCCCGACCGCACTTGGGCAGGCGCTGATCCTCCGGCACGAAGGCAAGGAGCATAAGCTCCACCTGCCGTTGATCGGCGCATATCAGGCGGCGAATGTCTTGGTCGCTGCGGGGCTGGTGCTGGCGTCGGGCGGGAACTGGGCCGAGACGTTTCGCGGGATGGCGCGGCTCGCGCCGGTGCGTGGGCGGTTGGAGCGCGCGGTGATCACCTCGGGCGGGGTGCCGGTTTATGTCGACTACGCGCATACACCCGACGCGATCGAAGCGGCGATTGCCGCGCTTCGGCCGCATGTTGCGAGCCAAGGGCAGGGGCGGCTGATCATCGTCTTTGGCGCAGGCGGGGATCGCGACATGGGCAAGCGCGCGCCGATGGGGGAGGTCGCGGGACGGCTGGCGGATGTAGCAATCGTCACCGACGATAATCCGCGTTCGGAAGACCCGGCGGCGATCCGCGCGGCGGTGATGTCGGGCGGCGCTGGCCTGCGCGAGATCGGCGGGCGGCGCGAAGCGATTGCCGCCGCGATCGCCGAGGCGCGCGCGGGGGATGTCGTGCTGCTGGCGGGCAAGGGGCATGAGCAGGGACAGATATTGGCCGACCGGACGGTGCCCTTCGACGACGTCGCCGTGGCGCGCGAGTGCGCGGCATGAGCACATTGTGGACCAGCGCCGAAATAGAGGCGGCGACGGGCGGTGTGGCGAGCGCTTCGTTCAAAGCAAACGGCGTCGCCTTCGACAGCCGCGAAGTCGGGCCAGGCGACCTGTTCGTGGCGATGCCGGGTACGGTCGCCGACGGGCATGATTTCGTCAAAGCGGCGTTCGCGAGCGGGGCGGCGGGGGCGATCGTCTCTCATGCCGTCGCCGGGCCGCATGTGCTGGTAAATGACGTGCCGGCGGCGCTCACGGCGCTGGCGGTCGAGGCGCGGGCGCGGACCTCGGCGAAGATCTTCGGGGTGACGGGATCGGTCGGCAAGACCAGCACAAAGGAGGCGCTATTCGTGGCGCTGGAACGGGGCTGCCGGGGCCAGGTCCATCGCTCGGTCAAGAGTTACAACAACCACACCGGGGTGCCGCTGAGCCTGGCGCGGATGCCGCGCGAGACCGAGCATGCGGTGCTCGAAATGGGGATGAACAATGCGGGCGAGATTGCCGCGTTGACCCGGTTGGTGCGACCCCATGTCGCAATCATCACGGCGATTGCGTCGGCGCATATCGAGAATCTGGGCTCGATGGAGGCCATTGCGGCGGCCAAGGCGGAGATATTCGAGGGCCTCGAGCCTGACGGCGTGGCCATCGTTCCAGAGGAGACGCCGCACCGCGACGCGCTGGTCAAGGCAGCGCGGCGGCACGCGGGGGAGATCATCACCTTCGGCGGGCCCGAGGCCGATGTTGCGGCGGTCCATGCGGTGCGCGCGGAGAATGGTGGGAGCCTGATCACCGCGCGGCTGATGGAGAGCGAACTGACCTACACGATCAGTCAGCGCGGCGATCATTGGGTGACCAATTCGCTTGCCGTGCTGGCGGCGGTCGAGGCGGCGGGGTGCGACCTCGCGCAGGCCGGGCTCGCGCTGGCCGACATGGACGGGCTCAAGGGACGCGGCGAGCGCCACCGGATCAAGCTTGACGGCGGAACCGCACTGCTGATCGACGAAAGCTATAATGCCAATGCGGCTTCGATGGCGGCGACCCTGAAGAGCCTCGGCGAAGAGCGCGGGGTCGAACGGCGGATCGCCGTGCTGGGTCCAATGCGCGAGGTTGGCGAGCATGGACCGGCGCTCCACGCGGGCCTCGCCCCGGCGGTACTCGACGCGAATGTCGACCGGCTCATTCTGATCGGCGACGAAATGTTTGCTCTCGAAGAGGCGCTTGGCGGCTCCATCCCGGTCGAGCGTGCGAGCGACTGTGCGGAGGCGACCGAGATACTTGAGCGGTTGCTCTCGCCCGGCGACGTCGTGCTCGTCAAGGCGTCCAACTCGGTCGGACTTGCGGCGCTGGTCGAACGGGTGGCAGGGGGGCAGTCATGCTTTACCTGATCGCCGAATATTTCGGATTTCCGCACGCCCTCAACCTGGTTCGCTACATCAGCTTTCGCGCCGGGGCGGCGAGCGCGACCTCGCTGGCGATCGGGCTGTTCTTCGGGCCGGCGTTCATCCGCTGGCTGCGGACCAAGCAGGACAGGGGCCAACCGATCCGCGCCGACGGTCCGCAGAGCCACCTCGCCAAGCGCGGTACCCCGACGATGGGGGGCCTGCTGATCCTTGTCTCGATGATGGTCTCGGTGTTGCTGTGGATGGACCTCGGCAACCCCTACGTCTGGGCGTGCTTGCTGGTGACGGCCGGGTTCGGGCTGATCGGGTTCCTCGACGATTATGACAAGGTCAGGAAGGCGAGCCACAAGGGGCTATCGGGCAAGACGCGGCTGCTGTTCGAGTTCCTGATCGCCGGGTTCGCGACCTGGTTGATGGTCCGGCACCATGGCACGCATTTGTACGTGCCCTTCTACAACGGGCCGGTCATCGACATCGGCTGGCTGTACATCCCGTTCGGGGCGTTCGTGATCGTCGCGTTCGGCAATTCGGTCAATCTGACCGACGGGCTCGACGGACTGGCGACGATGCCGGTGATTATCGCCGCACTGGCGTTCCTGATCATCAGCTACCTCGTCGGCAACGCCAAGTTCGCCGCCTATCTCGGGATCCCGCATGTACTGGGCGCAGGTGACCTGTCGGTGCTGACGATGGCGATTGTCGGGTCGGGGCTGGCGTTCCTGTGGTTCAATGCGCCCCCGGCGGCAGTGTTCATGGGCGATACGGGGAGTCTCGCGCTCGGCGGCGCGCTTGGCGCGATTGCGGTCGCGACGCACCATGAGTTCGTGCTGGCGATCGTCGGCGGGCTGTTCGTGCTCGAAGCGGTCAGTGTCGTCGTTCAGGTGTTCTGGTTCAAGCGCACTGGCAAGCGCGTGTTCCGCATGGCGCCGATCCACCATCATTTCGAACATCTCGGCTGGAGCGAGCCGACGGTGGTGATCCGCTTCTGGATCATCAGCTTCATCCTCGCGCTGGCAGGTCTCGCCACGCTGAAGCTTCGGTGATCACGGCCAAGGCCTTCGCGGGCAAGCATTACGCCGTGTACGGCCTTGCACGCAGCGGGCTGGCGACGGTCCAAGCGTTGCTGGCGAGCGGGGCGCGGGTGACCGCTTGGGACGCCAAGGAGGAAGCGCGGTCGGTGCTGCCGGAGGGCGCGGAACTGGCCGATCTGGATGCGATCGACCTCACCCAATTCGACAGCCTCGTTGTCACCCCGGGTCTGCCCCTCAACCGCCACCCGATCGCAGCGCGGGCTCGCGAGGCGGGCGTCGAGATCATTGGTGACATCGAGCTGTTCGCCCGCGCCCGCGCCGAGCTGCCGCCGCACAAGGTCGTCGGCATCACCGGCACCAACGGCAAGTCGACCACCACCGCTTTGGTCAACCACATCCTCCAGACCGCGGGCGTGCCGAGCCTGATGGGCGGCAACATCGGCCTCCCCATCCTGTCGCAGGAGCCGCTGCCCGAGGGCGGGGTCTACGTCCTCGAACTGTCGAGCTACCAGATCGACCTGACCCAAAGCCTCGACTGCGACGTCGCGGTGCTGCTGAACATCACCCCCGATCATCTTGATCGATACGATGGGTTTGAGGCGTATGCTGGTTCGAAGATGCGCCTTTTCGAAATGCAGGCTTTTCCACATACGGCGATTGTAACTAGCGAAGTCTGGCGGACACCAGACTTTGATCGAACGAGGTTTTTCGCAATACGGGCCGATCGCCAGCAAGCGGCAGACGAGTATGTTGCAGGCCTGCTCGGATGGGCAGTTTATGATGGCAAAGTTGAAGACGGCGGTCTGAATTTCTCTGCGCAATCAGATTGGCCAGCGCTCCAAGGTCCCCATAATGCGCAGAATGTATCTGCCGCCCTTACGCTGCTGGACAATCTGCCGCTTCCAACAAATCTTATCGACCTCGGTCTCCGCACGTACCCCGGCCTTCCGCACCGCATGGAGCGCATTCGCGAGAAGGACGGCGTCACCTTCGTCAACGACAGCAAGGCGACCAACGCCACCGCCACCGCCCCCGCGCTCGCCGCCTTTCCCGCGATCCGCTGGATCTGCGGCGGGCAAGCCAAGTCGGACAATCTCGACGAATGCGCGCCCTTCTTCAAGAACGTGCGCGAGGCCTACACCATCGGCGAGGCATCCGACCTGTTCGCGCGCATCCTCGCGCCGCACATCAAGGTGGCCGAGTGCGGCGACCTCGCCCACGCGGTGCTTCGCGCGGCGCATGACGCACGGCCGGGGGAGACGGTCCTGCTTTCGCCCGCCTGCGCCAGTTTCGACCAGTTCAAGGATTACGAAGCGCGCGGCGACGCGTTTCGGACATTAGTGGGGGCGTTATGAACAGGATCATCGCGGGCACGATCAAGGCGCGGCAACTGGTCGATCCCAACCGCTACGGGCGGTCGGACCGTTCAGCCATGGGGCGCTGGTTCTGGGAGATCGACCGCGTCCTCCTGCTGCTGATCGCGGTGCTGATCGGGATCGGGCTGATCGCGGTTGCCGCCGCATCCCCAGCGGTGGCGGAGCGTTATTCTGGCGGAACGGTGCACCTCAATTCGCTCCATTATTTCTATCGCCAGCTGCTGTGGATCGCGATCTCGCTGCCGGTGATGATCCTGATCTCGATGATGTCGCGTGAACGGGCGCGGCGGCTGTCGCTGCTCGGCGCGGTGATCTGCATGGTCGCGCTGGTGTTCGTGCCGATCATCGGGCCGGAGGTGAACGGGGCCAAGCGCTGGATCGGGTTCGGCTTCGCGCAATTCCAGCCGTCGGAGTTTCTGAAGCCGTTCTTCGTCGTGGCGCTGGCGTGGCTGCTGTCCCTGCGCGAAACCGACAAGAGCCTGCCCGTGTTCGCGATCAGCGGCCTGCTCACCGGGCTGATCGCGGTGATGCTGATGCGCCAGCCTGACTTCGGATCGACGATCATTTTCGGCTCGGTGTGGGTCGCCCTGCTCGCGCTCGGCGGGGTCAAGCTGCGCACGCTCGGCATTCTTGCCGGGGGCGCGGTGGTGGCGGTGATCCTGGCCTATCTGTTCTACTCGGTCGCGACGACGCGGATCAACGCGTTCCTGTTCGGCGAAGGGGACACCTTCCAAGTCGACAATGCGCTGCGCACGCTGACCGCAGGCGGGCTGTTCGGGATGGGGCCGGGTGGGGGGACGCGCAAGTTCGGGCTGCCGGAGCCACACACCGACTATATCTTCTCGGTCATCGGCGAGGAGTTCGGGCTGATCGCCTGCCTCGCGATCGCGCTGCTCTACCTTGCGATCGTCGTTCGGGTGCTGGTCAAGCTGCTCGACGAGGAGAATTTGTTCGCGATCCTCGCCGGAGCCGGGCTGGTCATCGAGTTCGGGCTTCAGGCGCTGATCAACATGGCGGTCAACGTTCAGCTCGCCCCGTCGAAGGGGATGACCCTGCCGTTCATCAGCTATGGCGGCTCGTCGATGCTGGCGCTGTCGATCGGCATGGGATTGCTGCTCGCCTTCACCCGGCGAAACCCCTATCTCGCGCGCTCCCCCTATGTCGTGAAATGGAGCGGCGATTGCCTTCCCGACTGATGATCTTCCTCGCCGCGGGCGGGACCGGCGGGCATATGGTTCCGGCCCACGCGCTGGCGGGCGAACTGCGCAGCCGGGGGCATGCGGTCAAGCTGGTCACCGACGAGCGCGGCAAGAAGATTCCCGGGCTGTTCGAGGGAATCGAGACGCATGTCCTGCCCGCCGGGCGGCTTGGCGGGGGGCCGATCGGGTGGCTCAAGGCGGCGCGCGCGGTGATGGCTGGGCGGCGGATGGCCAAGGCGCTTTATCGCGAGGCGGGGGCTCAGGTCGTTGTTGGATTTGGCGGTTATCCGGCGTTTCCAGCGCTGCTCGCGGCGAGCTCGCTGGGGGTTCCGACGATTATCCATGAGCAGAATGCGCTGCTCGGGCGGGTCAATCGAATGGTGGCGGGAAACGCCAAGGCGATCGCCACCGCCTATGCCAATGTCGAGCGGTTGAAACCCGCGTTCCTCGCGAAAACCGTTCTTGTCGGCAACCCGGTGCGGGAGAGCGTCGCGCGGCTCGGCGAGGCACCGTTCCCATTGTTCGACGAGACCGCGCCGTTGAAAATCCTCGTTACCGGCGGAAGCCAGGGGGCAAGCGTGCTTGGGCGGGTCGTTCCCGCAGGACTCGGTGCGCTGTCGCCTTCGCTTAGAATGCGGCTGCAAGTCGTCCAGCAGTGTCGGCCCGACGACATCGAGGCGGTCCGCGCGACCTATCGCGAGCTCGGCATTCCGGCCGAACTGATGACCTATATCGGCGATATGCCCGATAAGCTTGCCGATGCGCACCTCGTCATTGCGCGCGCGGGGGCGTCGACGATTGCGGAGCTTACTGCGGCCGGGCGCCCTGCGATCCTTGTGCCCTTGCCCAGCGCCGCCGACGATCACCAGACCGTGAATGCGCGCGAGATGGCGGCGGCGGGCGGCGCGCGGATGATCGCGCAGGCCGACTTTACGCCAGAAGCGCTGGCGCGGCAGATCGAGGCGCTTGCCGCCGATCCACAGGCGCTCGCCAATGCGGCCGCTCGCTCGCTGTCGGTCGGAAGGCCCCACGCCGCGCGCGACCTTGCCGACCTTGTCGAGCGGATCGCGGGCGGGCTGTCGCCGTTGCTGGTCGGGTCGAGCCTCGAGCCGCGCCGGACTTCGCCCGTTCCGGCCAATGGCGTCGCCGCATGAAGGCGATGGGGACCGAGATCGGGGTGATCCACTTCGTCGGCATCGGCGGGATTGGAATGTCGGGCATCGCCGAGGTGATGCATCAACTGGGCTACCAGGTGCAGGGCTCGGACCAGGTCGAAGGCTATGCCGTCGAGGGTCTGCGCAAGGTCGGAATCCCGGTGACGATCGGTCATTCGGCGGATAATCTGGGCGACGCCAGCGTGGTGGTCTGCTCGACCGCGATCGCGCGCGGCAACCCCGAGGTCGAGGCCGCGATCGAGCGGCGCCTGCCCCTCGTGCGTCGCGCTGAAATGCTCGCCGAATTGATGCGGATGGGATCGACGATCGCGGTCGCCGGCACCCACGGCAAGACGACAACCACGAGCATGATCGCGGCGATGCTCGACGCAGGGGGGATCGACCCGACGGTAATCAACGGCGGGGTCATCAACGCCTATGGCTCGAACGCGCGGCTCGGCAAATCCGACTGGATGGTGGTCGAGGCCGACGAGAGCGACGGCAGTTTCCTGCGCCTCGACGGGACGATCGCGGTCGTCACCAACATCGATCCCGAGCATCTCGATCACTATGGCAACTTCGAGGCGGTCAAGGACGCCTTTGTCGAATTCGTCGAGAATGTCCCTTTCTACGGGCTGGCGATATTGTGCGTCGACCATCCCGAAGTCCAGAACATGCTCAGCCGGATCCGTGACCGGCGCATCGTGACGTACGGCTTTTCGGCGCTTGCAGACTTGCGCGCGGACAATGTGACCACCGGGCCCGATGGCACGCGGTATGATGCCACCGTCCTCCAGCGTGATGGGACCAAACGGTCGATTTGCGGAATTCACGTTCCAATGCCAGGCCGGCACAATGTCCTGAACTCGCTCGCCGCCATCGCGGTCGGGATCGAGCTTGGCATGGACAATGCCACGATCGTCGGCGGTTTTGCACGGTTTCAGGGGGTAAAGCGGCGCTTCACCAAGGTCGGCGAAGTCGACGGCACGGTGATCATCGACGATTATGCGCATCACCCGGTCGAGATCATGGCGGTGCTGTCGGCGGCGCGCGAGGCTGCAACTGAGCGCGTCATCGCGGTTGTCCAGCCGCACCGCTTCACTCGGCTGCGCGACCTGATGGAAGACTTCCAGAACGCCTTCAACGAAGCCGACGTGGTGTTCGTCGCGCCGGTATATGCCGCCGGCGAGGCTCCGATCGAAGGGATCGATTCGGCGGCGCTCGCGGAAGGACTTCGCGCTCACGGCCACCGCATGGTGCGCACCGTTGCCGACCTCGACGACCTCTGCGACGGCTTGCGTGACCTTGCGGCTGCGGGCGATCTCGTGATCTGCATGGGCGCTGGCGACATTACGAAATGGGCAGCAGCGCTGGCCGACGGGGTATGCATGGCGCGGGCGACGAAATGAGCGTCGGCGTAACCGTTCGCGGCCAGCTGACCGAGCAGGCCCCGCTCGCCCCGCTGGTCTGGTTCAAGTCGGGCGGCATGGCGCAAACGCTGTTCGAGCCGGCGGACGAGGAGGACCTGATCGGATTTCTTCGCGACCTCAACCCCTTGATTCCGGTGATGGCGCTCGGCCTCGGCTCGAACATGATCGTGCGCGATGGCGGGGTTCCCGGGGTAACGATCCGCCTCGGCAAACCGTTCGCCAGGATCGAGAAGCTCGACGACGTCACGCTCCGCTGTGGCGGCGGGGCGAGTGGCATCCTCGTCTCCTCGACCGCGCGGGACGCCGGGATTGCGGGGCTCGAGTTCTTGCGCGGGATTCCCGGCACGGTCGGCGGGTTCGTGCGGATGAACGGTGGCGCTTATGGACGCGAAGTCGCCGACATTCTGGTCAGTGCGAAGCTCGTCCTGCGCGACGGCTGCGTCGAGCAATGGTCGCTCGACCGCCTTGGCTACACCTATCGCCACTCCGACCTCCCCGAAGGCGCTGTCGTGGTCTCCGCCACCCTGCGCGGAACCCCCGGCGACGCCGCCGCGATCGGGGCCGAGATGGACCGCATCGCCCAGGCGCGCGAAGACTCGCAGCCATTGCGCAGCCGCACCGGCGGATCGACCTTCACGAACCCGCCGGGCCACAAGGCATGGGCGCTGATCGACGAGGCCGGCTGCCGGGGCCTGACCATCGGCGACGCGCAAGTATCTCAGAAGCATTGCAACTTCCTGCTTAACCTCGGTAGCGCGACGTCTGCGGAAATCGAGGCGCTGGGCGAGGAAGTTCGCCGCCGCGTCGAAGCTAGTTCGGGCATCCTGCTCGAGTGGGAAATCCAGCGGATCGGAGAAGCGTGAGCGTGGCTGGACTCGACAGGAACCTTCACATCGTCGTGCTGATGGGTGGCTGGTCGGCCGAGCGGCCGGTGTCGCTGATGAGCGGCAAGGGGGTCGCGCAGGCCCTTCGCGAACGCGGATATGAGCGGATCACCGAGCTCGACATGGACCGTGAGGTCGCGTCTCGCCTGTACGATCTTGCGCCCGACGTCGTCTTCAACGCGCTCCACGGCACGCCGGGCGAGGACGGGACGGTGCAGGGGATGCTCGACCTGATGGGCATTCCCTACACCCATTCGGGCTGCACCACCTCGGCGGTCGCGATCGACAAGGAACTGACCAAGGCGGTGCTCGTGCCCCACGGCATCCGCATGCCCGCGGGCAAGGTGGTCGACAGCGAGAGCCTCTACGCGGACGACCCACTGCCGCGCCCCTATGTGCTCAAACCCGTCAACGAGGGCTCTTCGGTCGGGGTCGCGATCGTCACCGAGGGCGGCAACATGGGCAACCCGATCGGGCGCGAGGCCAAGGGGCCGTGGCAGGATTTTTCCTCGCTGCTCGCCGAGCCGTTCATCCGCGGCAAGGAGCTCACCGTCGCGGTGCTTGGCGGCAAGCCGTTGTGCGTGACCGAGCTGAAACCGCACAACGACTTCTATGATTTCGAGGCGAAATATACTGACGGGGTGACCGAACATGTCTGCCCCGCCGAGGTTCCGGCCGAGATTTCCGCCTCGATGATGGACATGGCGGCACGCAGCCATGCACTGCTTGGGTGCAAGGGCGCATCGCGGTCGGATTTCCGCTGGGATGACGCGCAGGGCGAGGCGGGGATCTTCCTGCTCGAGGTCAACACCCAGCCCGGGATGACTCCGCTCAGCCTGGTCCCCGAGCAGGCGCGCCATTGCGGCATTTCTTATGGCGAGCTGGTCGAGCAGCTGATCGCGGAAGCTTTGGGGCGCGCCAAATGAACGCCGCCGTCCGCCGTCCGGCCTCGCGCAATCGCAAGACCGCACCGAAGAGCGTGTCCAAACGCATCGCCGCGCATCTTCCCGTGCAGGAAAAAAATGCCAACCGGCTCGCCGGCTATGCCTTCGGGTTGTTCGTGGTGGCGATCATTGCGGTCGCCGCGGTTGCGCTCGATCTTCCTGCCAAGGCCGGCAACGCGATCGGCGACGGTCTTGGCCGCGCCGGATTTGCGGTCGATGGCTACCAGATTGTCGGGCTCAACAAGATGAAGCGCAGCCTGGTCGACGAAGTCGTGACCGATGAACTCCACCGCGCCGCCGAGGCGGGAAGCCCGGGCGGCAAGCCGGCCGAGGCGCTGGTCGACGTTGGTGCGATCCGCGAGCGGCTGTTGCGCTATGGCTGGATCAAGGATGCGCGTGTGTCGCGACGTCTCCCCGACGGGCTGGTCATCGACATCGTCGAGCGCAAGCCCGCCGCACTGTGGCAGGACCATGAGCAGCTCTCGCTGATCGATGAAAACGGCGTCGTGCTCGACCGTGTGCCGGTGTCGCAGATGCCCGACTTGCCGCTGCTGATCGGGCCGGGTGCCAACGACCAGGCGACCGCGCTCGACCGGCTGTTGTCGGGCGTGCCGACGCTTAAGCCGCAACTTGTCGCCGCCAACTGGGTCGGCCAGCGCCGCTGGGACCTGTCGTTCCAGTCGGGCGAGACCGTTGTCCTCCCCGAAGGCGGACAGGCGGCCAAAGACGCGCTCGAGAAATTCGCGAAAATGGACAAGTCCGCCGGGCTCCTCGGGCGCGGGCTCAAGCGGTTCGACCTACGCCTGCCGGGCAAGATGACCGTCCGCCTGCCGCGCGCACCGGGCGAAGCGATCGCGCCAGCCGAGATCGCTGCCAATGCCGCCGGCGCTTCGGCTCCGGCCACGACTTCGACCAAGGATTAAGAGTGGCCGCCAATACCGATCAACCCCTGTTCACCGCGCTCGACATCGGCTCGTCGAAGGTCAGCGCGATGATCGTCGCACGCGATCCCGACGGACGCCTGCGCGTGCTCGGCACCGGCCAGCGCGAAAGCCGCGGGGTCAAGCGCGGCTACATCACCGACATGGAGGCGAGCGAAGTCGCGGTGCGCGAAGCGGTCGAACTCGCCGAGCGCATGGCGGGGGTCAGCGTCGACGACGTCTTCGCGAGCTATGGCGCGGGCGGGCTGGTCAGCGATCTCGCCACGGTCGAGGTCGAGCTTGGCGGGCACCAGGTCGAGCAGGCCGATGTCGAACAGTTGCTCGTCGCCGGGCGCGGCGCGATCCAGCGCGAACGCCAGGTCGTGCTCCACGCCAACCCGGCGCTGTTCACGATCGATGACAACCAGGGGGTCAAGCAGCCGGTCGGTCTGTTCGCCAACAAGCTTGGGGTCGACATCCACGTCGTCGCCGCCGACGAGGCGCCGCTCAAGAATATCGATTTCGTGATCCGCTCGGCGCACCTTGGCGTCAATGCGATCATCGCGTCGCCGGTCGCGGCCGGGCTTGCCTGCCTGACCGAGGAGGAGCGCGACATCGGGGTCGCGCTGATCGAGCTTGGCGCCGAAGTCACCAACGTCTCGCTTCATGCCGGCGGGATGCTCGTCGGGCTGCGCTCGATCCCGCTGGGCGCCAAGGACATCACCGAGGACATCGCCTGCGCATTCGGAATCCAGCGCCGCGACGCCGAGCGATTGAAGACCTTCTACGGATCGGCGATGACGAGCCCACGCGACAATCACGAGATGATCGACGCGCGTCCAGTCGGCGGCGACGATCTGGGCGAGCCTTTGCGGCTGACCCGCGCTCAGTTGATGACGGTCATTCGCGCGCGGATCGAGACACTGACCAACGAGATCGAGAAGGCGCTGAAGGAGCTCGGCTTCACCGGGCCAGTCGGGCGACAGGTCGTGCTGACCGGGGGCGGGGCGGAGCTCAAGAACATCGCCGATTACATGCAGGGCGTGCTCGGCCGCGCGGTTCGCGTCGGGCGGCCGCGCAGCATCACCGGGTTACCCGAAGCGCATAGCGGACCGGCGTTCGCGACGCTGGTCGGGCTGGCCAATCTCGCGGCCAGCGGATCGGGCGACATTCGCGACATCGCCGGACCAGTCCGCGAGAAGCGGGCGGCGACCGGCTTCATGGGCAAGCTGATCGGCGCGCTTAAACAGGGTTACTGATGCGCCCGGGACTCAATCCTGATGCCCGCGGGACTCACTGATGTGCCATAATGAATCGCCTGGTGACCTTTTTTCCACTTTCGACCATTTTTCGCTTGGGAGACGGAGTCGCATAGTGCAAGATTTGGGACCACAGTTCAGCGCGTTGGCAATTTGGGGGTTGGTCCTATGAGTATCGATTTCGTCCGTCCGGAAGTCGACGAGCTTCGTCCCCGGATCACGGTCATCGGGGTCGGCGGCGCGGGCGGCAACGCCATTGCCAACATGATCAAGTCCGACGTCCAGGGGGTCGAATTCCTCGTTGCCAACACCGACGCGCAGGCGCTCAACGCCAGCTCGGCAGACCGCAGAATCCAGCTCGGGCTCAAAATCACGCAAGGGCTCGGCGCCGGCTCGCGACCCGAGATCGGTCGCGCTGCCGCCGAAGAGACGCTCGAGGACATCGAGCGCGCCCTTGACGGCGCCCACATGTGCTTCATTGCCGCGGGCATGGGCGGGGGAACCGGCACCGGCGCTGCTCCGGTCATCGCCAAAGCCGCGCGCGATCGCGGCATCCTGACCGTCGGAGTCGTGACCAAGCCATTCGCGTTCGAAGGCTCGCGCCGCGGTCGCGCGGCCGACGCCGGGATCGAGGAACTGCAGAAATATGTCGATACGCTGATCGTTATTCCCAACCAGAATCTGTTCCGTCTCGCTTCTGCCGAAACGACCTTCAAGCAGGCCTTCGAAATGGCCGACGAGGTGCTTCAGCAGGGCGTGCGCGGGATCACCGACCTGATGGTCATGCCGGGCCTTATCAACCTCGACTTTGCCGACGTCCGCTCGGTGATGGGCGAGATGGGTAAGGCGATGATGGGCACCGGCGAGGCGTCGGGCGATAACCGCGCGATCGAGGCGGCCGAAAAGGCAATCTCGAACCCGCTGCTCGATGGCGTCAGCATGAAGGGCGCCAAGGGCGTCATCATCTCGATCACCGGCGGCGAGGACATGCGCCTGATGGAAGTCGACGAGGCCGCCAGTCACATCAAGGAACTGGTCGACCCCGACGCGAACATCATCTGGGGTTCCGCGTTCAACAACAATATGGAAGGCCGCATTCGCGTCTCGGTCGTCGCCACCGGGATCGAGGTCGATGCCCTCGCCTCTCCGCAACCGGGCAAGGTGTTCACCTTCCCGACCAGCCGCGCACCCGCCGCGATGGCGGCGCTCGCGCCCGCCCCGGCACCGCTGGCCGACGAGGAGCCGCTCGACCTCACCGACGAGGCGAGCGACGAGCTGTTGCTCGACAGTGATGATATCCTGACCAGCCCGGTCGGCGCCGCGCCGATCGCGCCGCCCGCCGACGAAACCGAGCCGAAGCGCGACACCGGCACGCTGTTCGAACGCATGTCGAACATCGCGCGTGGCGCTCCCAAGGCGAACATCGACGAGGACGGCGGCCCCGGCTTTCGCCGTGAGCCGATCGATATTCCGCGCTTCCTCAACCGCCAGAACAACCAGTAACGGCGGACACTTGGAACAGGCGAAGGGGGCGGGGGGCAACCTCCGCCCTTTTTCGTCTCTGTTCGCCGCCCCCGCGCCACGCCTCGCCGCGAGCCGCTTTTCAGCAAGGCTGGAGCAAGCTGAAGTGCGGCATGGGGAGGATCATGGCGACCTTGAGTGTTTCGCGCGCGGCTTATGGCCTGTGCGCGCTGCTCGCCGCGACCCCAGCGGCAGCGCAATATATCGACGGCAGCCCGCCGCCGCTTCCGGCGGCGCCACTTGGCGCGGAGAATCCTGCCGACGCGCTGGCCCGCAACGTCCGCATCCTCGCGCAAAGCCCGCGCGACTATAAGGCACTGGTCGGCGCAGGGCGCGCGGCGCTTGCCACCGGCGATGCCGAGGTGGCGGTCGGTTTCTTCGGCCGCGCTGCGGATGTCTGGCCGAGCGCGGCGGCGCCCAAGGCGGGTATGGGCGCTGCACTGGTTGCCATGGGCGAGGCGAGTCACGCACTGACCGAGTTCGAACGCGCTGCCCGGCTTGGGGCAACGGTATCGAGCTTTGCACTCGACCGTGGCCTTGCCCGCGACCTGCTTGGCCAACAGGCGCTGGCGCAGGCCGACTACACGATCGCGCTGGCCGGTCCCGACCCCGATGAAGCGCGCCGCCGGCTGGCGCTGAGCCAGGCAATCTCGGGCAATCGGGTGGGGGCGCTGGCGACGTTGGTCCCGCTCGCCCAACGCCACGACAGCGCGACCGTCCGTGTGCGCGCGTTCGTCGCCGCGCTCGGGGGAGACACGGACGGCGCCGATCGAACGCTCGAGGCGAATATGCCGGGGATGGCAAGCCACCTCGACCCCTTCTTCCGCCGCCTCGCCAGCCTCTCCCCAGCGCAAAAGGCTGCCGCGGTTCATCTCGGCATCATCCCGAGCGGCGCTGGCGGCCTGGCGAGTGCGATCCCGCTACCGTCATCGCCCTTCGCCTCAGCCATGGTGCCGCCCTTGCCCACTCCGCGTACCGTGAGCGCACACCCGCCGGCGATCGGCAGCCTCGGTCGCCCGCAACCAAGAAACGCCAATCGGCTTGGCGGGATCGAGGCCCTTCTAAAACAGCCAGTTTCGCCATTGGCAGCGCCATCCATCGCGCCGCAGCAAGCCGCCCTGAACCCGATCCGCACGCTCCCACCCGCCCTGGTTGCCGCTCCCGCGCCAAGCCGCGTCTGGGTCCAGCTCGCCAGCGGGCTCGACGAGGGCGCGCTCGGCGCCCAGTTCGCCCGTCTCGCCGCGCGCAAGCCTGACCTGTTCACCGGCATCAGGCCGTTCGTCAGCACCGTCGGCGAGCGCACGAAGCTGCTGATCGGCCCATTCAAGGACCGCGAAAACAGCGAAATATTTGTTGAGGAGCTTGCCGATGCACAAATCACTGGCTTTAGCTGGGTAAGCCCCGCTGGGCAGCCCGTCAGGAAACTCGCCGCTCCATGAACCTTGCATCGCTCGCCGCGCGCCCGTCCCATTCGCGCGGTCGGCGGTTCGCCGAACCCGATCAAGGCCCGCGCGGACCTCGAGACGCCTTCCAGCGCGACCGCGACCGCATTATTCACTCGGTCGCCTTCCGCCGATTGCGCCACAAGACGCAGGTGTTCGTTGCCCCCGACGGCGACCATTTCCGGGTCCGCCTGACCCATTCGATCGAAGTTGCGCAAATTGGCCGCACGATCGCGCGGGTGCTTGCGCTCAACGAGGATTTGACCGAGGCGCTGGCCCTCGCGCACGACCTTGGTCACCCGCCGTTCGGCCACGGCGGCGAAGCTGCATTGCAGCGCAGCCTAGCCGACGTCGGCGGTTTCGATCATAATGCCCACACGTTGCGGCTCGTGACGTGCCTTGAAGGGGTTTATCCCGAGTATGACGGGCTCAACCTGACGTGGGAGACGCTCGAAGGGCTGGCCAAGCATAATGGCCCGGTCGCCGCTCCACCGTGGGCGCTGGCCGAGGCGGACGGGGAGTATGGGCTGGAACTGCTTAGCTGGCCGGGCCTCGAGGCGCAGGTCGCAGCGATCGGCGACGATATCGCCTATGACAATCACGATATCGACGACGGCCTGCGCTCTGGAATCCTCGTCCTCGAGGAGTTGCTCGAGGTGCCGATCGTCGCGCGGCACTGGGCCGCGATCTGTGAGCGCCATCCCGGGCTTGGTCTTGATCGCCGCCAGCGCGCTCTGGTGCGTGACATGATCGGAACAATGGTCGGCGATGTGCTCGACGAGACCAGGCGCCGCGTCACCGAAGCTGGCGTGGCGAGCATCGGCGACGTCCGCTCCGCCGGCCGCACACTGGTTGGTTTTTCCCCGGCGATCGAGACTGAAGAGCGCGAGCTCAAGCGATTTCTCTATGCGCGTCTTTACAACAGCGCCGCGCTAACTCCGATCCGGATCGAGGCGCAGCGCATCGTCGCCGACCTCGCCGCCGCCTATCGCGCCGGTGCCGCGCCGCTTCCTGCGGGCTGGCAGCGTGGAGAAGGTGAAACCGCTCGGCTGCGTGGGATTGGTGACTTCATCGCGGGGATGACGGACCGCTTCGCCATCGCCCGCCACGAGGATCTGATCGGTCCGGTCAAGCTGCCCGATCGCTTCTAGTCACGATCGGTTCATGGTCGAGGCATAACGTTCGCGTTTTCCGCCAGGGGAGCGATCGATGATCTCGACGAGCTTTGCCGAAAACCGCTTCGGACTCGGTGCACGCGCCGACGAGCCGACAGCAACCGGTGATCCGCGCGGCTGGGCGAGCGAGCAATTGTCCCGCTTCGAACCGCACGTCGCGGGCATTCCCGATAGTCGCAGCGTCGCGATCGAACTGGCCGACTATCTCCAGGAACGCGCGATGGCCAAGCGCACTGCGCAGGCCGAACCGCCCGCAGCCAACATGATGACCCCCGCGTCGATGCCCGCCAAGCCACTCAAGACCCCTGAGTTGATGGCCGCTCGGATAGCTGGTCGAGAGGCCTATGCGACCCTCGTCGGCGCGCGCATCAACAGCGCGCTGACCACCCCGACCCCTTTCGCCGAGCGATTGACACACTTCTGGGCCAATCATTTCGCCGTCTCGGCAGCCAAGGAGACAACTGTCGGTTTTGCCGGCCTGCTCGAATATGAAGCGATCCGTCCGCACCTGATGGGCCGGTTCGAAGACATGCTGGTCGCGGTCGAGCAGCACCCGGCAATGCTATTCTACCTCGACCAGGCGACCTCGGTCGGGCCGAACTCGGCGCTTGCTCAACGCGGTCGCAACAAGAAGGGCCTTAACGAGAATCTTGCGCGCGAAATTCTTGAGCTCCACACATTGGGCGTGCGCACCGGCTATGCCCAGGCTGACGTTACCGAGTTCGCCCGGGCGCTGACCGGCTGGACCGTTGCCGGCATTGCGCGTGGCCCGGCGGCGCGGTTCGCGATCGGCGAGCCGGGCCAGTTCGCCTTCGTCGATGGCCTTCACGAGCCTGGCGACCGCGTCATCGTCGGGCGACGCTACCGTGCGGGAGGCGAGGAGCAGGCCCGCGCCGTCCTTGCCGATCTTGCCGTTCATCGCGCTACGGCCCGCCACCTCGCGACCAAGCTGGCGCGCCACTTCGCCGCCGATGATCCGCCGCCCGCGATGGTCGCCCGGATCGAGGCGGCGTTCATCAAATCGCGCGGCGACCTGCCGACCGTTTACCGCGCGCTGCTTGCTTCGCCCGAGGCGTGGGACCCCGCCAATGTCAAGTTCCGCAACCCGTGGGACTGGACCGTCGCCTCGCTCCGCGCGGTGGGATTGAAGCGGATCGACGGGGATGCCACCGCGGCACTGCTGACCCAGTTGGGCCAGCCGGTGTGGCGCCCCGACAGCCCGGCCGGGTTCGACGACATCGCCGCCGCCTGGGCCGGACCCGACGCCCTCGTCCGGCGGGTCGAAGCTGCGCAGCGACTGGCGCTCAGGGCCGGGCAGGGGCTCGATGCGCGAACCGTTGCACCGCGGGTCCTGGGGGCATCGCTGACCCCCGCTACGGCGACCGCGATCGCCCGGTCGGAAAGCCCTGCAACGGGGCTCGCATTGATGCTTGTCTCGCCAGAATTCTTGCGGAGATAGAAATGTTGGATCGCAGAAACTTTCTCGCGGCGACCAGCGCCGGAGCCGCCGCACTCCTCGCCAATCCGCGCCTCGCCTTCGCGCGGGCCGACACCGACAAGCGCTTCCTGTTTATCATCCAGCGCGGTGCGGCGGACGGGTTGGCAATCCTCGCTCCGAATGGCGACCCCGCATACGCTGGCCTTCGCGGCGATCTCGCTCGCGATGCGGCGAGCGGCACGAAGCTCGACGGGATGTTCACCCTCCACCCGGCGATGGCCGAGAGCGCGAAACTGTTCGCGGCGAAGCAAGCCCTGTTCATCCATGCGGTCGCTTCGCCTTATCGCGACCGCTCGCACTTTGACGGCCAGAACGTGCTCGAGAGTGGGGCGGGCGGCGCCTACCGACTCAAGGACGGATGGATGAACCGCCTCCTCGGCGAGTTGCCCGGCGATAAGGGCATCGCCCTCTCGCTCGCCGTCCCGCTCGCGCTTCGTGGCTCGATCCCGGTGGAAAGCTATGCCCCATCGGCGCTGCCCGACGCCGCCGACGACCTTATGCTACGTGCCGGCGATCTCTACGCCAGGGACGCTCAGCTTGGGCCTCTATGGCACCAGGCGCTCGCCGCGCGCGACAAGGCCGGAGACCTCGCCTCGGGCAAGGGCGGCGCAGCGCTCGGCGCGCTCGCAGCGCGACAGATGAGCGGCCCTGACGGGGCGCGGGTCGGCATGATCGAAACCAATGGCTGGGATACGCACAGCGGCCAGACCGGAAGACTGGCGGCACAACTCAACCAGCTAGACACGACCATCGCCGGCTTTCGTACCGGGCTCGGGGCAGAATGGAGCAACACCCTGGTCCTCGTCGCAACCGAATTCGGGCGGACAGCGAAGGCCAACGGCACCGGCGGCACCGACCACGGCACGGGCGCGATGGCGATGTTGATGGGCGGTGCGGTCGCCGGCGGGCGCGTCATTGCCGACTGGCCGGGACTCTCGCCCGCCGCGCTATACGAAGGCCGCGACCTCAAGCCGACAACCGACCTCGACGCGCTTGTAGCAGGAGCAATGGCGCAGCATTTCGGACTTGATCCGCTGCGCACGGCTGGCCTGTTGTTCCCCGAAACGCGCCCCGCGCCACTCATGCAACGGCTCGTCATCGCGTAAAAAAGGGAGGGCGCCTCCCATTCGTTCCGTAAGCGCTGAATATTCTCCGGACCGCTGGCCTGAGCACGAGACCGGTGACTAGCGAGAACAGGCGCGCTAGAGAGGCGGCCTCCCGCACTTGATCCGGTGGCCGAACTTGTCCCTCTATGCACGCTATTCGCACCTGCTCGACGAAGCGCTCTTCGCGCTCGAGGCGCAGGGCGCTCTTCCCGTCGGGCTGGACCGGAAGAATGTCGCGGTCGAGCCGCCGCGCGACGCGAGCCACGGCGACCTCGCCACCAACGCCGCGATGGTGCTGGCCAAGCCCGCCGGGACCAACCCGCGCGCCCTCGCCGCGCTGCTCGCGCCCAAGATCGAGGCGATGCCGGGAGTCACCTCGGTCGAAGTTGCCGGACCCGGCTTCATTAACATCCGCCTGGCCGACCAGGCTTGGCGCGACGAACTCGCCGAGATCGTTGTTGCGGGCGATACCTATGGCCGGTCAAGCGTCGGCAAGGACCAGCGGGTCAATGTCGAATATGTCTCTACCAATCCAACCGGGCCAATGCACATGGGCCATTGCCGAGGCGCAGTGGTCGGCGATGCGCTGGCGAACCTGCTAGAGGCCACAGGGTTCGATGTTACGCGCGAATATTATGTCAACGATGCTGGGAGCCAGGTCGATACACTCGCCCGCTCAGCGCACCTTAGGTATCGCGAGGCGCTAGGCGAAGCGATTGGCGAAATCCCCGAAGGATTCTACCCGGGCGACTATTTGATCCCCATCGGGCAGGCGCTGGCGAGCGAATTCGGGGACCGCTACGTCGGCTTGCCCGAGAGCGAATGGCTGAAGCTGTTCAAGCGCAAGTCGGTCGGGGCGATGCTCGACCTGATCCGCGCCGATCTTGCCCTGCTTGGGGTCCACCACGACGTCTTCGCGTCGGAAATGGCGCTCCAGGAAGCCGGCCTGGTCGACCGCGCGATGGAGACACTCGATGCGAAGGGCCTCATCTATAAAGGCGTGCTCGAGGCTCCAAAGGGCGAGGCAGCGGACGACTGGGAGCCGGTCGAGCTGACGCTGTTCCGCTCGTCGCAGTTTGGTGATGACCAGGACCGACCGATGAAGAAATCGGACGGCAGCTGGACCTATTTCGGCGCCGACGCGGCTTACCATTTGCAGAAGGCGAGCAAGGCCGATCACCTCGTCAACATCTGGGGCGCCGACCATGCCGGCACGGTCAAGCGGATCCAGGCCGCGGTCTCCGCGCTTACCGACGGGCGGGTCGATCTCGACGTCAAAATCGTCCAGATGGTCAAGCTGCTCCGGGCCGGCGAGCCGATCAAGATGTCGAAGCGCTCGGGTAATTTCGTAACGCTGGCCGATGTCGTGCGTGAAGTCGGCAAGGATGTCGTGCGGTTCATGATGCTGACGCGGCGCGCCGACGCCCCGCTCGACTTCGATTTTGCCAAGGTGGTCGAGGTGTCGAAGGACAATCCCGTGTTCTACGTCCAATATGCCCATGCGCGGGTTGCCTCGCTCGGGCGGAAGGCGACGGAGATGGGGATCGCGACTGATGGTCCGGCCGACTTGACCCTGCTTGATGCCGAGGAATTGGGGTTGGTGAAGGTCGCCGCGCAATATCCGCGCATCGTTGAGGCGGCCGCGCTGGCGCATGAGCCACACCGGATCGCCTTCTTCCTCAATGACCTGGCCGCCGCTTTCCACTCGTTGTGGAATCGCGGCAATGACGATCCGTCACGTCGCTTTGTGCTGGAAAATCAGCCCGATCTGACCCGCGCCCGGCTTGAACTGGCGCGCGGGGTGGCGCAGGTTATTCGCAGCGGACTGGCGCTGATGGGAGTCGCCGCCGCCGAGGAAATGCGTTGATGGCGAGCATCCCGCCGCGACTGGACGGCGACAGCGGCGAAGCGCGCTTGCCGTGGCTCGATGGCACGAGGCCGCCTGCGGCAAACCCGGTAGCGACACATTTGGGCGGGTCGAGCATGCGCTGGTTCGTCTCGCTACTGATCCTCGCGCTGGTTTCGGCGGGCGCATTCGTGCTCGGACGCGGAAGCGGGCAAACGCCGCTTCGGCCACCGGTCGCGGTATCGCTTCCTTCGGCCCAACCAGCGCCCCAGACCGCACCGGTCGCGGCGACAACCCCAACTCCGCCGGCGGCGAAGACACCTCCCGCGCTCGCGCGCGCAGCGGAGGAGCCGCGCCCGACGACGAAGGTCGTTCGCGTTATCGCATCGGCGAGGCCGAGCAGCGGGCTTCACCTCAGCAACG
Source organism: Sphingomonas sp. (assembly GCA_025356055.1). GTDB lineage: Bacteria > Pseudomonadota > Alphaproteobacteria > Sphingomonadales > Sphingomonadaceae > Sphingomicrobium. The sequence goes on along the minus strand of JANXUU010000133.1, from coordinate 36,241 downwards.
AGCAAATCCGCGCCGTCCGCAGGATCGTGAAAGAGGCGCAGGTCAACGTGCACCGTGGAGACCTGCCGCGCGTCGCCACGGCGAAATCTGCTTACTCGCCCACTGTCGCGCAGTCGGGCCGCGTCGTGCAGCTCGGCGCCTACCAAAGCGTGCACGAGGCGGAGGCAGCCGCACAGCTGTTCCGTTACAAATATCGCGGTCTACTCGAGGCGCTACCGAAAGCGGTGCTTCCTTTCCGGCCAAAGGCTACGCGGAAACTGTTTTACCGGGTGCAATTCATCACCCCGAGCCAAGCTTATTCCGAGGTCACCTGCCAACGCCTTCGCGCCGCGGCGAAGACCTGCATCGTCGTTTACTGAAGGATCAGGACCGCATGACCGACCGCCGCGCCGGGTTCGACGAAGAGGGGCTACCGTGGCTTGAGGCGGTGCCCGACGAGGACGGCCCGCGCGGGGTGTCGGCAAGCAAAATGTTGGCCGCGCTGGCGATGGTCGGGGTGGCCGTGTTGCTAATCGCGGCAACGATGTTCGTTATCGGCCGGCGCGCGACGGGGCCGACGAGTGGGCCGCCCGAACTGATCAAGGCCGACCCGCGCCCCTACAAGATCAAGCCGGCCAATCCGGGCGGGCTCGATGTCGCGGGCGACAGCCAGACCGCCTTCGCGACCAGCGCGGGTTCCGATACCGATGCCCAGATCGACATGAATGCGGTGACTGAAGCCCCCGTTGCCCGCCCCGGGCCCAAGCCGAAGACCGAGCCCAACCCCAAGCCCAAAACCTTTCCGTCGAACGAGACTCGCGAGCCGGTGGTCGAGACGCCCGCCGCGACCACTCCTGCCGAGGCCGCCCCGACTGGAGGATCGGGCAGCGTCATCCAGCTCGGTGCCTTCTCGTCGGGTGCCAAGGCCGAAGCGGCGTGGAAGGCGCTTACCGCGCGCTTCCCGGGGCTCGAGGCGATGGGCAAGATCGTCGCTCCGGTGTCGGGCACAAAGCTCTATCGCCTGCGCGCCGGGGCGGCTTCGCCCGCCGACGCGAGGGCGATGTGCCAGAGCTTGCGCGTTGCGGGGGAGAATTGCGTGGTCATCGGCTGATGCTCGCGGCGATCCTGAGTCTCGCCGGGCCGACGCTCGGCGCCGGAGAGGCGAGCCTGTTTCGCGAGGCCGATCCTGCGGGCTACATATTGTTCGGCCGCAATGTCGAGCATCGCGCACAGCTCAAGGCGCTGACCGACTCGCTGCGTGACCTCCACGGGCGCGACGACCTCGCCATCCTGATCGATCAGGAGGGGGGGCGCGTTGCGCGATTGCGTCCCCCCATATGGCCCGCCTTCCCGGCTAACGAGGCGTTTGACCGGCTTTACCAGCTGGCGCCCGCTTCGGCGATTCAGGCTGCCCGCTGGAACGCCCGCGCCATCGCTTTGACCCTCGCCGAGGTCGGGATCACCGTCGACTGCCTCCCCATGCTCGACGTCCGCCAGCCCGGCGCGAGCGATATCGTCGGCGACAGGGCGTTGGGCGCTGAGCCGATGCAGGTCTCGGCACTCGGCCGCGCGCAGCTCGAGGGGCTTGCCTCGGGCGGGGTCGTCGGAGTGGTCAAGCACATCCCTGGCCACGGTCGCGCGCTGGTCGACAGCCACAAGGAACTGCCGTTCGTCGACGCGAGCGAGGAAGAGCTTGCGATCGACCTCGAACCGTTTGAGCGCCTCGCGGACGCCCCGATGGGGATGACCAGCCACATCGTCTATCGCGCGTGGGACACCGAGCTTCCCGCCAGCCAGTCGCCGACCATCATTCGGGACATCATCCGGGGACGGATCGGCTTCGACGGCTTCCTGATGAGCGACGACATCGGCATGGAGGCATTGTACGGAGACATCGCCGTGCGCGCCGCAGCATGTCTGTCGGCGGGGTGCGACGTGGCGCTGCACTGCTCGGGGGTGTTCGAGGAAACGGTCCGCATCGCGCAGGCGGTCGCTGGCCTTTCGGACAAGGCGCAGGCGCGGTTGGCGCGCGCGATGGCGGCGCGCGTTTCTGACGACGCGGGGATGAGCCTCGCCGAGGCGATCGACACGCGCGACCAGTTGTTGGCGTTGGCCTGATCCTTGGCTAACCTTCCGCCGGTGGATCGCGCGGAATTCTTCGATGGGGCGGGGCGCGATGAGGCGCTGACGCTCAGCCTCGATGGCTGGGAGGGGCCGCTAGACCTGCTGCTGACCCTCGCGCGTAGCCAGAAGGTAGATCTTCGCGAAATTTCGATCCTCGCGCTGGTCCAGCAGTATTTGGCCTATCTGGAGAGCGCCGAGTCGATCAGGCTCGAGATCGCGGCCGATTATCTCGTCATGGCGGCGTGGCTCGCCTATCTCAAATCCTGCCTGCTGCTGCCTACGGACCCCGAGGCCGATCCCAGTCCAGAGGAGCTCGCCTGGCGGCTGCAGCAGCGGCTGGCGCGACTGGACGCGATGCGCAACGCAGGCGCGCGGCTGATGGGTCGCGATCGCATCGGCCGCGACGTCTTCGCCCGCGGCGCACCCGAAGGCCTGCGACTGATGCGCAGCTCGACGTGGCAGTCGACGCCCTATGAACTTTACGCCGCCTATGGCCTGGTCAAGGCGCGGACCCAGCCGGCAATGCACATCGTCGCCCACCGCGCGGTGATGGCACTCGACGAGGCGATCGAGCGGGTCGCGCGAATGCTCGGCACCGCGGTCGACTGGATGCGGATCGAGGCGTTTGTGCCCCCTTCGCTCGACTTGGCCTACGCAAAATCCGCACTGGCCTCATCGTTTGTCGCGGCGCTCGAGCTGGCACGGCAGGGACGGCTCGAACTCTCTCAAGACGGGCCGTTCGCTCCGCTCGAAGTCAGGGCAGCGCGCTGATGAACGATCTCGTCCGTGCCGTCGAAGCCGTGTTGTTCGCAGCCAGCAACCCGCTCTCCCCCGACGAGATCGCACTCCATGTCGCAGGGGGCGATATCGCGGCGGCGCTGGCGACCCTTGCCGAGCGCTACACCGGCCACGGCATCGAACTGGTCGAGCGCGGCGGACGGTGGCATTTCCAGACCGCGCCCGATCTTGCACACTTGCTTCGCCGCACGCGCGAAGAGCCGCGTCGCTTGTCGCGCGCGGCCACCGAATGCCTCGCGATCATCGCTTATCACGAGCCGGTCACCCGCGCCGAAATCGAGGCGATCCGCGGCGTGCAGATTTCGAAAGGTACGATCGACGTGCTTATGGAGGCCGGGTGGGCGCGCACCGCGGGTCGCCGCGAAAGCCCCGGGCGCCCGCTGCTTTATGCCACGACTCCGGCCTTTCTGACCCACTTCGGACTTGGCTCGCGGCGCGACTTGCCGGGGATCGACGACCTCAAGGCGGCGGGCCTGCTCGACCCACTCGACGAAGAAGAGGCGCTATCGCTGGAAACCCGCGGCGATGAGGACTAGGTAAGGACCAAGTCCTTCTTTGGGAGTGAATATTATGGGCGGTTTCAGCCTCATCCACTGGCTCATCCTGGGCGTAATCGTGTTGCTTTTGTTCGGCGGCAATCGCTTCAGCAGCATGATGGGCGACGTCGCCAAGGGATTGAAGAGCTTCAAACAGGGCATGGCCGAAGACGATCCTGCCAACCGTTCGCACGATCCTCGCATGCTCCCGCCGCAATCCCCGCAGCAGCTTCCGCCGCAGGCCTACACTCCTCCTCCGCAGGCTTACACCCCCCCGCTCGAGGCCGCAAAACCGCCGCCAGCATATGCGCCTCCGCCCCAGCCCGTGACGCCGCCCAAATCGCCGGACGCGCATCCTGACAAAGTCGAAATGGTGCCCGACAGTTTGCCGTCCGAAAGTACGCCGCCCTCGCCGGCGCGCGGCGTCCCCCCCGGTGGCGAACCAACAAGCTAGGATTCCCGCCGATGTTCGGCATCGACAGCTCAGAATTGCTGATCGTCGCGGTCGCTGCGCTGATCTTCATCGGACCCAAGGATCTGCCGCGGGTGATGATGACGGTCGGTCGCTGGGTCGGCCGGGCGCGGGGCTATGCGCGGCACTTCACCGCAGGAATCGAAAATATCGTGCGCGAGGCCGAACTCGAGGAAATGGAAAAGAAATGGCGCGACGAGAATGCGCATATCATGACGCAATTCCCGTCGACCGCAATCTATCCTGAGCCGTTTGCGCAGCCCGCGCCGACCGCTCCACTGGCGATAAGTGACGCGGCCCCGCCGCCGCCGGACGAGCCTTCGCTTCCGCTCGACCTCCCGCCGCCGCGCGAGTTGCCATGATCAGCGACCTCGACGAGAGCAAGGCGCCGCTTCTCGAGCATCTGGTCGAGCTCCGTCGACGGCTGCTGTGGTCCGTCTCGACGCTGGTCGTCGCGTTTGGTCTGTGCCTGATCGTCGCCAAGCCGATCTTCGCCTTCCTCGTCCAGCCCCTGCTCAGGGCAGGCCAGGGAAAGCTCATCTACACGGACATTTTCGAGGCGTTCTTCGCCCAGGTGAAGGTTGCCTTCTTCGCCGCGCTGATGATCAGCTTCCCGATGCTGGCGACGCAAATCTGGCGGTTCGTCGCGCCCGGCATGTACGCCAAGGAGAAGCGCGCGTTCCTGCCGTTCCTGCTGATGACCCCGCTGTTCTTCATCGGCGGCGCGGCGTTCGCCTATTTCGTGACGATGCCCTTCGCGCTTCATTATCTACTCAGCTACCAAGGCAATATCGGTGGCGTTCAGCAGGAGGCGCTGCCCGGGGTGGGCAATTACCTGACCTTTGTCACGCGCTTCCTGTTCGGCTTCGGAGTCGCTTTTCTGCTGCCGATCCTGCTGATGATCTTGGAGCGTGCCGGCCTGGTGACGCGCGATCAACTGTCGAAGTCGCGGCGCTATGCGGCTGTGATAGTGCTGGCGGTCTCGGCGGTTCTCACTCCGCCCGACGCGGTGTCGATGCTGCTGCTCGCGGTGCCCCTCTACGCGCTCTACGAATTCGCTATTATCGCGATCCGAATCACGCACTGGCGCGCCGCGCGGAATGCGCCGACGAACCCACAGAATATCGAGGTCTAGACGTCCCAGACATTTTTTGGGCCCGGAAACGCCACCGGGGGGGGAGGTTGGCGGTTCCGGGCCCATGTAGTCGGATAGCGAGAGCGGGGGGGCAAAAGGTCGCTATCCGAAGTGTAAAACGCTCAATCTCCGGAACTGGTTCCGCGCTATTTCGAAAATAAACGCGCGACGAAAAAAACTGCCAACGCGGCACCGATTTGACCAATCAAGCCGGAAAAACCGGTAATTCGACACTCATCCGGCCGAGGCGAAGTTCAAGCGAGGACCGCAATTGGCGGGAAAGCCCGGTGATGACCCGCTCGAACTGGACCTTTTCCTTGTCCTCGCCATCGGGCTCGGTCAGCACAGCGCTTTCGATCGTCAGGCGGGCGGTCAGTTCGTTCGTGCGACGAAGTTCGATCTCGATCGACGAGGCGGGCTGGCGGAGCATCGCAAACTCGACGACTTCGGTGGCAAGAAAGGCTGCGGCAACCGCGACGTCCTGCGTTGTCGCGACGCTGTCGACATCGAGCAGGATCGCGGTCCGCCGTGCCTCGTCGGGTGCCGAGCCGCGCAATCCCGCCGCCAATTCGGTGAACAGCGGCCGCAGCGCGATCCCGCGATTGGCCTCGCCTTCCGCGAAATGGTTGCGGTGGACGACGGCGAGTGCATCGACCCGCCGGGAGATTGCGGCATAGGCCGAACGGCCCTCGGGCGCGGTGACATTGCGGCCATGAATGCTAAGTAGCGAGGCAACGACTTGCAGGTTGTTCTTCACCCGGTGGTGGACCTCGCGGACGAGCCGGCGCTGGCCTTCGAGCGCATCGCCCATCTCGCGCTCGCTATTCTCGATCCGCTCGACAGATCGCGCGAAAGCGTTGCCGAGGCTCTCGATCTCGACCGCGGGTCCGAGACCTCGCGGCAGGGTGAAACCGCCCGCCGACGGGTCATAGGTCGCGACCGCTCGTTCGAGCCGGCGAAGCGGGCGGATAAGCAGCCGCGACACCAGCCACCAACTTACCAGTGCGGCGATTACCCACATCATCGTCGGCAAAAACAGGAGCAGCCATTCAACGGTCGATAGTCGTTCCGTGTGGACCGAAACCCTGATCGCCAGCTGGTCTCCAGCTACTCGATGTGTGCTGGCCCGGGTGCCGTGGAAGACCGCGCGGCGATTACCGATGATGGGCGCGGCGTGGACCCCGTCGTCGAGTCCCAACGAGACGATTGTGGGGGCAACGTCGAGTGCGGCGGCCGCAAGCTCGCCGAACGGCAACCGATCGGTCGCCATACCTCCGCCGAGCCCGACTCGAACAAACAGCGCACCGCCCGCCGGGTCGAGCCACAATGCAATTCCGCCAGGCGGGGCGAATCGCGCGCCTGTTGGGCGGCGAAAATCGGCGGTGACGCAATTCTCACTACCGTCGGCAAGCTCAATCGAAAAGTTGCGCGAGACTCCTGGCGCGATGCTGAGTGAGCGGCCGGCCTCCGCGCAATCACCGTCGCCCGGAACCGCGATCGCGGCACTGGCGGCAATGCGCAAAGCAAGCGCATTGCGCCCAATGAGGCTCTCAATCGCGCGTGACGCCGCCTGATCCTGCTCCTCGGCGCGCTGATCAAGCAGGGCATTGGCGTGATCGATACCGCTCTGCACGGTCCAGATCATCGCAATGCCGATCGGCATCAGCGCGAGCGACATGATCAGAAGCAATTTAACCGCGGTCGGCAGCCGGGCGAAGGTTCCGCGCATCAGCCCGCGTTTCCGACGGGCAGCCTGATCCTACCCGAGCCGTCCCAGCAAATCCATGAGATCGACTGGAACATCCTCACGCAGCGTATCGTCATAGACCGATCGCAAGGCGCGACCGACATCGCGGGGGCGGCTCGACGATTTTTTATTCGCTGCCACCTTTGTTTCCTTGCCGTCTTCCCGGCCTTCGTCGCTGTCGCCCCGCGGTTCGGCTTGATCGCTGCCACTCAACCTCTCGTCCCCCAAGGGCGGACAAGGCCTCAACGCCCTACCCGACTAATTTACCTGTTAACGCAATATTCCGTAATCGGCGTGCGCTGCCCCTATGATTGCTCCGGCGGGGCGTCAATCGGCTGCCGGATTCATGTATCCCAGAGCGAGAAACCAAATCCGCGCAGCTTTGTTCCGGTGGTGCTCATGCTTTTGTCCGCAGCCATGTTTTTACCGCTGTCCGGCCTGGCCGGGATGTGCCCTTGCCCTTGCATCGATCCGAGCCCGCGCCCAATAGGACCGACGCTTGTACCGAAACAGGAGTTTCCCCGTCTATGTCGCTTGGTCAGGACCTTGCTCCGCATCTTCCGTTCCTGCGCCGCTATGCCCGTGCGCTGACCGGGAGCCAGGCACATGGCGACGCCTTCGTCCGCGCTGCGCTCGAGGCGATCGTCGCCAGCCCCGAGGATTTTCCGCGCGATGTCGATCCGCGCCTCGGCCTTTATCGCACCTTCCACGCGATCTGGTCGAGTGCCAATATCGAGGAAGGTGATGAGCCCGGCGACGGTTACAACAATGCCGAGGGCATTGCCCGCGCGCGCCTGTCGCGAATCACGCCACTGTCGCGCCAGGCGCTGCTGCTGACCAGCCTCGAGGGTTTTTCGACCGACGACACTGCCTATCTGATTGGCTCGAGCCCTGACGACGTCGACGGACTGGTGTCCGAAGCAATGGCTGAAATCGAGCGCCAGACGCTGGCCGACGTACTGATCATCGAGGACGAGCCGATCATTGCGATGGATATCGAAACGATCGTCCGCGACCTTGGCCATAACGTTACCGGTGTCGCCGTCACGCGCGACGAGGCGGTCGCCCAGGCGCGCCAGCATCCTCCGGGACTGGTCCTGGCCGACATTCAACTTGCCGACGATTCAAGCGGGATCGACGCGGTCAAGGACATCCTCGCCGAATTCTCGGTGCCAGTGATTTTCATCACGGCTTTCCCGGAGCGTCTGCTGACCGGAACGCGTCCGGAACCCACCTTCCTGATTACCAAGCCGTTCCAGCGTTCGACCGTCAAGGCGGCCATCAGCCAGGCGCTGTTCTTCGACGCGGCGACGGTTCCCGCTGCCTGACCGAAAGCGCCCGGTCGTGGGAACATGGCCGGGTTCGCTTCGTTGCTAGTCCGAACCGAATCTATTCGCGGAACGGAAAACAGCATCATGGCCGACGAACAGGAACACCTCACGACCACCGAAGCGCGCGCGGGCAGCACTCCGGGCGTCGCACGCAATGTGCTCTCCTATGGGCTGATCTTGGTGATCGCGCTGTTCGCGCTCATCTTGTTCATCAACCGTTGAGGCACTAAGTTCGACAGATCGCACGATTGAGTTTAAAACCGTATTCGAGGCTTCGGCCTTCGTGCGCAAGGGTGGCACCAAGTGATTACCGACGAAGATGGCGATGATTATGTCGAGCCGCCGCGGCCCGAGCCGGTGCCGCTGCCCGACGACGAGTTCAAGGACCAGCTCGGCGCGGTCATCCCGCACCTTCGCGCCTTCGGTCGATCGCTCTCGGGCAGCCGCGACCTCGCCGACGATCTCGTACAGGAAACGCTGCTCAAAGCGTGGGCTGCGCGCAAACGCTTCCAGGCGGGTACCAATATGCGCGCCTGGACCTTCATAATCCTGCGCAACCTCTTCCTTAGCCAAATGCGGCGCGCGCGTTTCAAGGGCGAATGGGACGACATCACCGCCGCCAAGATTCTGGCTGCGCCAGCGAGCCAGGATCGCCATATCGAACTTGGCGACATGCAGCGCGCGCTATTGCACCTGCCGCAGCCGCAGCGCGAGGCGTTGATCCTGGTCGGCGCGGGCGGCTTTGCTTATGAGGAGGCGGCCGAGATTTGCGGCTGTGCGGTCGGCACTATCAAGAGCCGCGTCGCGCGAGGCCGCGTTGCGCTTGAAGCGCTGCTGACCGGGGGGAAGCTGCCGTCGCGTCGTCAACACGTCACCGATCCCAACAAGACAGCGCTGCAGACGATCATGAGCGAAGTCGACGAACTGAGCCGCAACCATGACGCGTCGTCGGGAGCGGCGGCATGATCTGCCAGCTATTGATTGATGCCTGACTTACGCTACCGACGAAGGTGGAAGCGCTCGCAGCCCAAACGATCAGGTTCTAGCTAAGGGTGGACAGCAGCGCCGCAAAATCGCCAGCGCAGGTGTCGGCTTCGGCTGGCAGCGCCCGGAACGAGCGGCGCAGCGCAGCGGCGATCCCAGCCTGGGATGGAGGAAATTCCACTCTGATCATTCGGCGATCCATCTGGTCGGTCTCCGGGTTCCTCAGATTGTGACGGGAATAAGTCATCATCTCTTCAACGGCCAAGATGCCGCTATGTTTCGCTCAATGCTCGACAACGACGCGCTTTTATCATGAGGGACGCTGCCGGAACGGAGCTGCGGGCGATCGCGATCGAGCGCGCCAAGACAAATGCTCCCTTCCTGCGCGAAGCAATCAACGCCTTGCCAGGATTGATAAAAATATTCTCGGATCAAGGTGCCAAAGCCGCCATCGCGAAGGCAATTTCGGGCGAAAACGCCGAAGGCGGAGTGTTGCTCAGACGCCGCAGGAGGGCGCTCGCGCTGGCCGTCGCGCTCGGCGACCTGGCGGGTGAATTATCGCTTGAACAGGTCACCGCCGCCTTGTCCGACTTCGCCGACTTGGCGCTCGACACCGCCATCGCGCAGGCGATTACCGAGCGCGTGCCGGGCGCCGAGCCACGCGGGATGGCGGCGCTAGCGCTCGGCAAGCTTGGCAGCCGCGAGCTGAATTACTCGTCCGACATCGACCTCATCCTGATCTTCGATCCTGTGACGCTGCCGAAGCGCCAGCGCGACGACCGGGGCGAAAACGCGGTTCGCATCGCGCGGCGCGTGGTCGAGTTGATGCAGGCGCGCACCGCCGACGGATACGTCGCGCGGGTCGACCTTCGCCTACGCCCGTCGTCTGAAATTACGCCGATCGTGCTCCCCGTCGACGCAGCAATTGCGCATTATGAAAGCTCGGCCCTGCCGTGGGAGCGCGCCGCCTTCATCCGCGCCCGCTGCGCCGCCGGAGATATCGCCTTGGGGACCCATTTCCTGAGCGAAATTCAGCCATTCATCTGGCGCCGCGCACTCGATTTCGGCGCAATCGACGAGATCCGTCAGCTCTCAATCCGGATCCGCGATCATTATGAGAAAGGCCAGGCCCTGGGCCCCGGTTTCGACCTCAAGCGCGGCAATGGCGGGATCCGCGAGGCCGAATTTTTTGCACAGGTTCAGCAGCTCATCCACGGCGGACGCGACCCCTCGCTTCGCGCCCCCGCGACGATCGACGCGCTGGTCGCGCTCGAAGCCGCAGGGTGGATCGATCGCGAAGTCGGCCGAGTGATTGCCGCCGCCTATCGCGCGCTGCGCACCGCCGAGCACCGCGTGCAGATGATCGACGACCAGCAGACCCACCGCTTGCCCGCCGACCCTGCCGCGCTCGACGCGGTCGCGCGGCTGGCCGGGTTGGCCGATGGGTCGGAACTCATCGCCAGTCTCGCCCCGCATGTCGGAGCCGTGAGCGCCCAGTTCGACGCCTTGGTCGGCGATCCCGGCGATCGATTGCCGCTGGACCCCGAGCGGTTGGGTATCGAGCTTGGCCGGTTCGGCTTTACCGACGTCGCCACGCCGGCCAGGCGGATCGCCGACTGGCGCAGTGGCCGGGCGCGCGCCCTGCGCTCACCCGCCGCGCTCGCCGCGTTCGAGGCGATGCTGCCGACGCTGATGGCGGCGATCGGCGGGGCAGGGGACCCGCCCCACGCTCTGAACCGACTTGCCGACCTGATCGAGCGCGTGCCGAGCGGGGTCAATTTGTTCCGCCTGCTCGAAGCGCGCCCGGCGCTCGCCCGGTTGCTCGCCCAATTGCTCAGCCACGCGCCGTTGCTCGCCGATCAGTTGGCGCGGCGACCGAACCTGCTCGACGGGTTGATCGATGATTCGAGCTTCGCAGAGCCCGCCATCGCTGACGAGATTCACGCAGACCTGTCGCGCGCCGTCGCCGGAGAACCGCTCGATCGCGCGCTGGAAATCACGCGGCGCACGGTCAACGAGCGACGCTTCGCCTATGGTGTCCAGCTGGTCACCGCGCATCGCGATCCGCTCGTGATCGCGCGCGGCTATAGCGATCTTGCCGAGGGGGCGATCGGGGCGCTGGCCGATGCGACCAGAGCCGAATTCGCCACGGCGCATGGCGAGGTAGCGGGCGGCGAACTGATGATCCTGGGGCTCGGCCGGCTCGGCGGGCAGGCGTTGACCCACGCTTCGGACCTCGACCTTATCTTCCTGTTTGACGCGCCTCAGAACGCGCGAAGCGATGGTGCCAAGCCGCTCACCGCGACCGACTATTACAACCGCCTTGCCAGCCGGATCGTCTCGTCGCTCAGCGTGCCCACCGCCGCCGGGCCACTCTACGAGGTCGACACCCGCCTCCGCCCGCAAGGCAGCGAGGGCATGCTCGCCGTCAGCCTAGCCGGGTTCGAACGCTATCAGCGCGAGGAGGCGTGGACGTGGGAGCATATGGCGTTGTGCCGCGCGCGCCCGGTCTATGGCAGTGCACCGGCCCGCGAACGGCTTGCGGCGATGATCCGCGCCCTGCTCAGCGCGCCGTGCGACGGTGCCAAGGTCCGTGCCGACGCGCGACAAATGCGTTTCGACATGGCGCGCCACAAGCCGCCCTCGGGGCCGCTCGACGTCAAATTGGGCGAGGGCGGGCTGGTCGATCTGGAATTCGCTATCCACACGCTCCAGTTGATCCACGGCAAGGGCCTCGACCCGCGGCTCGAAGTGGCCATTGCCAGGCTCGCCGAGGCCGGGCTCGCCGATCCAGCGATCGATCAGGACATGCGCCTGCTCCTCCGCTTGCTCGTGACACTCAGGCTGGTCGCGCAGGGCGGACAGCCCGCCACCGCCAGTCGTCAGCTCGTCGCCGAAGCGTGCGGTCAGCCCGATTGGCAAACGCTGCTTGATGCCGAGCGCGCGGCGCGGCACAGGATCGCGAGTTTCTGGAACGAGGTGAAGACATGATCGGTGAAGGCGACCCAGTCCCCGCGATGGCGGTGAAGCTCAGCGACGGCTCGACTCTCGACCTCGCGAGGGGCGCGATCCTGCTGTATTTCTATCCCAAGGACGACACTTCGGGATGCACGCGCGAGGCGCAGGACTTCACCACGCTCGCCCCCGAATTCGCGAACGCAGGCGTGCGCGTCGTTGGCGTGTCGCGCGACGCGATGGCCAAGCATGACAAGTTCATTGCCAAGTACGACCTCGCCGTCCCGCTCGCGAGCGACGAAGACGGCGCGATCAGCGACGCGTTCGGCACCTGGGTCCAAAAGTCGATGTACGGCCGTAAATATATGGGAATGGAACGCGCGACATTCTTGATCCGCGACGGCAGGGTCGTGCGTGCCTGGCCAAAGGTCAAGGTCCCGGGCCACGCCGCCGAGGCGCTCGCCGCCGCGGGTCCCTAGAACTTCTTCGTAATCCCCGCGAAGATGCCGCGCCGCGCGCCATATTGCGGGGCACCGACGCCGACCCCCGAACCGTCTCGGATGAGATAGGTCTTGTCGAACAGGTTCGCGACATCGACCCGCAAGGTCACCCCCTTGAGCGCCCCCGCCCTGGTAAAATTCTGGGCGATCCCGAGGTTCATCGTGAAATAGCCCGGCAGCTTGCCGCCGTTGGGGATGGCCGTAAACGGGTTGGGATCGTCCTTGCGAAGCCCGCTGCCATAGATAAAGTCAACCGTCGGCACGAGCGTTCCCGCGCCATTGCGGATTGTCGCGCTGCCCCCGCCCGATGCCGTCCAATCCTGGCTGTGGTCGGTAAAAATATACCGGTCGCGGATTTTGGCGAGTTCGTCCGGAGCGAAAAAATATTGGCTTGAATTGATGTTCCTGCCCTTCTCCTGACCGTGCGCGACGTTGGCGTAGACGTCGAACGGCCCGCGCGTGTAGTTCGCGCTGAGCTCGACCCCCCACGCATAGCCCTTGGCATAGTTGAACGGCGACAGGACAAGCGCCGAACCGAACTGGCCCTCGTCGAGCAGATTGTGCTTGAGCTTGTAGTAATTGTCGAGCCCGATTTTCAGCCCGCGCGCCGGCTTGAATTCGATACCGGCATCGAAATAATGCTCGCGCTCGGCCCGCACCGGGTCGGCGGTCATGAGCTCGCTTTGTTTGGTCGTCCCGTCGAACAGCGCCAGCGTCGGCGCGCCGATCAGCTCCTGCGGCGGCGGCGTGAAGTTGCGCGCATAGCCGGCGTGGAGCGTGACAGCCTTGTTCGGCACCCACACCAAGTTGACGCGCGGGCTGAGCTGCTGTTCGCGAGTGTAGGCGCGCACGATGTCGAAACGGGCGCCATAGTTGATCGTCAGCTTAGGCGTGACCGACCATTCGTCCTGGAGATAGGTGCCGTAAAGCTGGCCGTTGCGCCCGCCCCGATCGGCGATCGGGAAGGGGTTCTGGCTGGTCTGGATGCCGTTGCCATCGACCGGCAGCACGCGCGAGGTCACCGCCGTGCGTGTACGCTCGTTCTGGAGGAACACGCCAAAGCGGACGGTGTGACTGTCGCCGAGCTTGGTCGATCCGTCGGCCTGCACCCCGGCGGCCAGGCTCGACAGTTTGGCGGCGTCGGCAAAGCCGTTGAAAATAATGTCGCCATTGTTCGGATCGGGGATGAAGCGCGTCTGCGAATAGCGGACGAACGGTGCCACTTGGAAATTGAGGTTCGAGCCGGCAAATTGATACGCGAGCACGCCGTAGTGCGTCACCTCGCGCTGGTTGAGGTCGAGCGCGGCGCTATCGAAATTCGACACGCCATTGACCGTGAAGGCGGGTGACTGGCCGGGCACGTTGGGAATCTCGAAGCGCCCGATCGAGGTGCCGCCGAACGCCGAGATGCGGCTGCTTTCGGACAGGATGTCGGAAACATAAACAAAGCCGCGATATTGCCTGGTCCGGTCGTGGATGGCATTTCTGGCGGGGGTTGGATTCTCCACCCCAATATCGTTCTGGAGGTAGGAGCCGCTGGCGAAATAGTTGAAGTGTCCGTCCGAGCCCTGGATACTCGCGCTCGGCTGGATCGTGCCGCGACTGCCGCCATAGATGCCGACCTCGCCGCCGTTCGCGAACGACCCCGACTGCGTCTTGACGTTGATCACGCCCGAGGTGCGATAGCCATATTGGGCGGGCAACGTGCCTGTGATGAGGTCGATCGAACTCGCGATGCGCTGGTCGAAGGTCGCGCCGAAGCCGGAAATGCTTTCGGGAACGATGATCCCGTTGAGGCGATATTGAAGGTTGCCGTGCTCGTTGCGGACGTGGATCGCCCCATAGCTGTCCTGCGTCACGCCCGGCGCCTGAAGCAGGGTCGCGGCAAGGCTGAGGTTGGCGCCGCCCGGCTGCTTGTCGAGTGTCGCGCGGCTCAAGGAATAGTCGCTTGCGCCCAGCGCCGGAGCGATCGAATCGCGGGCCGCGTCGAGCCGACGTCCCGTTACCACAATCTCGCCGACCGGCGCCGGATCGGCAGTCGTCTCGCGTGAATTGCCGACGGGCGGGGCGGCTTCCGAAGCATTGGCCGACGCACTGGCGGCCATCAGCAGGGCAAGCGTGGATAGGGACGTTACTCGGCGCATGCGGAAAGCTCGTTCATCAAGGGAGGGTAGTTTGGGGCGGATGGCAGCCACATGGCCGCCTCGATACATTGTGACACTATATCATCGGGAACCTTTACGGAAATTCCGATGAACGGTGGCTGACACTGCTAAGCGCCCGGATGGACTTGACCCCGTCGCGGCGTTCGGCGAGCGTCGCCAACATCAAAGGGAGCGGTTCATGCGCAGGATTGGTTGGTTGATGGTGGGATTGACAGTGCTCGGCGCGGGGACGGCGATGGCACAGGGCGCGAACGACGATCCTTATCTGTGGCTCGAGGAACTAACCTCGCCGCGTGTCATGTCGTGGGTCGCGGCGCATAATGCCAAGACCACCGGGGTGCTTGAGGCCGATCCGCGCTACCCCGCCTATTTCGCCGAGGCATTGTCGCTTGCGCAGGCCAAGGACCGGCTTCCGGCTGGCAGTTTCATCAACGGCAAAGTCTATAATTTCTGGCAGGACGAAACCCATGTCCGCGGCATCTGGCGGCGCACGAGCGTGGCGAGCTTCTCGAGCGCGACCCCGCATTGGGAAACGGTGCTCGACCTCGACCGGCTGGCCGCTGACGAACAGGCGAACTGGGTGTGGAAGGGCGCGTCGTGCGCCGAGCCCGCCGAACGGCGCTGCCTCATCGAGCTGTCGGACGGCGGTGAAGACGCGGTCACGGTGCGCGAGTATGATCTCGTCACTGGCAAGTTCGTCGCGGGCGGGTTTATCCTGCCGAAGGGCAAGCAGGAAGTGTCGTGGGAGAATGAGAACACGCTGCTCGTCTCGCGCGAGTGGGAGCCCGGGCAGCTTACCGATTCGGGTTATGCCTATGTCGTCAAGCGGTTGAAGCGCGGCCAGCCGCTCAACGCCGCGACCGAAATCTACCGTGGACAGAAGAGCGACGTCGCGACGGCTGCCGCGGTACTTCGAGACGCCCAGCAACGCATCCTGCCGCTGATCGTGCGCGGCAAGGATTTCTATCATAACGAGACGTATCTCATCGGCGCGAAGGGGGTTCGCCGACTTGGCCTGCCCGAGAAATCGGTGGTCCACGGAATGGTCAACGGCCGGGTGATCGTCGAGACCAAGGAAGATTGGCATCCGGCGGGATCAGGCGCGACCTATCCCGCCGGCTCACTGGTCTCGCTCGATCTTGCCGGGCTGCGCGCCAACCCCGATCATTTGCGACCGACGCTGATCACCACAGCCGGATCGCGAGAAGCGCTCGAAAGCGCTGCGGTGACACGCGACAGTGTGATTGCGACGATGCTCGACAATGTCCGGGGCCGGCTCGTTCGATTCACCCCGACCACGAAGGGCGGCTGGAGCCGCTCGGTGCTAAAGCTTCCCGACAACAGCAGCGTCGGAGTCGCCGATGCGACCAGCCACGACAACCGCGCGCTGGTCCAGGTAACCAGTTTCCTCGTCCCCCCATCTCAGTGGCTGGTCGATGCGGGCACCGGCGCGACGCGCGAAATTCGCCGTCAGGGAGAAAAATTCGACACTTCGAACCTCGTCTCCGAGCAGCATGAGGCAGTGTCGAGCGACGGGACGAAAATCCCCTATTTCCTCGTTCACCGCCGCGACATGCCGCTCACCGGCAACAATCCGACCTTGCTCTATGCCTATGGTGGGTTCGAGCAGAGCATGACCCCGAGCTATTCCTCGACTACCGGCAAACTGTGGCTCGAGAAGGGCGGAGTCTATGTTCTCGCCAACATTCGTGGCGGCGGCGAGTTTGGACCCAAGTGGCACGAGGCCGGGCTCGGCACCAAGCGACAGGTCGTCTATGACGATTTCGTCGCGGTCGGCCGCGACCTGATCGCGCGGCGAGTGACCAGCCCGAGGCGACTGGGGATCAGTGGCGGCTCAAACGGCGGGCTGCTGACGGGGGTTCAGTTCACGCAGCACCCCGAGCTGTGGAACGCGGCGATCATCGATGTACCCCTGCTCGACATGATCCGTATTTTGAAGATCGCTGCGGGGGCGTCGTGGGAAGGTGAATATGGCAGCGTCACTGATCCGGCGGTTCGCGTCTTCTGGGAGAAAACCGGTCCTTATCAAGCGCTTCGTAAGGGTGTCGCCTATCCGGTGCCGTTCTTGCTGACGACCACGAAAGACGACCGCGTCGGACCGCAGCACGCGCGCAAGTTCGCGGCGCGGATGGAGGAATTCGGCCTGCCTTTCTATTTCTTCGAGGACACGCAGGGCGGGCACGCGACCGACGTCAACTTGCGCCAGTCGGCGCGGCTGAGGGCGCTGCAGATGATCTACCTCACCCGCAAGCTGATGGACCCGGTCGAGCCGAGTCCGGTCCGTTAGCCGAAGCTAAGTTTCAGCGTGATCTTCAAGGCGCGCTGGCTGTCAGCGGCTAGTCCAGCGTCACGGCCACGAACCGCCGCGTACCGCTTGCGATATTGCCCAATGCGTCGAACCATCCGGTTTCACTATTCGGTCCTGGAGCAAATCGATCCGGTCGCTGCCGAGGCCGAGCTAAAGCAATCCGTCGGTCAAGTGCGAATACTCCTCCGTGGCCCACGCCTTCCGACGTACCCCGCGGCGCCTGCAAATCCGCGCACGTCGCTGTTGCTCAGATCAAGGCTGAAGCCGGGAGCGTGCTGCGCCATGTCGAGCGCGGTCGATGGCGCGAAGGGAGCGAAATAGACCGTTGCGGAGATGGTCAGCCGCCCTTCGAAGGTTTGCGCAGCGCTAAGTCCAGCCGGGGCGGCCGCTTGTCCGCTCGGCGACAGTGTCGCCGTGAGGACGACGACGGGAAGGAACGTCGGAACCGGATCACCTGTATCAGTTCGACAACACGGTGCTGTTGGAGCGGGCCAGCGGTCACGCTTACGAACCGACGAACGGCGCCATCATCTGCGGCAAAATTGCGGGAGCCCTCGACGAACGACTTGCCACACCCCATTTGAAACCCGGTGCGCTGCATGGTAGCGGCGCGGCACGCCCGTCATTCAGGAGCCGTCAGTGGCCGAGTTCACGCTTCCCAAGAACAGCGTTGTCAAGCAGGGCAAGGCGCATGTCCCCGATGAGGGCGGGCGGCTGAAGTCGTTCAAAGTCTATCGCTACGACCCCGATAGCGGCGCCAACCCGCGCTACGACACCTACACCATCGACCTCGACAAGTGTGGACCGATGGTGCTCGACGCGCTCATCAAGATCAAGAATGATCAGGATCCGACGCTAACCTTCCGCCGTTCGTGCCGAGAAGGGATTTGTGGGTCGTGCTCGATGAACATCGCCGGCAAGAATGGCCTCGCCTGCACCACTTCGATCGAAGATCTTTCGGGCGAGGTGCGGATCACGCCGCTCCCGCACATGGACGTGGTCAAGGATCTCGTCCCCGATTTCACCCACTTCTATGCGCAATATGCCTCGATCCAGCCGTGGCTGAAAAGCGCCTCGCCGCCGCCATCGGGCAAGGAGCGGCTGCAAAGCCCCGAGGATCGCTCCAAGGTCGACGGTCTCTACGAATGCATCATGTGCGCCTGCTGCTCGACCTCATGCCCGAGCTATTGGTGGAATGCCGACCGCTTCCTGGGTCCCGCGATCCTGCTGCAGGCCTACCGTTGGCTCGTCGACAGCCGCGACGAGATGACCGGCGAACGGCTAGACCAGCTCGAGGACCCGTTCCGCCTGTATCGCTGCCATACCATCATGAACTGCGCCAATGTCTGTCCCAAGGGCCTCAATCCTGCCAAGGCGATTGCCGAGACTAAGAAGTTGATCGCTGAGCGAGCGGCTTGAGCGACGTCGGAGGCTGGCTCAGCTTCGGCGACATCCCGCCTGAGAGTTTCGCCGCTGCGATTGGTCCGATGAGCTATCGCGATGCCGGCAATGGCGTCGTGCAAGTGCGCATGCACCCGACGGGGCTGATGCTCAACCTGGGCGGATCGATTCACGGCGGTGCGGTGATGACTTTTATCGACATGGCGATTTTCGCCGGGGGTCGGATCGTGGGTCGCGACCCAGGTCACTACGTTACGCTCGACTGCTCGACCCACTTTATCGCCCGCACCATGGCCGGCGCGCCGCTCGACGCCTTCGTTCGCCTGATCGGCAAGACCAGGGGCGGTATCGCTTTCATGGCCGGGCATTGCGAGCAGGGTGGACAACCGACGCACAACTTTACCGGCACGTTAAAGCGCATCCGCGAGCGCTCGTGAAAAGTCCGGTCTGCACCGCCTTCGAGGCGCTGCTGGCGGCCGGTGAGCTAAAGCCCGACCCCGACCAGGCGCGCGCCGTGGCCGCGCTCGATCGTTTTGCCGCTGCCCGTCCGCAGCGCCTATTCGACCGGCTGCTTGGTCGTCGGGATCCGGTTCGCGCCGGGGTCTATCTGTGGGGCGGGGTCGGGCGCGGCAAATCGATGCTGATGGACTTGGCTTTCGCCCACATCCCCATAGAGCCCAAGCGCCGCACCCACTTCGCCCCGTTCATGCTCGACGTCCACCAGCGCCTCCGCGCCGCACGCGCGACCGAGGACGGGGACCCGGTGATCGCGGTCGCAAAACAGTTCGCCGACGAGGTCCACTTCCTCGCCTTTGACGAGATGATGGTCACCAACAGCGCCGACGCAATGATCATGTCGCGCTTGTTCACCGCGTTGATCGACGAGGGGGTTCGGCTGTTGATGACCTCGAACCGGCCGCCGTCGGATCTTTACAAGGACGGGCTCAACCGCGAGCTGTTCCTGCCGTTCATCGCCCTGTTGACCGCGCGGCTCGAGGTCGTCCCGCTCAATGGCCCGACCGACTATCGCCTCGACCGCCTTCAGGGCGTCGAGACCTGGCACGTCCCCAACGGCCCCGCTGCCAGTGCGGCGCTTAGCGACGCCTTCTTCCGCCTGACCGACTATCCGGTCGAGGACCGCGCCAATGTCCCGATCGAGGATCTCGACCTTGGCGGCGGGCGCGCCCTCCACGTGCCCAAGTCGCTCAAGGGCGTTGCGGTCTTCTCGTTCAAGCGGTTGTGCGGCGAACCGCGCGGGGCGGCCGACTATCTCGCCATCGCCCACCATTTCCACACGGTATTCATCGTCGGCATCCCCGTCATGACGGCCGAGATGCGCAACGAGGCGGCGCGGTTCGTGACGCTGATCGACCAGCTCTACGAACAGCGGGTGAAACTGCTCGCCGCCGCCGACGCCGAACCCGCCGGCCTCTATCCCGCTGGCGACGGCAATTTCGAGTTCCAGCGGACCGTCAGCCGGTTGGAGGAAATGCAAAGCGCCGACTATCTCGCCGAAGGGCACGGAGCGACCGCCTAGAAGCGCATCCCGGCGCTGACTCCGCCGCCATGCGCGTCGCCCCATGGCAACCACCGTACGCGGGCGTCGCGCTTCGACGTCAGCAGCCAGCCGGCACCCTCGCCGATCGCTGCGCCGACCAGCACGTCGCCGACAAAGTGCTTCTTCGCCTCGACCCGCGACACGCCGACGAACGCCGCGACGAGGTGGGCCGGAAGGCCGACCCGCCAGCCATAGCGCTTCTCGAGACTGGCGGCGGCGGCGAAGCTGGCCGACGCGTGTCCCGACGGGAAACTTTTATTGTCGCTGCCGTCCGGGCGGTGCTCATGGATCGTGTATTTTAGGCCCTCGGTCACCGCGAACGCCGCGCCCACCGACAGGCCCGATTGTTCGACCCCGCGCCAGTCGCCGTTGATCGCGGGCAAGCCGAACGCCACCGCAACCAGCCCGTCACGTGCGATCGAACTCGCCTGGCTCCAGCCGTGGTGTGACAGGGCCAGGGCGGGGGCGGGCAGGAACAGGCTGCTCAGGGCAGCGCTCAGCAGGATACGGCGCATAGTGTCGCCATAGCCACGGACGCGTAAGCGCGATAGTTGTATCGACAAGCGCGCGATTGCCGCTCAAATTGAAGCGTCATTTCACGTGAAAGGTCACCGATGCGTACCATGATTGCCCTGCTTCTCGCCGCCACCGCCGCCACCTCCGTTCCCGCAGTTGCCGCCGTGCCGACCCTGTCTCCCGCCCGTTCGGCAGCGACGCGCGCTATGTTTGAGAAGATCATCGACATGCCGACCGTCATCGGCCGTCACCAAACCCCGGCAATGGCGCAATATCTCGCCGACCAATATATCGCCGCGGGCTTTCCTAAGGCCGACGTCCACGTCATGCCCTATCACACCGGCAGCGCGACGACCGGCGAAGACGACACCGCCGCGCTTATCGTTCGCTGGCGGGCGACTGGGACGCCCAAGGGGCGGCCGCTGCTCCTGATGGGCCACATGGACGTCGTGGAGGCCAAGCGCGAGGATTCCACCACCGATCCGTTCGTGCTGACCGAGAAGGGCGGCTATTATTACGGTCGCGGCACGATCGACATGAAGGATGGGATTACCGCGCTGACCCAAGCGCTGATCGACCTTCGCGCGGCGGGCTTCAAATCGACCCGCGACATTGTGGTGCTGTTCACTGGCGACGAGGAGACTAACGGCATTGGCTCCGAGAAGGGTGCCAAGGAATGGCTCGACCTCCTCGGCCATCCCGAATTCGGACTCAACGCGGACGGCGGCGGGGGCGGCGTGCTGCCCGATGGCACGCCGGTCGGCTTCACGATTCAGACCGCCGAGAAGACCTTCGCCAGCTACACCCTGACGGTGCGCAATCGCGGCGGCCATTCGTCGAAGCCACGCAAGGACAACGCGATTTATTCGCTGGCCCATGCACTCGACAAGATCGAGGGCTATCGCTTCGAACCGATGCTCAACGAGACGACCCGCGCCTATTTCGGTGCACGGTCAAAAATGGAGAAAGGTCCGCTCGGCAACGCGATGCGCGCATGGCTCGCTGATCCGAAAGACGGCGTCGCCGCCGACGCGATCGAAGCTGACGAGAAAGAGGTCGGGCTGACCCGCACGCGGTGCGTCCCCACGCGGCTGTTCGGCGGTCATGCCGACAATGCGCTGCCGCAACTCGCCACGGCGATGATCAATTGCCGTATCTTCCCGGGGGTAGATCCCAACGCCATCCAGGCCGAGCTCACCCGCGTCGTCGCCGATCCCGAAGTGGTCGTCAGTCGCAATGACAACTATGTCGCGAGCGTAGCATCACCGCTCCGGCCTGACGTGGTCAGCGCGTTCACCCACGCCGTGACGAGCCTACACCCCGGCTTTCCGATATTCCCGGAAATGTCGACTGGGGCGAGCGACGCACGGCCGTTCCGCGTTGCCGGCGTGCCCGTCTATGGCACCAACGGCGCAATGGTGGTCGTGCCGATCGATTTTCGCGCCCACGGCAAGGATGAGCGGCTTCCAATCAAGTCACTCGATGAAAACGTCGTCCACTGGGAAATCATGCTTCGCGATCTCGCTGGCAAGTAACGCCAAGAAAAGGCCGCCCGGCGCTAACCGGGCGGCATGATTTTCTCAGCCCGAAAACCTAGCGGACGAGGCCGCCGAGGATTCGCTGAATAATCGATGTTCGGGGATCGACCTGATAGATCGTGTTGTCGCGATAGACGTAGCGGTTGTTTGAATCCAAGCCATACTGGTCGATGTAGCGCTGCGGAAGCTGGTTGTATGGCGTGTAGCTATTATAGCCGTAGGGCAAGCGCGAGCCCTGCGCCCAGCGGCGCGCCTGGCCTGGGGGCACGCAGCCATTGTGGCGCTTGGCCAGCCCCGGCGGGCAGTTGCGATAGCTACTATGGTGATAGCCATAGTTGATTCGATCACCATCTCGGCGATCGTGGCGATCCCCTCGATCCCCGCGATCCCCGTCGTCGCCACCATGTTTCCACTCTTGGCCACCATTGCCGCGATCATTACCGCCGCCGTGTCCGCCGCCGGGATGCGCCAACGCCGGACTGGCGCTCAGCGCCACAGCGGCGGCCGCGAGACTTAAAAGGATTTTCATCGGATCGCTCCTGGGTTGCGGACGAACATAGGCGCCCATTACACCAGGAAAACCGATCACGCCCCCGATCGTTCCGGATGTGATGACGGTGGCCGTCGAGCGGTTGCCCCATCGAGACGAGGCGTCTAAGCGGTCCGGCATTATGCTCCGGCGTCGGGATCCTGCTGCCCAGGCGCGCACCAAGACCTCGTGAAAGGCATTGTTATGGCCCGCAAAAAGATCGCGCTGATCGGCGCTGGGAACATCGGCGGAACGCTCGCCCATCTGGCGGCGCAGAAGGAATTGGGCGACATCGTCCTGTTCGACGTGGTCGAGGGCGTGCCCCAGGGCAAGGCGCTCGACCTGTCGCAGTGCGGCCCGGTCGAAGGCTTCGACGCGACCATCACCGGCTCGAACGACTATGCCGACATCGCCGGGGCGGACGTGATCATCGTCACCGCCGGTATCGCTCGCAAGCCGGGGATGAGCCGCGACGACCTGCTCGGCATCAATCTGAAGGTCATGAAAGCGGTCGGCAAGGGCATCAAGGCCAATGCGCCTGGTGCGTTCGTGATCTGCATCACCAATCCGCTCGACGCGATGGTCTGGGCCCTGCGCGAATTCTCGGGGCTCCCCCACCACATGGTCGTTGGCATGGCCGGTGTGCTCGACTCAGCGCGGTTCAGCCACTTCATTGCCGACGAGTTCGGTGTCTCCGTGCGCGACGTGAACACCTTCGTGCTCGGCGGCCACGGCGACACGATGGTCCCGGTGGTGCGCTACTCGACCGTCAACGGCATCCCCGTCCCCGACCTCGTCAAGATGGGGCTGAGTTCCAACGAAAAGATCGACGCGATCGTCAAGCGCACGCGCGGTGGCGGCGGCGAGATCGTCGCGCTGCTCAAGACCGGCTCGGCCTTCTACGCCCCCGCCGCGAGCGGAATCGCGATGGCCGAGGCGTTCCTCAATGACCAGAAGCGAATCCTCCCCTGTGCGGCCTATGTCGACGGCCAGTACGGCCTCGATGGGCTGTACGTCGGCGTGCCGGTCCACATCGGCGCCGGCGGGGTCGTGAAGATCGTCGAAATCGAACTCGACGAAACCGACAAGGCGGGCCTCAAGCTCAGCGTCGACGCGGTCAAGGAACTGCTCGACGCGTGCATCGCGATCGACGGGAGCCTCGCCAAGTGAGCATCCTGGTCGACCGCAACACCCGCGTCATCACGCAAGGAATGACCGGCGAAACCGGGACGTTCCATACGCAACAGGCGATGGCATACGGCACGCAGATGGTTGGCGGGGTGACCCCCGGCAAGGGCGGATCGACGCACATCGGCCTGCCGGTGTTCGACACGGTCGCTGAAGCCGTCGCGAAGACCGGCGCGACCGCTAGCGTGATCTATGTCCCGCCGCCCTTCGCCGCCGATTCGATCCTCGAGGCGATCGACGCCGGGGTGCCGCTGATCGTCACCATCACGGAAGGCATCCCGGTGCTCGACATGGTCAAGGTCAAGCGCGCGCTGTCGGGATCGAAGTCGCGACTGATCGGACCCAACTGCCCTGGCGTGCTGACCCCCGACGAGTGCAAGATCGGGATCATGCCGGGTTCGATCTTCAAGAAGGGTTCGGTCGGGGTCGTCTCGCGCTCGGGCACGCTGACCTATGAAGCGGTGTTCCAGACCACCAACGAGGGGCTAGGCCAGACCACCGCGGTCGGGATCGGCGGCGATCCGGTCAACGGCACCAACTTCATCGACGTGCTCGAACTGTTCATGGCCGACGAGGCGACGAAATCGATCATCATGATCGGTGAGATCGGCGGCGCGGCGGAAGAGGAAGCCGCCCAGTTCATCGCTGACGAGGCGAAGCGGGGCCGCGCCAAGCCAATGGTCGGGTTCATCGCCGGCCGCACCGCGCCTCCTGGGCGCCGCATGGGCCATGCCGGCGCGATTGTGTCGGGCGGCAAGGGCGACGCCGAAAGCAAGATCGCCGCGATGGAAGCGGCTGGTATTCGCGTGTCGCCGAGCCCATCTGAGTTGGGCACGACACTAAGCGCCCTGCTCAAGGGTTAAGTCCGCGGCACGACGACGAGAAGGCATGATGGACGATCTGAGCGAAAGTTTCGAGGCGGAGCAGGGGCCCAGTTGGGCGCGGCCTAATTGGCCGATCGCCGAGCTTGATTCGGTCAACGCCGGGCTCGACCCGACCGAGGCGGTGATTGAAAAGGTTGCGGCCAAGGTCCGCGCAGCTGCCGCGACCGCCATCACCGGCTCCGGCCTGGTCGACGAAACCGCCATCCGCCACGCCGCGGAGGACAGCATTCGCGCGATGATGCTGATCCGCACCTATCGCGTGCGCGGCCACCTCGCCGCCAAGCTCGATCCGCTCGGCCTCGCGCATCACGAACTTCCCGCCGACCTTACCCCGACCTTCCATGGCTTTTCCGACGCCGATCTTGACCGCAAGATCTGGCTTGGCGGGACGCTCGGCTTCGAACAGGCGACGATCCGCGAAATCGTCGCTGTCCTCCAGGCCAATTACTGCGGCCCGGTCGGGCTCGAGTATATGCACATCAACGACCTCGAGGAGCGCCGCTTCCTGCAGGAGCGGATGGAGGGCAAGAGCGCCGAGATCGTCTTCACGCCAGAGGGCAAGCAGGCGATTCTCGAAAAGGTCATTCACGGCGAGCAGTGGGAGAAATTCCTTGCGCGCAAATATGTCGGGACCAAGCGCTTCGGGCTCGACGGCGGCGAAAGCGCGATCCCGGCGCTGGAATCGATCATCAAATACGGCGGCCAGCTGGGGATCACCGAGATCGCCATCGGCATGGCCCATCGCGGCCGCCTGAACGTCCTCGCCAACGTCATGAGCAAGCCCTACCGCGCGATCTTCAGCGAATTCGCCGGTGGGGCCGCCAACCCCGCCGACGTCGGTGGCTCGGGGGACGTGAAGTATCACCTCGGCACGTCTTCGGACCGCGAGTTCGACGGCAACAAGGTCCATTTGTCGCTGCTCCCCAACCCGTCGCACCTGGAAGCGGTCGATCCGGTCGTGCTCGGCAAGGCGCGCGCCATTCAGACGTTGCGCGAAGACAAGCATGGCAAGACCGTGCTGCCCATCCTGCTCCACGGCGACGCAGCCTTCGCGGGGCAGGGGATCGTCGCCGAATGCTTCGGCTTTTCGGGGCTTCCCGGCTATGGCACCGGCGGCACGATCCATTTCGTCATCAACAACCAGATCGGCTTCACCACCAGCCCGCAGTTCGGCCGCTCCTCGCCCTACTCGTCGGACATGGCGAAGGCGGTTCAGGCGCCGATCCTCCACGTCAACGGCGACGATCCCGAAGCGGTGACGTTCGCATGCAAACTGGCGATCGAATTCCGCCAGACCTTCGGGCGCGATATCGTCATCGACATGTGGTGCTACCGCCGCTTCGGCCACAACGAAGGCGACGAGCCGAGCTTCACCCAGCCGCTGATGTACGCCGCGATCAAGACCCACCCACCGATCAGCGAAATCTATGCCAAGCGATTGGTCGCGGAAGCCGTCATCGACCAGGCTTGGCTCGACGAGAAGACGAAGCAGTTCGTTGCGTTGCTCGAAGGTGAGTTCCAGGCGGCGCTCAGCTTCAAGCCGAACAAGGCCGACTGGTTCGAGGGCCGCTGGAGTGGTTTCGGCCGGCCCGACGAGCCGGTGCTGGGCCGCCGCAACACCGCGACTGCGATCCCCGATGACCTGCTCGGCGAGGTCGGCGCGACGCTGACCACCATCCCCGCCGAGCTGACGGTCCACAAGACGCTGGCGCGGATACTCGATGCCAAGAAGGCGATGTTCGCTGCAGGCGAGGGCTTCGACTGGGCGACCGGCGAGGCGCTCGCGTTCGGCAGCCTCGTCGCCGAGGGCCATAACGTTCGCCTGTCCGGCCAGGATTCGGGCCGCGGCACCTTCAGCCAGCGCCACGCCGTCTGGGTCGACCAGGTCAATGGCGAGAAATATATTCCGCTGCGCACCGTGCAGGGCGGCCGCTTCGAAGTGCGCGACAGCCCGCTTAGCGAATTCGGCGTGCTCGGGTTCGAATATGGCTATTCGATCGCCGATCCGCGCACGCTGGTGCTGTGGGAAGCGCAGTTCGGCGATTTCGCCAACGGCGCGCAGACGATCATCGACCAGTTCATTGCTTCGGGCGAGTCGAAGTGGCTGCGCGCGAGCGGTCTTGTCCTGCTCCTCCCGCACGGCTTCGAGGGGCAGGGGCCGGAACATTCATCGGCCCGCCT
This sequence comes from Sphingomonas sp., assembly GCA_025356055.1. Classification (GTDB taxonomy): domain Bacteria; phylum Pseudomonadota; class Alphaproteobacteria; order Sphingomonadales; family Sphingomonadaceae; genus Sphingomicrobium. The sequence goes on along the minus strand of JANXUU010000133.1, from coordinate 9,391 downwards.
CGAACGCTATCTCCAGCTGTGCGCCGACGACAATATCCAGGTCGTCAACTGCACCACCCCGGCGAATTATTTCCACGTCCTGCGCCGGCAGTTGCTGCGTGATTTCCGTAAACCCCTGATCATGATGACCCCCAAGTCGCTGTTGCGGCACAAGCTGGCCGTGTCGGCCCGTCCCGACTTTACCGGGGAAAGCCACTTCAAGCGCATCCTGTCGGATCTGAGGCCACCGGCAGAGGGCAAGACCCGTCGTGCGGTGCTGTGTTCGGGCAAGGTCGCCTTCGAATTGATCGAGGCGCGCGACGCCGCTGCGGTCGCCGATACCGAGGTTCTCCGCATCGAGCAGATTTATCCCTTCCCGTCCGAACCGCTGGTCAAGCGGCTGAAAGCCATGCCCGACCTCACGGAACTGGTCTGGGCGCAGGAGGAGCCGAAGAACAACGGCGCGTGGCACTTCGTCGAAAGTTGCCTGGAAGAGTGCCTGACGCGCGCGGGCAAGACGGGGATGCGTCCGCGCTACGCCGGGCGCGCGGCCTCCGCCTCGCCCGCCACCGGTCTTGCGAAACGCCACGCCACAGAGCAGGCCGCGCTGGTCGCCGATGCGCTTGGCCAGACGAGTATCCCAGCCGCCGCGGCGGCCGAGTAAAGGACGAACCATGCCAACCGATGTGAAGGTGCCGACGCTCGGCGAATCGATCACCGAGGCCACGCTTGGCGCCTGGCTCAAGCACCCCGGCGACGCGGTTGCCGCCGACGAGCCGATCGCCACGCTCGAAACCGACAAGGTGAGCGTCGACGTGCCCTCGCCGGTCGCCGGAACGTTCGGCGAAGCGCTCGTTGCGGAAGGGGACACAGTCGCCGTCGGCGCGCTCATTGCCCGGATCGTGGACCAAGCGGCCGCTTCATCGGCTTCCCCGCCGTCGACCGCGGCACCCGAAACGCCGGTCAATCCCGCCGGCCCGGCCGAAACGCCGGCGCTCCGGGGGGATGAACACGCCCCCACCGCGGACAGCGTCGGCTCGGCCAACGACAGTGCCTTGCGCCTGTCCCCGGCCGTTCGCCGCGCGGTGCTCGAGAATCAGGTTGATCCGTCGGCGATCCAGGGCTCGGGCAAGGACGGTCGCCTGACCAAGGATGACGTGTTGGCGGCCGCGAAGAGCAAGTGGGCCACTCCGGTTCCTGCTCCTGCCGCTGCTCCTGCCGAGTCTTTGTTGGCGGGCCCTGTCGCTGCCGCTCGGGTGTCTTTGTTGGCGGGCCCTGTCGCTGCCGCTCGGCCCGCGGCGGCGGATCGCCGCGAAGAGCGCGTCAAGATGACCCGCCTTCGCCAGACCATCGCCACCCGCCTCAAGGACGCGCAGAACACCGCCGCGATCCTGACCACGTTCAACGACGTCGACATGTCCGCCGTGATCGACGCCCGCGCCCGCTACAAGGATCTGTTCGAGAAGAAGCACGGCATTCGCCTCGGCTTCATGGGCTTCTTCGTGAAAGCCGCCGCGCTCGCCGCCCGCGACGTCCCCTCGGTCAACGCCAGCCTCGACGGCGACACGATTGTCTATCACGACTATCTCGACGTATCGGTGGCGGTGTCGGGCCCCAAGGGCCTGTTCGTCCCCGTCGTCCGCTCGGCCGACCGCATGTCCTTCGCCGAAGTCGAACAGGCCATCGCCGGCTATGGCAAGAAGGCCAAGGACGGCACGCTCAGCATGGACGACATGAAGGGCGGTACCTTCACCATCTCCAACGGCGGCGTGTTCGGCAGCCTGCTGTCGACCCCGATCATCAACCCGCCGCAGTCCGCCGTGCTCGGCATGCACCGTATCGAGGACCGTCCCGTCGCCCGTGACGGCCAGGTTGTCATTCGCCCGATGATGTACCTTGCCCTGTCCTACGACCACCGCCTGATCGACGGCCGCGAGGCGGTCACCTTCCTCGTCCGCATGAAGGAAGCGATCGAGGACCCGACGCGCCTGTTGATCGACCTGTAAGGACAAGTGATGGCTGATTTTGATTTCGACGTGCTCGTGATCGGCTCCGGTCCCGGCGGCTATGTCGCCGCAATCCGGGCGGCGCAGCTGGGGCTGAAAACCGCGTGCGCCGAAAGCCGCGAGACGCTGGGCGGGACGTGCCTCAACGTCGGCTGCATTCCGTCGAAGGCGATGCTTCATGCCTCCGAGCTGTTCGCCGAGGCGTCCTCCGGGGCGCTCGCCAAGTTCGGCATCGACATCGCAGGTGCGTCGCTCAACCTCGACCAGATGCACGCTGAAAAGGCCAAGGCGGTCAAGGAGCTGACCGGCGGAATCGAATTCCTGTTCAAGAAGAACAAGGTCGAGTGGCTCAAGGGCAGGGCGGCGTTCGAAAGCGCCAATTCGGTCAAGGTCGGCGATCGTAGCGTCACCGCGAAGAACATCATCATCGCCACCGGGTCGTCGGTCACGCCGCTGGCCGGCGTGAGCGTCGACAATGAGGCGCATGTTATCGTCGACTCGACCGGTGCGTTGACCCTGCCAAAGGTTCCCGGGCATCTCGTCGTCATTGGCGGTGGGGTCATCGGGCTCGAACTCGGGTCGGTCTGGCTGCGGCTCGGGGCCAAGGTCACCGTGGTCGAATATCTCGACGAGATTCTTCCCGGAATGGACGGCGAAATCCGCAAGGAATCGGCCAAGATCTTCAAGAAGCAGGGCTTCACCATCCGCACCGGAACGAAAGTTACCGGGGCAAGTACCGCCAACGGCAAGGCCACCCTCACGGTTGAACCGGCCAAGGGCGGACCCGCTGAATCCATCGAGGCCGACGTGGTGCTCGTCTCTATCGGCCGCAAGCCCAACACCGACGGCCTCGCCCTCGACAAGGCTGGCCTGACCGTCAACGCCAAGGGCCAAGTCGACACCGACCACGACTTTCGCACTTCGGTCCCGGGCATCTGGGCGATCGGCGACGTCATCACCGGCCCGATGCTTGCCCACAAGGCCGAGGACGAGGGCGTTGCCTGCGCAGAGAATATCGCGGGCCACACCGGCATCGTGAACCATGCGGTCATTCCGTCGGTGGTCTACACCCATCCCGAGATCGCGGGCGTCGGCCTGACCGAGGAGCAGGCGCGCGAGGCATCGACCGAGATCAAGGTCGGCAAGTTCCCCTTCATGGCCAACAGCCGCGCCAAGACCAACCGCGACACCGATGGCTTCGTCAAGATCATCGCCGACGCGAAATCCGACCGCGTGCTCGGCGTGTGGATCATCTCGTCGCTCGCCGGCAACCTCATTGCCGAAGCCTGCATCGCGATGGAGTTCGGCGCGACGAGCGAGGACATCGCCTACACCAGCCACGCCCACCCGACCCATGCCGAGGCCGTAAAGGAAGCGGCAATGGCGGTGCAAGGCAAGCCGATCCATATCTGATCGGGCTCAGACGGCGGGTTCTCGTGGCGAGGATTGCCGCTCCGCCAAATCGCGCTGCCAATAGCCGATGTCGACCCACTCGCCGAGCTTGTAGCCTGGCGCCTTGATCGTCCCGGCAAGCTTGTAACCCAGCGCCTCGTGCAGCCCCGCGCTGGCCGCGTTGGGGAGCGAGATGCTGGCGATCGCGGTAACGAAACCTGCCCGGGTTAGTGCCTCGATCAATTGCGCAAGAAGTGCGCGTGCGATGCCCCGACGTTGGGCTTGGGGCGCGACATAAACCCCGGTCTCGACCGCCCAGCGATAGGCCGAACGATGGCGAAAACAGCTGCTCGAGCCATAACCCAGCAGCGCGCCGCCCTCCTCGGCCACGAGCCACGGATAGGCGATCCCGGTGCCCGCCATCCGCCCCGCTATCTCCGCCGCGTCGGGCGCGACTTCCTCGAACGTCGACTGACTGCCCTCGACGAACGGGGCGTAGAGCGCGGCGATCGCGGCGGCGTCGGCTGCCGTTGCAGGTCGGATCAGGACCACAGCAAGCGGGCAAGCGCGGCAAACAACCCGCCTTTGGGGGCCTCGGCAGGCATCCCCGCGGTCGGCCCGCACTCGAGGCAACGCACCTGGATCGACGGTCCGGTCATGATCTGCTGCACTTCGGCGAGTGCACGCTCGATCTCGCTGGCCGGGGCGGGAGCGAGACTGGCCAACGCGTCGGTCGTCCCCGTCGCATCGTCATCCCCAGCGAATAGTCCCATCAGCCCCTCGCTAAGGCTCTTGGGACGTTCGAGGTACCGCACGCCGCGCTCGTCGCCAAGGTTCGCGAGCGCCGCCGCCTTGGCGATCGCCGCGTCCATTCCGCCGAACCCGTCGACCAGCCCCAGTTGGTGGGCCGTGCCGCCGTCCCACACGCGGCCTTGCGCAATCTTGTCGATCTCCGCCGGGCTCTTGTGCCGCGCCGCGCCGACGATACCGAGGAATTTGGCATAGATGCTGTTGACGCCGGCCTGGACCAGCGCGCCGGCTTCGGGTGAGGGGCCGTTCAACAAATCGGGTTCGCCTGAGAGCGGGGTCGTCTTGATCCCGTCGGCGCCGACCCCAAGCTTTTTCAACGTCCCCTGGAAACTCGGCAAAATGCCGAACACCCCGATCGATCCGGTAATCGTCGAGGGCTCGGCAAAGACATAGTCGCCGGGCGTCGATACCCAATATCCGCCCGACGCCGCGACCGAGCCCATCGAGACGACGATCGGGATTTTCTTCTCCTTGACCGCCAGCAACGCCTGCCGGATCCGCTCCGATGCGAGCACCGACCCGCCGGGCGAATCGATCCGCACGACGAGAGCCTTCATGTCGTCCCCGCGCAGCCCCTTGCGGATCGCCGCAGCGATGCTGTCGCCGCCCGCAGTGCCGAGCGGCGCCTTGCCGTCGACGATCGTGCCGGCGATGGTCACCACTCCGATCGGCCCGTGCGGGCTGCGATCGACCTTGTTCTTGAGATAGCTGTCGAGGCGGATCGCCTTGTACCCCGCCGCCGCCTTGTCGTCCTTGCCGCCGAGCTTGGCCAACCTCGCCTCGAACGCACGGCGGTCGGCAACGGTATCGACCAGCCCGGCATTCTTCGCCGCGACGGCAAGATCGCCCCCGGCCGCGTTTACCGCGCCGACCTCATCCTTGAGATAGGCATCGATTTTCGCTGCAGGCCGGGCGCGAAGGACATCGCTGCGCCAATCCTCGAGCAGCGCGCCGCCGAGCGCCTGGGCCGCCGACTTCGCTTCGGGCGACATGTCATTGCGGATGTAGGGCTCGACCGCAGATTTGTAGGTGCCGACGCGATAGACGTTGGCGGTGACTCCGAGTTTGTCGAGCAGGCCCTTGTAATAGAGGTGGTTGCCGCCCGGACCGGCGATCGCGACGGTGCCAAACGGATTGAGCCAGATCTCGGAAGCGTGGCTCGCCAGCTGGTAACCGCTGTCGGTATAGCCTGTGGCGTAAGCGATCACGGGCTTGCCGCTCGCCTTGACCCTCGACAGCGCTGCGCCGAGGTCGGCGACCGCCGCCTCGCCGCCGCCGAGGAAGCCGTCGAGGTCGAGCGCTACGCCCTTGACCCGGTCATCCTGACGGGTCGCGTCGAGCGCCGCGACCAGGTCGCGCAGCTGATATTGATGGACCCGCTCGCCCTGTCCTGAAAGCAGCGCGGTCGCGCTCGGCTTGGACGCCTGCTCGACCAGCGAGCCGTTCAGCGCAAGGTTGAGCACTCCGTCCTTGACCGTTGGCGGCCCCGACGACAGCGCCGCGTACAGCCCGCCGAAGAAGATCAGCAGGAGCAGCAGGACGAGCGCGTCCTTGACCCCGACCAGCAGCTTCCAGATCGCCCGAACCAACCGCATTATCATCACTCCGCCCGTGTCGCGCGGTGCTAGCCGAGCCGTCCCGCGATTGCGAGCGCGAAGGCGAGGAGGTGAGTTTTGGACACGGTTGACAGTGTGGCGAGCTTTTGTGTGCAATGTATCCAGTCGGTCGCGGATGCTCGCCTTGTCCAACGAATCGAGGAACGAGAAAGGTGAGCAGCTGCATCGACAAGTCCATGCGCGTGAAAGGGTGGTGTAGGACAGGAAAACGATTGCCCAGTGTTGCGCAAACTATTCTCCCCCCGCATTGACCGGGCCGTGTCCACTCCCTCTCACCCCTGGCGCACCGAGCTTCGCGCGACCCTCGTCCTAGCGTGGCCGCTGGTGCTGTCGAACCTCACCATGGCGCTGATCCAGGCGACCGATGTCGTGCTGATGGGGTGGCTCGGGGCGCATGCGCTGGCGGCGTCGGCGCTCGGGCTCAACCTGACCTTTGCCTTCTTGCTATTCGGGATTGGGGTGATCACCGCCTCGTCGCCGATGATGGCGACCGCGTTCGGTCGAAATGCGCATAGCGTGCGGCAGGTGCGGCGGACGTTTCGCCAGGCGCTGTGGCTCGCGGTCATCCTGTCGGCGGCGATCTGGGCGGTGCTGTGGAACGCCGAACCGATCATTCGCGGGCTTGGGCAGCAGCCCAGTCTTGCGCGTGACGCGGGGCGCTTCCTGCGCGGCTATATGTGGAGCGCGCTGCCTTTCCTGCTGTTCCAAGCGATGCGCAACTTCCTTTCGGCACTCGAGCGGCCGGGCTGGATCCCGGCAATCAGCCTGATCGGGATCCTGCTCAACGCGATCCTCGGCTGGGCGCTGATCTTCGGCCATTTCGGGCTACCCGCCCTAGGCATCATTGGCGGCGGGCTAGCGAGCAGCATCGTGTGGAGCGCGCTCGCACTTGCGCTTGCAACTGTCCTTGTCACTGACCGCCAATTCCGCCGCTTCCATCTGTTCGGGCATTGGTGGCGGAGTGACTGGGCGCGCTTTAAAACGATGGTCAAAGTCGGCCTTCCGATCGGCCTCACGATGAGCTTCGAAGGCGCGGTGTTCGGTGCGGCAGCGTACCTGATGGGACTGATCGACGCCGATTCGATCGCGGCGCACGCGGTGGCGTTGCAGATCGCGGCGCTCAGCTTCATGGTGCCGCTCGGACTGGGGCAGGCCGCGACGGTCCGTGTCGGCAATGCCCTTGGGCGCGGCGACCGGGCGGGAATTACGCGTGCCGGCTGGACCGCGTGGGCGCTCGGGGCCGGTTTCATGGGGGCGATGGCGGTGCTGCTGTGGCTGGCCCCCCGGCCCCTCGTTACATTGTTCCTGACCGATTCACCCGGCAATGCGCACGTTATCGCGCTCGCGGTCAGTTTCCTCGCCATCGCCGCGGTGTTCCAAGTGGTTGATGGGGCGCAGGTCGTCGGCGCGGGGATGCTGCGCGGGTTACACGACACGCGGGTGCCGATGTTGTTCGCGCTTGTCGGCTATTGGGGAATCGGGATCGGCGCCGGCGCGTGGCTGGCGTTCCGGCGGGGCTGGGCGGGCCAGGGGATCTGGGCCGGGCTGGCGATCGGACTGGCGGTCGTGTCGGTACTGATGCTGTGGCGTTGGCGCGGACGCGGCCGGCTTGGGTTGCTCAGCCTTGCGGCTCACCCCTCAACGTAAATCCCGAAGGGGGCTCAGCCCTCGACATAGACGATATCCCCGCGCGCGACATAGGCATAGAGCTTCTTGGCGAAGGCCATCGGCAAGCGGATGCAACCGTGGCTCGCTGGATAGCCCGGGACCACTCCGCCGTGGATCGCGACCCCCCAACGGTTGAGACGAAGCATGAACGGCATCGGCGCATTGCTGTAGCGGTTCGAGCGATGGAACACTTCCTTCGCCAAAATAGGAAATTGCCCGACGGGCGATTCATGGTCCATCTTGCCGCTCGAGATCGTCGTCGCGGCGATCATCCGATCGCCTCGATAGACCCAGGCGAGTTGGTCCGAGAGGCTGATGACAAGCTTTGTGACGCCGGTGGCGGGCACCTCGGGCGTCCAGCGCGATTCGGAGGCCTTGAGCGCGACCGTCCCGAACGCCGCTGCCATTTCAATTTTCGCCTTGTCGGTATAGCCCCAGCCATATTTGGCAGGGGCCGCCGGAGCCACGGGCCCGGCCACCTGCGGCGACGACATGGCGCAACCGGCAAGCAACACGGCGGCGGCAATGGCTATGACGATTGGCTTCAACAGGTTTGCTCCTTCGGGAGGCGCCCTGATGCCGCAGTCTGCCGTCAAAAGCCAACCCTGGCTTGCGTTTAGGCGTCGATGATCACTGGGCTGCCGGTCGTTGTGAGTTCGAACAGCCGTGCGGCGAACTTCATCGGCAGGCGGATGCAGCCGTGGCTGGCGGGATATCCGGGATTGTTGCCACCATGAAGCGCGACGCCGTAGTTATTGAGTCGCTGCATGAACGGCATGGAAGCATTGTCGTAGCTGTTTGAATGATGCACCTTCTCTTTGCCAAGGATCGCGAAGGTCCCGGTCGGGGTCTCATGGTCGGTCTTCCCACTCGATATTGTGGTGACGCCGATCAACTCGCCGGCGCGATAGACATAGCCCATCTGGTCGGTCAGGCTGATGACGATCCTGGTCAACCCGGCGGTCGGGATATCGTTCGCCCAGCGATACTGTCCGGCGGCGAGATCGGCGGTTCCGAACGTGTCGATCATGTCGGCCCGCGCCTGAACAGGCTGGCCCGAGTCGGCATATTCGGCTTGCTGGGCCGCAGTGGCGGCGGTCGACAGGGCTAACGGGGTAAACAGCGCGAGCGCCACCAGCGCGCGCGCGAAAGGCACGTTACGCATTGTAATTCCCTAATTCTTAACGATGGAAGTGGACCATCGAACCTGTATCGCACAACGAACGCTTGACGCTTTTGTGCCGCCTACCCATATGCAGGTCAGCGCTGGCACTCCCATTCGGAGAGTGCCAAGCCACAACGTTAAACATCAAAGGGATATCAGGAAGATGGGTTTCAGGCCGCTTCATGACCGTGTCCTCGTGCGTCGCACCGAGGCCGAGGAAAAGACCGCTGGCGGGATCATCATCCCCGACACAGCCAAGGAAAAGCCCCAGGAGGGCCTAGTCGTCTCCGCCGGTACCGGCGCGCGCAACGAGCAGGGCACCGTGCACCCGCTCGAGGTCAAGGCCGGCGACAAGATCCTGTTCGGCAAATGGTCGGGCACCGAGGTCAAGGTCGACGGTGAAGACCTCATCATCATGAAGGAAAGCGACATTCTCGGGATCGTTGGCTGAGCCAAAACCCGTCTGTCGCTTCATTCAAACTCACTAGGAAAGGGTAGCCACCATGGCATCCAAGGACGTAAAATTCGGCCGCGACGCGCGTGAGCGCATCCTTCGCGGCGTCGACATCCTCGCCGACGCGGTCAAGGTCACGCTGGGGCCCAAGGGCCGCAACGTCGTCATCGACAAGAGCTATGGCGCGCCGCGCATCACCAAGGACGGCGTCACCGTCGCCAAGGAGATCGAGCTCAAGGACAAGTTCGAGAACATGGGTGCGCAGATGCTGCGCGAAGTCGCGTCCAAGACCAACGACATC